>CAMTVX010000084.1:0-59468 GCA_947085295.1 uncultured Alphaproteobacteria bacterium | reverse complement strand
CTCACGCTGGCGCTTGGCAAAACCATCGGCGGTGAACCTGTGGTGGTCGATCTGGCTGCGATGCCGCATTTGCTGATCGCCGGCACCACCGGTTCGGGCAAGTCGGTGGGCATCAACACCATGATCCTGTCGCTGCTGTACCGCATGCCGCCGGACCAGTGCAAATTCATTATGATTGATCCCAAAATGCTGGAATTATCCATGTATGATGGTATTCCGCATCTGCTTACGCCGGTTGTGACGGAACCCGGCAAGGCCGTTGTTGCGCTGAAATGGGCGGTGCGCGAAATGGAAGACCGCTACCGCAAAATGTCCAAGCTGGGTGTGCGTTCCATCGCCGCCTATAATCAGCGGGTTGCGCTTGCCGAAGAACAGGGCGAAATTCTGAAACGCACGGTGCAAACCGGATTTGACCCCGGCAGCGGCCAGCCGATTTTTGAAGAACAGGACATGGATCTGGCGGCGCTGCCATTCATCGTCGTGATCGTCGATGAAATGGCCGATCTGATGATGGTCGCGGGCAAGGATATTGAAGGCGCGGTGCAACGTCTGGCGCAAATGGCGCGCGCGGCGGGCATTCATCTGATCATGGCGACGCAGCGCCCCAGCGTGGATGTCATCACCGGCACGATCAAGGCAAACTTCCCGACCCGGATCAGTTTTCAGGTCACCTCGAAAATCGACAGCCGCACGATTCTGGGCGAACAGGGGGCCGAACAATTACTGGGCCAGGGCGATATGCTGTACATGGCGGGCGGCGGGCGCGTTACCCGCATTCATGGCCCCTATGTCAGCGACGATGAAGTGGAAAAGGCGGTGGCCTTTCTGAAATCACAGGGCCGCCCGGAATATCTGGATGCGATTACCGCTGATCCCGAAGACGGCGAAATCACGGAAGACATGATGGGCATGGCTGGTGATGGCGATAATGCGCTCTATGATCAGGCGGTCGCCATGGTGGCGCGTCAGGGCCGCGCGTCAACCAGTCTGGTGCAGCGCCATCTACGCATCGGTTATAATCGTGCCGCGCGGATTATCGAGGAAATGGAAGACAAGGGCGTCATCAGCGCGCCCAATCATTCCGGCAAACGCGAGGTGCTGATCGGCGAGCGGTGAGGCAAAAAAACGGCCCCATCTGCGGGACCGTTTTTATCATGTCAGCAGCACAGGGGCAGTTGGCGCCCCTGCCGATTTTTTAGTGGTGATGACCGGCATGCGGATCGTTTGATTTCGCGTCCGGCGCCGGGCAATCGGCGATCATTACTTCTGTGGTGACCAGCAGGCCGGCGATGGAAGCCGCATCCTGCAATGCAGTGCGCACAACCTTGGTCGGGTCCACAATACCGGCGGCAATCATGTCGACATATTTTTCGGTCAGCACATCAAAGCCGATATTGAAGTTTTTCTCATCCATCAGTCGGCCGGCAACAACCGAGCCTTCGACGCCGGCATTTTCAGAAATCTGACGCAATGGCGCCTGAATGGCGCGACGGATAATCTGTATACCAACTGTCTGGTCGTTATTTGCCCCTTCCAGTTTGGCCAGCACCTTGGAAGCATGCATCAGCGCGGTGCCGCCACCGGGAAGAATGCCTTCCTCGACTGCCGCACGGGTTGCATGCAGCGCATCGTCAACACGGTCCTTGCGTTCTTTTACTTCCACTTCGGTCATCCCGCCAACGCGGATTACGGCAACGCCGCCAGCCAGCTTGGCCAGACGTTCCTGCAATTTTTCCTTGTCATAGTCGGATGTGGTTTCTTCGACCTGCGCGCGGATCTGGTTGCAGCGACCGACAATGTCGGCCTTCTTGCCAGCGCCATCAACGATGGTGGTTTCTTCCTTGGAAATGTCCACCCGCTTGGCGCGGCCCAGCATCGCAAGCGTCACGCTTTCCAGCTTGATGCCGAGATCTTCCGAGATCACGGTGCCACCTGTAAGAATGGCGATATCTTCCAGCATGGCCTTTCTGCGATCACCAAAGCCCGGCGCCTTGACGGCCGCAATTTTCAGACCGCCGCGCAGCTTGTTGACGACGAGTGTCGCCAGTGCTTCGCCTTCGACATCTTCTGCAATGATCAGCAGCGGCTTGCCGGATTTCACCACGGCTTCGAGCAGCGGGATCATCGCCTGCAAATTCGAAAGCTTGGCTTCGTGCAGCAGGATCAGCGGATCATCCAGCTGGACGGTCATCTTGTCTGCATTGGTGATGAAATAGGGCGACAGATAGCCACGGTCAAACAGCATGCCTTCCACGACATCCAGTTCGGTTTCGGTGCCTTTGGCTTCTTCAACGGTGATGACGCCTTCTTTGCCGACCTTCGCCATGGCTTCGGCGATCATCTTGCCGATGGAGGCTTCGCCGTTGGCGGAGATGGTGCCGACCTGCGCGATTTCTGCGGAGGTTTTGATAATCTTGGTTTCGCTCATCAGCTTTTTGATGACCTTTTCGACGGCCAGATCAATGCCACGCTTCAGGTCCATCGGGTTCATGCCGGCGGCAACCGACTTCACGCCTTCGCGCACAATCGCCTGGGCCAGAACGGTGGCGGTGGTGGTGCCATCGCCCGCTTCGTCATTGGTGCGTGAGGCAACTTCGCGCACCATTTGCGCGCCCATATTTTCGAACTTGTCTTCCAGATCGATTTCCTTGGCTACCGTCACGCCGTCCTTGGTGATGCGCGGCGCGCCGAAGCTTTTGTCCAGAACCACGTTGCGGCCTTTGGGACCCAGCGTGACCTTTACGGCGTCGGCCAGAATATCCACGCCGCGCAACATTTTATCGCGGGCGTCGGTGGAGAACATTACATCTTTAGCAGCCATAATCATTGACCTCGTTTTCTTGCAATTTGCGGGTATTCGCGTGGGTTAGATGGGTATGATCAGCTGATCACGCCCAGAATGTCGCTTTCTTTGAGGATGACCAGTTCCTTACCCTCAATTTTTACTTCCGTACCGGAATATTTCCCGAACAGGACGCGGTCGCCTTTTTTGACGCTAACCGGGATGACTTCACCCTTTTCGGTGCGCGCGCCAGTGCCAACGGCAATCACTTCGCCTTCCTGGGGCTTTTCTTTAGCGGTATCCGGGATAATCAGGCCGCCAGCGGTTTTTTCTTCCGCCTCAATGCGCCGTGCCAGCACCCGATCATGCAATGGCCGAAATGTCATAGAGCAACTCCCTCAAGCTGTTGGCGTCATGTTGGATATGCGCCAATCCGGTTCTCTGAATATACAATGGAAAGGCATTTAGCACTCAACATAAGCGAGTGCTAGACCCGTTGGTGATGTAGGGCATTGCGCCACAGGTTTCAAGGGAAAAATGGCGTTTGCGTAGCTGGGCCATCTTGGGCGCACCCGTGCATTACTTCATTAAGGCATTGAAATTACTATATTTTCTTAGGACTGAGGATCAAACGCCCCGGTCAGGGCGCGGGCAAATTGATCGGCATCGAAGGGGCGCAGGTCTTCAATGCCTTCGCCGACCCCGATGGCATGGATGGGCAGGCCAAATTTACGCGCCACCGCCACCAGAATGCCGCCGCGCGCGGTGCCGTCCAGCTTGGTCATAATCAGACCGCTGACTTTGGCCACCTCGCGGAACACTTCCACCTGTGAAATCGCGTTTTGCCCGGTGGTCGCATCCAGCACCAGCAGCACGGCGTGCGGCGCAGTTGCATCCTGTTTGGCCAGCACGCGGTTGATCTTGCGCAATTCCTCCATCAGCCCGGTTTTGTTTTGCAACCGCCCGGCGGTGTCGATCAGCAGCACATCTGCCTGCGCGGCCCGGGCCTGCGACAGGGCTTCATAGACCAGGCCGGATGCGTCCGATCCCTGATTGCCGGAAATGACGGGCGCCCCGGCGCGTTCGCCCCATATCTGCAACTGCTCGATAGCGGCAGCGCGAAATGTGTCACCAGCGGCCAGCATGACCTTGTGACCTTCCCCGCGCAACAGATGCGCCAGCTTGCCGATCGTGGTGGTCTTGCCGGTGCCGTTCACGCCCGTGACCAGAATGACATAGGGTTTTTTCGTGACGTCAATCGACAATGGCACGGCAATGGGGCGTAAAATATCGGCAATCTGCGTCGCCAGAAAGGCCCGTACTTCGGTTGTGGAAATATCCCTGTTCAGGCGCTCCGTGCCCAGCGCACGGGTGATTTCCATCGCCACCTGCGCGCCAAGATCGGACTGGATCAGCAGATCTTCCAATTCCTCCAGCGTTGCGGAGTCAAGTTTTGCTTTGGTAAAAATGCCGGTGACGCCATCGGAAATGGCGTTGGCCGAACGGCCAAGCCCCTGACGCAGGCGCGTGAACCAGCCCTTGTTTTCCGGCAGTGGTGTTGGCGCGATTTTAGTTTCCGGTGTGGCTGGCGGTGTATCCGCATCGCCATCCTTTTTGCGATTCCACGGCAGACGCATTATTGAACAATCCTGGATGCGCTCAGACGTTCACCCGCAATACCGGTTAGCGCCACCGGCTGTAAGCTGCCGGGCGCACACGGATGATCCAGCTCCACCTCGGCATAGGATTCCATACGTCCACGGGTTTCCGTTTCCATAAGTATAATCGTCTGTGTACCTATTAAATCACGAAAATAGTTTTGCAGAGCCTTCGCACCGGCCGCGCGCAATTGGCCCGCGCGCGCCTTGCGCACCGCACCCGGAACCTGTGGCATGTGCGCCGCAGGTGTTCCCTCACGCGCGGAATAGGGAAACACATGCAAAAAGATCAGCCCGCAATCTTCAATCAGTCGCAGACTGTTCTCAAACATCGCATCGGTTTCGGTAGGAAACCCGGCAATCAGATCGGCGCCCAGCACAAGATCAGGACGCAGCGTGCGCAGCCGCGCGCACAGGGCAATCGCATCATCGCGCAGATGACGCCGCTTCATGCGCTTCAGGATCATATCATCGCCCGCCTGCAACGATAGATGCAGATGCGGCATCAGGCGTGGTTCAACGGCTATCGCCTCGAACAGCGCCTCATCCAGTTCGACCACATCCAGCGAGGAAAGCCGCAACCGCGCCAGATCCGGAACATGTTTCAGAATTTGCGTAACCAGACGGCCCAGCGTAACCCTTCCCGGCAGATCGCCGCCATAGGATGTAATGTCCACGCCGGTCAGCACTACTTCAGGATAGCCATTGGCGACAAGCCGGCGCACCTGATCGACCACTTCGCCTGCGGGCACACTGCGCGAATTTCCACGTCCAAACGGAATAATGCAAAATGTGCAGCGATGGTCGCAGCCATTTTGAATCTGCACAAAAGCGCGTGCGCGGCCTTCCAGCCCTTCGATCAGATGCCCGGCGGTTTCACGCACCGACATGATATCGTTGACGCGCACCCGTTCGCTGTCGCCCGCGCCAAAATCATTGCGTGTCCCATGCGAGGCGTAACTTGCCGCATCCAGCTTTTCCATATTGCCAAGCACCAGATCAACCTCGGGCATGTCGGCAAAGCGTTGCGGTTCGATCTGTGCGGCGCAGCCGGTTACAATAATGCGTGCGTCTGCATGATCGCGACGCGCCCTGCGCACCGCCTGGCGGGCCTGACGCGTGGCCTCTGCGGTTACGGCGCAGCTATTGATGATGATGGCGTTTTCAAGTCCCGCGTCGCGCGCGCGCTCACGCATCACCTCGGCCTCATATTGATTGAGGCGGCATCCAAAATTGATGATCTGCGCCTCGCTCATGGCGCGGCCAGTAATTCAGGCGCAAGCGTGCCGCGATAACTAAGCGCGGCTGGCCCGGTCATGTAAATGTGATCATCTGCCTCGCGCCAGTCGATTTCCAGAAAGCCGCCATCCAGCTCCACCCGGACTTTTCGATCCGCCAGATTTTTTCCCTTGCGCGCCGCCACAGCAACCACAGCGCAGGCGGCGGTGCCACAGGCCTGGGTCACGCCCACGCCGCGCTCCCACACCCGCAAGCGGATATCGTTGCGCGCGCGGATTTGCGCAAAGCCGACATTGGTGCGTTCAGGAAACAGGTGATGATTTTCCACCAGTGGGCCGATGCGCCCAGGATCGTGCGCGGCGACATCCGGCACAAGGAAAATACAATGCGGATTGCCCATATTCACAGCGCCGGGAAAGGCCAGCACCGGATTGTCAATCGGCCCGATCTTGATATCGATACCGCGCGTGTCCATGCGTTCTTCCAGCGGGATATCTTGCCAGTCGAATTTTGGCGCGCCCATATCGACGGTAATCAGCCCGCCAGCCGCCGCCCAGCAGTGCAGCAGTCCGGCATTGGTTTCGATCACTATCTGCTGCTTGCCGATTTCTTCCATCATCAGGCGCGCGACACAGCGATTGGCGTTGCCACAGGCATCCACCTCGCTGCCATCGGCATTATGGATGCCCATGAATATCTGGGCGCGGGGGTTGCGGGGCGCCAGCAGGGTAATCAGCATATCGCCACCCACACCGCGATGCCGGTCCGTGACCCGCCGGATCAGGGCCGGATCAAGGGCAAGCGTCTGCTGGCGCAAGTCAATAATGACAAAATCATTGCCCAACCCATGCATTTTAATGAAAGAAATAGCGCTCATGGTGCCTATATAGGACTTCCCCCCTTCATTAATCCAGCCTGTTCAATTTAGACATGGAGGAAGTGGTGCCCAGGGGCGGATTCGAACCACCGACACGCGGATTTTCAGTCCGCTGCTCTACCAACTGAGCTACCTGGGCAACATCTGTCACAGCGAAAAAGTGACAGGCGGCGCGGTTATAGGAAACTTTGGACGCAATGTCCAGACAGGGCGTCAGCCCACTGATATTTCGTAGCGCTCCCTTGGGAAACCCGGGCGCGCCTCGATCGTGACAGATACGCCCAGTCTGTGCGTCAGTCGGCCGAGCAGATCCTCTTCACTGTCCTGCAACCATGTTGAAACCTCGCCCGCCATGCTGACCCTGATCTGGCGACCGGGTCTGGTGGCGCTTTCACGCTCTATATGGCGCAGAATTTCATTGCCGATCGCCACCACGGAACGATTGCGCCCAAGGCCGCCACAGGCGCCGCAATCTTCCGACAGCAGGCGGGCAAGCGGTTCGCGGGTGCGCTTGCGGGTCATTTCCACCAGACCAAATTCCGACATGCCGGAAATCTGCGTGGGGGTGCGGTCATTGGCCAGACCATAACGCAGCACATCCAGCACGCTGGCGATATTTTGCGCATCGTTCATATGAATGAAATCAATCACAATGACGCCGCCAATACCGCGCAGTTTCAGTTGCCGGCAGATTTCGGCCGCCGCCTCAAGATTGGTGCGCACACTGGTTTGTTCCAGACCGGTCGCTTCGGTGTAACTGCCGGAATTGATATCAATCGCCGTCAGCGCCTCGGTGGTTTCGATCACCACATAGCCACCGGATCGCAGCGGAACGATGGGATCAAGCGCTGTACGCAAATCATCCTCGACCCCGAACAGATCAAACAGCGCGCCAGGCCCCTTATAACGTTCCAGCCGGGGCAGCATGTCCGGCATGGTTTCATCGCAATAGCGCCGCGCCACGGCATAAGCCTCGGCATCATCGATGAGGATGCGTTTTGTGTTGAAGCCAACACAATCACGCAGCGCTTTTTTGACCGGATCAATGTCATAATAAACACAGGTGGCGGGCTGCGCGCCCAGACGGCTTGTTTCAATATCGCGCCACATGTCATTGAGACGTGTCGCGTCCACTTCCAGCTCTGTCAGATGCGCGCCGATGGCAGCGGTGCGCACGATATAGCCGCCGGTGCGGATCGGCTTGTTGCCGGAATTGGCGCCTGCGGTATCGGCGTTGATGCGTTTCATGCGTGCGATCATGGCTTCACAAATCTGCGTCAGGCGGGCGCGCTCGGCTTCGTCTTCAATACGGCGCGACAGGGCCACGCCATCCTGATTGGGCACCAGCACCAGCAGACGTCCCGGCAGTGTTACATTCGCGGAAAGCCGCGCGCCCTTGTCGCGGATCGGATCTTTTACCACCTGTACCAGTAATGCCTGCCCCTCGGTCACGCATTGGCTGATCGGGGGGTTGGTTTCATCCTGCATGCTGGGCAGGTCGCTCAGACAGCGCGCCTCACGCGCGCCCAGAAAGCCTGCGCGTTTCAGTCCAACATCGACAAACGCCGCCTGCATGCCCGGCAATACACGTTGCACCCTGCCCAGATAAATATTGCCCAGCAGGCTGTGGCCAGCACGGCCCCGCTCCGACGAACGGGCACGTTCCAGAATCAACTGATCCAGTCGGCCATCAACGACTGTGGCAATGCGGGTTTCCCCGATACCGGCATTGATCAATACTTCTTCGTTCAGGATTTCATCCATCAGCCTGATTCCAGTTATCCCCGAAGGCGACAGGATACCATTAATTACAGGCTATTAAATCAGGTATTTTATGGCGCGCAGAAGGTGTGAGGTTTCCAGCAGGGGTAAGCCCACCACATTGCTGTAGCTGCCATTGAGGCTGCGTACAAAGCAGTCGGCATAGCCCTGAATGGCGTACCCCCCCGCCTTGCCGCGCCATTCACCTAGCGCGATGTAATGATTGATTTCATCGGCATGCAGACGGCGAAACGCCACGCGGGTCAGGCTGACGCGCTGATGCACCGCGCCATCTGTGGCGATCACCGCCAGCCCGGTCAGCACCTGATGCTGGCGTCCTGATAACAGTTCAATACAGTGGCGCGCCTGATCTTTGGTCTCGGCCTTGGGCAGTACACGGCGGCCGCAGGCCACCACCGTATCGGCGGCCAGAACCATGCTGTCCGGATGGCGCGCGCGTACCGCCTGCGCCTTGGCCAGCGCCAGACGCGCGACGAGCTGACGCGGCAGTTCTCCCTTGTGCGGCGTCTCGTCCATATCGGCGGCATCGACCAGATCAGGGATTACGCCAATTTGCGCCAGCAGGTCACGGCGGCGCGGTGAGGCGCTGGCAAGTACCAAATGTGGATGTTGCGGCATCGGGTGCGTAACGCTTAGAGCAGCATGTGATTAAACTGAATCATTTTATGATCCGGTTAATCACATAAAGCTGCTCGAACATATTGTGCTTGCCGATGGGTTATTTGAAACGGTAGGTAATGCGGCCCTTGGTCAGATCATAGGGCGTCATTTCCACCAGCACCTGATCCCCCGCCAGCACGCGGATGCGGTTCTTGCGCATTTTTCCCGCCGCATGGGCGATGATCTCGTGCCCATTTTCCAGTATTACCTTGAATGTGGCGTTGGGCAGCAATTCGCTGACCGCGCCAGGCATCTCAATCAGTTCTTCTTTAGCCATGCATCTTCCAACTATTCTCCATCCAAATGAATGTGAACTGGCAAAGAACAAAAAACGGCGAGAAAATCAAGGTAATCCTGCCATGGCTACTAATTTTGGCCATTTTTACAGAATTTTAGGCGTCCCTGCAGGACAGTTTGATCGGTTTGCGCTTTGGCCTTCGAGGCATTATATTGTCTGTAAATGGACTTTCCGATAAGTCCGGGCCAATAAATCCGGAAACCAAGGAGTGCGTCATGTCTCAACCCACTGCCAAACTGGCCGTCCATGATCCGGTATGGTCAGAAATCCGCGACGCCGCCGCGCGTCTGGCGGCAAGCGAGCCGGTTTTGGCCAGCCTGTTATATGCCACGGTTCTGAACCAGAGTCGGCTGGAAGATTCGCTGGCCTATCTGCTGTCACAGCGCCTGAGCACCGTGGAAACCCCGGCGCTGGCCATGCAGCAATTGATCGAGGCGGCATTTCAGGACGATCCGGAAATTGGGGCGGCATTGCGCAGTGATCTGGTTGCAGTGCATGAGCGCGATCCGGCCTGCAAATCATTGCTGGAGCCGCTATTGTATTTCAAGGGATTTCACGCGCTTCAGGGCTATCGTATCGCTAACTGGCTGTTACGCCAGGGCCGACGCGGGCTGGCCATGTATCTGCAAAGCCGTATTTCCGAAGTTTTCGCGGTGGATATTAATCCAGCCGCGCGCATTGGACGGGGCATTCTGATTGATCATGGCACCGGTGTGGTGATCGGCGAGACCGCCGTGGTTGAAGACGGGGTGTCTCTGATGCAGGGCGTAACCCTGGGCGGCACCGGCAAGGAAACCGGCGACCGCCATCCCAAAATCCGCAAGGGCAGCCTGATCGGCGTAAACGCTATCGTACTGGGTAATATTGAGGTTGGTGAATGCGCCCGCGTCGGCGGTGGCAGCGTGGTGCTGATCAATGTGCCGGCCCATTGCACGGCGGCCGGTGTGCCAGCCAAAATTATTGGCTGCGCCGGATCTGACGCCCCCGCGCGTGACATGCAGCATCAGTTTGACTGTGGCGAAAACCCGGACACCGATCAGGACGCTTAATGCCCCTGATGGGGTGAAGGCGGAGATGGTGCCGTCACGCGCGGTTCAATCGCTGCTTCCACTTCCACTGGCCCTGCCGCCTCGAAGCGCAGGATGAGTTTAAGACGACCGCCCTTGATCAGCGGACCTGGCAGGCCTGCCAGCATCACATGCATGCCGCCGGGTTGCAGAACAAGCTCACCCCCGGCGGGGATCAGGGCTGCATCCATCGGACGCATCCGCATGACGCCATCCTGCATCTGGCTGTTATGCATCTGCGCCTGTCCGCCATCGGGCAGATCAATAGCCAGCAGGCGATCTGCATCCGGTCCCTGATTGCGCAACGTGAAATAAGTCACGCCAATGCGCTGCTTGCCCAGTGTCGGCGGCGCCCAGGGATGCGCGATCACAAGCTGTCCAGCACTGTAATCACGCGCCATTGCCTGGCTGGTGTGTAGCGTGAGAGCAAGCCACATACCACCTATGCAGGCGGCCATTTTTTGCGGATGCATGCGCATGTATCGAAGTCCCAGAACAGCTTTCGCCCCATTGGAATCACCTTGAGCGATTCAGTAAGGCAATATATCTGCTTTATCCGTTTGAAATATAGAACAATAGCCTGCCCAATTACTCGATCAGTTTCACCACCACCCGGCTGATCGGGTTGACGCCGGTGCCCGCGCAATTGCTGCCAATATTGGCGTTGCCCGTGATGGTAACCTTGCGCGCCACCAGATGCAGGCAACTGTTAGCCCCGCCCACACCCGCGCCGCCGGTAAAGCGAACTTCTTGCGACGGGAAATAAATCACGCCAACTAAATCCGCGTCTGAACCACCCAGGATCGAGTTGGTGATGAGACTTGCGCCCTGAAACGATGGCGCGTTACGGTCCTGGTAGAATAATATGCCGGCATACGCGCCTGAGGTTGGCGCCGTGAACCGCACATCGGTGCCACCGGCGAAATTGATTGTTGCGTAGTTCGTACCCGATCCGGTCAAAATGAAGGTAACGCCGGTTCCGCGCATGGACGAATTGCCCGTCGTGCGGAATTCACCCCTGTCTATGATGTATACACCAGGCGCGAAGGTCGTATTCGCCGCATTGGTAAGCCTTATCCCATTACAATAGCGACCGGGCATCAGCGTTGTATTGTTCGCAGATGTTGAAAAATTGTTGAACGTGCACCCAGCGGGCGACGTTGGCACGGTAAGATTTTCATAGGGATCCGGCACCGTGCCGCCCAGCTTGGGCGGGGTTTGGGTATTCAAGGTGGCGCTTCCCCCAACCATAATATCGCCGGCAGAATCGACGGGGTCTGCGGTAAGCGTTGCACTGCCCGAAAGTAAAATGGAGCTATTGCTGACCGAGTTGGAGGCGATGCCGCAACCGATGGTGCCATTAGCCGTGCCCGTGAATTCAACCGCCCCAGCCATGCTTGGATCAAGGGCGACAATGCAATGGTTGCCAGGCAAAACGCTGGCGCTGGCCACCGCACGGGTTGTGATGTTCACTGGCCCGCTAATAAAAATCGAACTGAAGAATAGCGGCTGGGGTTCCAGCAGAATAACCTCTGCAGCGTCGGCAGACGCAGTGTTTGGACCAGAGACGGGTGGAATGTTGACCGTCGCTACGCCAGTGGCGCCGTTAAACCCATTGCGGACGGCATCGCCTTTGGCAAGGTCTCTCGCCAGAGAGACATTATGTTTGGCCGCATATGTAAGCGCCGCTGAAATGGCGGCCGAATCCACGGCGGATTGCAAATCCCGCTTTTTGGAGTACCACACGCCCACATCAATCCCCAGGCCAAGAAAGCCGATTATCACCGGCATGCTCAGCGCCGTTAGCACCGCGCTTACCCCGCGCTTATCGAAGCAAAGATTGCGCGATTTTCTCTTCATGTATGCCACAAGCCGATGGTTTTGCATGCACAGTGTCCTTTGCAGTTTCATCCTGACAGAGACGAGGAATTCGCCTGAAGGGTGATCGAACTCATCCCAAATAACGACACCAGCCAGGTGAACGTATATTGTACCGATACCGTAACCGTGCGCGTGCCATCCGGGTTTACGGTTGGAGTAACCGTCAACGTGGCGGGTCCCTGGCTGACGCCAATAAATTTTCCGGTAACGGCGTTTTCGATTTGCGCCACGGTGCTGGCCCCACGGGCTGCTGCATAACGTGAACCTTCCTGCACCGCGTAGATCAAAACCCCTTGTGTAAATATCACGCGCGCCAACTCAAGCAGCCCATACAGGAATGCCAGAAAAATCGGCGCGATGATGGCAAACTCTACAGCGGCCGCACCGCCCTCGCCGCCATCAAACAGCGCGCGCCATTTGCGGCCTGCTTTACGGAATTTTCCGTCCGCCATTATTGCAGCCTAACCACAACATTGGCGGTTAACGGTACTGTCGCGCCAATCACGGGATAGGCAAATAAGGTGTGATAGTTTTCTGTGGCCTTCACATCGAGATAACGTCGCCGCTGATCACCCCCCGCGCAAACAGTTGTGCAGGCGACCGCCGTTCCCGCAACGCATTCACAGAAAAGCTGGACATTTACGACACGATTCGTGCCCAGCTCGCCAGAGCCTACCGCAGCTATAATACCGGATACATTCCCCTGAATGGGATTGCGCACCAGGCCATACTGCGCGCCCTGTTGTGCCGCATCATTGAGGCGCATCTTCTGGGCAACAGCCCGGCCGGTGTCTGTCAGACCGAGTACAGCCACCATCACAAAAGGCGCCAGCAACGCCATTTCCAGCGCGGCGACCCCGGCAACACTGCGCCTGAAGCCGCGCAATGAAATTACACGGCCAAGACCAAGAAGGGAACCGACAACGTCCATATTCAGCACCTGTTTTCTTTTAGCCGACAGCTTGCACATGGTGCAGAATCTAACCCCTTTAATGTAAACTTCAAGGCGCAGATCAGATTGACACAGCCAAACTACAGCCCCTGTGACACGTGAACATGGATCAGTCCTAAAAAAACGAGCATTTTCAGACCTATTCATGGCCTGCTTCTTCAAGGCCGGTGGCGCGGCACCGTAGCTGCGATCTGGAGTATATGCTTAATTATTAAATTATTACCTACCAGAGGCCGGTTTTACATAGTTCATTGATTTTACATGGAAATCTGGCTTCCCGGTATTCGCCGGCGCCTCTTTGGCGGTTTTAACCATTATGGCAAACGCCAGTGGCGAGAGCCGCGTAAGCAGCCATAGCAACCTGGTCACGCGCCTTCCAAATCACGCGCCATAGGCAATCGTTGGGCCACCCGCGCGGACCGCTTCGCGCTGGGTCAGGGGTGTGTGATCGGGGCTGACGCCAATCGCATAGGGATCAACCACTCGGTTTTCGCGTACATCGGCGGCCGCCTGCGTCAGCATGGCATCGACATCACCTGCATCAAACACGCTGGCGTCACGGATATTTTCGCACCAGTGATGATGGTCGCCATGCGCCTGAAGATAAATCACAATGCCGTCGCGCAACCGGTTGGCGGTAATCACCTGGGCGGCGCTGCCGATGCGTTTGTTGACGGTGCTCATGGACGGCTTCCTGCATTTTTGACATTGCGCTGCGGCTGATGGCGCAATTGAATGGCGCTGGGCGAGCCATCCGGGTCCGGCTGATAGCGCACGGTAAATTCCGATAGCGCCCTGGCGAAACGTTGCGCATCCACATCTTTCTGCACTTCATAGGCGTCAAAGCCGCAGCGGTGCATAAACGAAAACTGATCATACAGCACATTGCCCACCGCGCGCAGTTCGCCCTTGAAACCATATTGTTCGCGCAACAGGCGCGCATGGGAATAGGCGCGGCCATCCCTGAAGATCGGAAATTCCAGCGCAACCAGATCAAAACGCCCCAGATCATCGCGGATTTTTTCCGGCGCTTCACTGGACGCGAGCTGTACCCCAAGCGGGGCCTTGCGCGCCAGTAACGCATCGCGCTGCGCCAGCCAACGCGCCAGCGGCACGATGACGCCGCCCGTGGCAGGCAGATCGCCATCCACGCCCACATGCGCCCATTCATCGGCGCTGATTTTATTATTCTTAATGTACGGCATAAAGCGCATCCTTGAAGGGGGCAATGCCGGTGCGCCGCACCGTCGCCAGAAAGTTTTCGTCGCGGCTGGTACGGATTTTCACATAGGTATCGACCACTTTTTCAACCGCATCGACAACTTCATCATAGGAAAACGCCGCACCCAGAATTTCGCCGATCGAGGCATTTTCATCGGCGCTGCCGCCCACGGTGATCTGATAGAACTCGACGCCTTTCTTATCGACACCCAGAATACCGATATGCCCGACATGATGATGCCCGCAGGCATTGATGCAGCCGGAAATCTTTATCTTCAGATCGCCAATATCATGCTGGCGTTTAAGATCGGCAAAGCGTTCGCTGATGCGTTGCGCCACCGGGATCGAACGCGCATTTGCCAGCGCGCAATAATCCAGCCCCGGGCAGGCGATGATGTCACTGACCAGCCCGATATTGGGCGTCGCCAGGCCATGTTCGCCGAGCGCGCGCCACAGATCATACAGATCGCTTTGGCGCACATCGGCCAGCGTCAGATTCTGTTCGTGCGTTACGCGTAATTCATCAAAGCTGTAACGTTCGGCCAGATCGGCCACCACATGCATTTGCGCATCCGTCGCATCGCCGGGAATACCGCCAATGGGTTTCAGCGAAATATTGACGATGGCATAGCCGGGAATTTTATGCGCCGCCACATTGCTGCGCACCCAGGCTTTGAAACCCGCATCGCTATCGCGCTTTTGCACAAAATCGGCTGGATTGTCCGACAGGCTTTCATATGCAGGTGGCGCAAAATAGGCCGTGATACGGGCAATTTCCTCGGCCGGCACATCCAGCGCGCCGTTACGGATATGGCCCCATTGTTCATTGGTCTGGCGGGTAAATTCTTCAATGCCGATTTCATTGACCAGAATTTTGATGCGCGCCTTGTAAATATTGTCACGCCGCCCGTGCATATTATAGACGCGCAAAATCGCTTCGGAATAGGACAGCATGTCACGCTTGGGCACAAAGGCATTGATGCATTTGGCGATCACAGGCGTACGCCCCTGTCCGCCGCCAACCCAGAATTCACAGCCCACTTCGCCCGCCGGATTTTTGACCATCACAATGCCGATATCATGCAGCTTGATGGCCGCGCGATCACGCGGGCTGCCGGTAATGGCGATTTTGAATTTACGTGGCAGGAAAGAAAATTCCGGGTGCAGGCTGGACCATTGCCGCAAGATCTCACCACAGATGCGCGGATCTTCAATTTCATCCCCGGCGACACCGGCATATTGATCGGCGGTGATATTGCGGATGCAATTGCCGCTGGTTTGCAGCGCATGCATTTCCACGCTCGCCAGTTCCGCCAGTATGTCCGGCATGTCTTCGAGTTTGGGCCAGTTATATTGCAGGTTCTGGCGGGTGGTGAAATGCGCGTAACCCCGGTCATATTTGGTGGCGATATCCGCCAGCTTGCGCAATTGCCGGCTTGAGAGCACCCCATAGGGAATGGCAACCCGCAGCATATAGGCATGCAATTGCAGATACAGCCCGTTCATCAGCCGCAGCGGACGGAACTCTTCCTCAGTCAGCTCGCCATTCAGACGGCGCGCCACCTGATCGCGAAACTGGGCGACCCGTTCCATAACAAAACTATGGTCGAATTCATCATAACGATACATTTTTTGGCCTCTGAAATCGAATTCTACCTGGGAATATGTGGTGAATTGGGAAATAAGTCAATGTTATTGTGAAATCAACCTATATACAGCAATATTTTGTGTATTAAGCCTCCCGTTCCACACGGCTTTCGTGCCAACGCCGTAACAGCAGGTTTTCCAAGGCATTCAGGCAAAAGAAAATCAAAATACCCAGCAGCGATAGCAATAGCAGCGCCGCAAACATTCTGGAAATTTGTAGCCGGTTGCCACTTTCCATGATCCGCCAGGCCAGCCCCATCGACGCGCCGCTACCCGCTACAAATTCCGCCACCACCGTGCCGATCAACGCCAGCCCGCCGGAGATTTTCACGGCCGACAGCAGATAAGGCAGTGCCGAAGGCAGCCGCACCTGGCGCAATATCTGCCAGCGGGTGGCGCCATAAAGCCGGTATAGATCCACCAAGCCATGATCGGCGGCGCGCAACCCCAGGGTCATGTTGGACAGGACCGGGAAAAACGCTGCAATCCACGCCATCAGCAGCAGCGCCCGGTTAGGATTGTCAATGCCCACCCAGATCACAATCAGCGGCGCGATGGCCACAATGGGTGTCACCTGCAAAATTACCGCCAGTGGAAATAGCGCCATTTCCACCGTCCGGCTTTGCGAAAACAGCACTGCCAGCGCAACACCTCCGATCACTGCCAGCGCAAACGCCGTCAGACTGATGCGCAGGGTAATCCAGGCGCTGGACAACAGCGACGCGAAGTCATCATACAACGCATGACCTATGGCAGAAGGCGGTGGCAACACGAAGCTTGGCACCTGCCACAAATGCACCAGCGCCTCCCACACGCCCAGCGCTGCGAGCACGACCAGCAAAGGCGAAAGCATGCGTGCGGCTTTCATGTCATGGCCATGCGCAGGCCGGTGGAAATCTCGCCACACAATGCGGCGAATTGCGGCGAGTGACGAAACCCCTCCTGACGATTTGCCGGCGCATTAATGCGCACCTCGCGCATAATCGTGCCGGGACGCGCGCGCATCATCAGTACACGGTTGGATAAATACACTGCTTCCGCCGCGCTATGGGTGACGAACAGCACGCTGAGTTTCGCCTTTTCGCATATATCCATCAGATCATCATTCAGTTGCTGTCGGGTAATTTCATCCAGCGCCGCAAACGGTTCATCCAGCAGCAATATGGGTGGCGAAGTTACCAGCGCGCGCGCAATCGCCACCCGCATTTTCATGCCCCCCGACAAAGTACGCGGATAGGCCTCGGCAAAATTTTCCAGCCCGACCAGCGCCAGCATTTGCATGGCGCGTTCGCGCCGCTTCTGCGCAGCAACACCTGCAATACGCAATGGCGCCTCGACATTTTTGCAAACATTGGCCCAGGGCATCAAAGTGGGTTCCTGAAACACCACGCCAATACCGCCCCTTGCAGGCGGCGTGTCCCAGTGCATATGCCCGGAACCGGGCGCAATCAGCCCGGCAATAATGCGTAGCAACGTGCTTTTGCCACAGCCCGACGGCCCCAGCAGCGCGACAAATTCACCGCGCGCCATATGCAGATTGACCTTTTCCAGCGCCACCACGCCGCCGGAAAATTCCTTGCCAAGATCGGTGATGCGCAACATTTATTTTGATTTGCCGCTGATGAATTGCAGCGTATAGGCCGCATGCACATCCATGTCGCCGGGATAGACACCGCTTTCCCGCATCACGTCAAAAAACGCCTGCCAGCGCGCGTCGCTCATCGCACCAATGCCCAATGTTTGCGTATCGCCCGATTCAACAATGCCATAGGCTTTCATTTTTTCGATGGCCTGCGCAATCACCGCGTTGCGCATTTCAGGATTGTCACGCAGGATCAGCGCATTTCCAGGCGCAGGATCGCCGTGCAGATAATCACGCCAGCCTTCGATAGTGGCGTCCACAAAGGCCTGTACCATCTCCGGCTTGGCCGTGATCACCGCGCGATTGACCATCACCAGCGTGGCATAGCTGGGATAGCCATAATCCGCATACAGATAGATCTGTGGTTTCTTGCCGGTTTCGCGTTCATACATGAACGGCTCTGATGTCAGATAGCCCTGCTGAATGGCGTTTCGATCGGTTAGAAACGGGGCCATGTTGAAAGTATATTTACGTATCTGCGCGTCTTCAAAACCATAGCGCGCCTTTAGCCACACAAACACCGCGCCAATGGACGCATCCGCCAGCATGACCGGCTTGCCCTTCATATCCGCCAGACTGCGAATATCCTCGCGCGGATGGGTCATCAGAATTTCCGGGCTTTTCTGAAACACCGCCATCACGGCCTGCGCCGCTATCCCTTCGCGCGCCATGTTCAGCGGCATGAAACTTGATGATCCCATCCCAAAATCAATCGCGCCCGCCCCCATGAGCTGTGGAATATTAACCCCCGGCCCGCCCTGGCGGATTTCCACATCAAGCCCGCGTGCGGCATAGAAACCCTTTGCCACCGCCTGGTAGAAACCGCCATGTTCCGCCTGCGCTTTCCAGTCGGTGGCAAACACAATGCGTTCGCCCGCCATCGCTGGCAGCGCCGTCACCGCAAAAAGCACCATCAGAAAAAAACGCCGCGCCATTTGTGATCATTCCAGACAAAATGAAAAATGCACTATAAAGTGTATGTGCTGAAATGAAAGCGGAGAGGCGAAAATGAAGCTGGCGACGTTTACGCAATCGGCCCGCACCCGCATTGGCGTGGTGCAGGATGGCGGTATTCTTGATCTGTCCGTTGCCGCCCCCGCGCTGCCCCAGGAAATGCGCAGCTTTCTGGAGGCGGGCGCCCCGGCCATGCAGGCCGCGCGCGCCGCAACCGGCGGTCTGATCCCGCTTGCGGACGTGCATCTGGAGGCCCCGGTGTTGCGCCCGTCCAAATTTCTGGCGATCGGCCTGAATTATGCCGATCATATTGCCGAGACCGGGCGCGAAACGCCGCAAAATCAGCTATGGTTTAACAAGCAGACGACCTGCGTCAACGCCCCTTATGACCCGGTGCATCTGCCAAGGGTTTCCAGCGCGCTGGATTATGAAGGCGAGCTGGGCTTTGTGATTGGCCGCAAATGCCGCCATGTGCCGAAGGAACGCGCGCATGAAGTAATTGCGGGCTTTTTTATCGTCAATGATGTCAGTGTGCGTGACTGGCAGATGCATTCCCAGACCATGACGATGGGCAAAAGTTTTGACACCCACGGCCCGTTTGGCCCGTGGATTGTCACGCCGGATGAAATTGGCGATCCGCACAATCTGTCGATCCGTACCCTGCTGAATGGCGCGGTGATGCAGGATTCCAGTACCAGACATCTGGTGTTCAACTGTTATGACCAGATTGCTTATTTAACCCAGGCCTTTACATTATTACCCGGCGACGTGATCGCCACCGGGACGCCGGGCGGCGTGGGCGTGGCCAAAACTCCGCCTCTGTTTATGAAGGCGGGCGACCGGGTACGCATCGAAATCGAAAAAATCGGCGCCATCGAACAGCAGATTATTCCTGAACCGGAAAATACGGCATGCCTGATATGAGCGAAAACCTGCTTGAAGTCACTGCGCCCTTTGACGGGGCCGTTATTTCCAGACTTCCGCGTCTGAATGCCGCACAGGTTGAGGCGGCAATCACCGCCGCTTATGCCCTGTACCGCGACCGCGACGCCTGGATACCCAAGGCGCGGCGCATTGAAATATTGCGCAATGCCGCGAAAATCATCTCTGGGCGGGCCGAGGAACTGGCCTTGCAGGCGGCGCGCGAAGGTGGCAAGCCGCTGATCGATTCGCGCGTGGAAATCGCGCGCGCCATTGATGGCATCGAGGTCTGCATCGAAACCCTGCGCACCGATGCGGGCAACGTCATCCCGATGGGGGTGAATGCCGCATCTGCGGGGCATCTGGCCTTTACCCAGCATGAACCCATCGGCGTGGTGGCCGCCGTCAGCGCGTTTAACCACCCGTTCAATCTGATTGTGCATCAGGTCGGCCCGGCGGTTGCGGCCGGCTGTCCCGTGCTGGTCAAACCCGCCAGCGCGACGCCGCTATCGTGCATCGCCTTTGTCGAAATCCTGCATGAAGCGGGCTTGCCAAAAGCCTGGGCCCAGGTGGTAATCCCCGAAACCAACGCGTTGGCCACCAAAATGGTGACCGACAAGCGGGTGGCGTTTTTCTCGTTCATTGGCAGCGGCGCTGTGGGCTGGGGCCTGCGCGCGCAACTGGCGCCGGGTACGCGCTGTGCGCTGGAACATGGCGGCGCCGCCCCGGTGATTGTCGCAGCGGACGCCGATCTGGAAGCCAATCTGCCACGGCTGGCCAAGGGCGGCTTTTATCACGCGGGTCAGGTCTGCGTTTCGGTGCAGCGCATTTACGCACATGCCAGCATTGCAGAAAACATTGCGCAGGAACTGGGCCGGCTGGGCAATGCCATGAAGGTTGGTGATCCAACCCGAACTGACACGGAAATCGGCCCGCTGATCAATCACGGCGAATGTGACCGGGTTCATGCCTGGGTACGCGAGGCGGTGGCTGGCGGGGCGAAACTGATTTCCGGCGGTGAAAAAATTTCCGCATCCTGTTATCCCCCGACCGTGCTGTTCAATCCGCCCATCGAGGCAAAGGTTTCAAAATCCGAAGTCTTTGGTCCGGTGATCTGCGTTTATGCGTATACGGACATTAATGAAGCGATTGCGCGGGCCAACAGCCTGGCCGTGTCGTTTCAGGCCGCCGTGTTCACCCGCGACATCGACACTGCTCTGCGTGTTTATAAACGCATTGACGCTACCGCCGTGATGGTGAACGATCATACTGCGTTCCGTGTGGACTGGATGCCGTTTGCAGGCGCGCGGGAATCCGGCCATGGCGTGGGTGGCATACCGCACACCATTCACGATATGCAGACCGAAAAAATGATGGTTATCCGTTCGAACGAAATTTAAGGGGAACACAAAATGAAAGCGTCTGATCTTTTTGTAAAATGCCTGGAAGCCGAAGGGGTGGAGCGGATTTTTGGAATCCCCGGCGAAGAAAATGCCGATGTGATGATTTCGCTGCTGGACAGTAAAATCGAATTCATTCTGTGCCGTCATGAACAGGGCGCGGCGTTCATGGCTGATGCCTATGGGCGGCTGACCGGAAAGGCGGGCGTGTGTCTGGCAACGCTGGGGCCAGGCGCCACCAATCTGGTAACCGGGCTGGCGGATGCAAATATGGACCGCGCGCCGGTGGTGGCAATTATCGGGCAGGCATCGACCAAACGGCTGCACAAGGAAAGCCATCAGAACATGGATAGTATCGCCATGTTCAAGCCGATCAGTAAATGGGCGCAAACCATTGTCGCGCCGGAAAATATTCCCGAAGTGGTGCGAAAGGCCTTCAAGCTGGCCGAGCGGGAAAAGCCCGGCGTGTGTGTGATTGAGCTGCCCGAAGATATTGCCGATGAAGAAGTGCATGGCGTCCCGTTACCTGTAACCCGGCTGCGTCGCCCCGCCGCCGATCACAAGGCCATTGCCCAGGCGGTCGATCTGATACTGGCCGCGAAAAACCCCATCATCCTGGCGGGCAATGGCGCGGTGCGCAAACGCGCTGCCGCGCAATTGCAGCGGCTGGCGCGCAAAACCGGCATTGGCGTCGTCAACACCTTCATGGGCAAGGGCGCGGTGCCGATGGACGATCCGCATTGCCTGTTCACCATGGGCTTAGGGGTTGGCGATTATAACAATCTGGCCTTTGCCGATGCCGACGTGATTATCACCGCAGGATATGATCCGGTGGAATACAGTCCTGTGGCCTGGTACAAGCCCGCATCGAAAGCCAAAATCATTCATATTGATTTTGAATCCGCCGAGGTGGACGCGCATTTCCCGGTCACCGTCGATATTGTCTCCGATCTGGCGGACGCGCTGTGGCAGATAAATGAAGAGCTGAACAAGCGCGCCGAGGGCCGTCTGCCGCTGTTCGATATTAATTCACGCAAAAAACTGCGCGACACCATGCTGGCGGATTTCGCGGCGGAAAAAGACGATACGGGTTTCCCGGTAAAGCCGCAGAAAATTCTCTGGGATGTGCGTAAATTTATGGGGCCGGATGATATTGTGCTGTCCGATGTGGGCGCGCATAAAATGTGGATTTCGCGTTATTATCAAAGTCAGGGTGCCAATACCTGCCTGATCTCGAACGGTTTCTGCTCGATGGGCTTTTCGCTGCCCGGCGCCATCGGCGCGAAACTCGCCATGCCGGATCGAAAGGTGCTGAGCATTAATGGCGATGCAGGGTTTTTGATGAATGTGCAGGAGCTTGAAACCGCCGTACGCTACAAACTCAATATTGTCGTCATGGTGTGGGTGGATGGCGAATATGGACTGATCAAATGGAAACAGCAGGACGCCTATGATGGCCGCCATTCCAAACTTGAATTCGGCAATCCGGATTTCGAGATGCTGGCCAAGGCCTTTGGCATGTGGGGCAAAACCCTGACCGCTGCGGATCAACTGAGCCCCGCGCTGGAAGAAGCCTTCCGCCAGCCGGGCCCCGCGATCATCGCCATACCGGTGGATTACCGCGAAAACCGCAAGCTAACGGCACGGCTGGGCAAGGTGTCGATCCCGATGTAAGGCGCTATATAATTTGATCTGGCTCAATAAATCATGGGGTGTTTAGCGCTATAATCAGACCCGATTGAGAGTAAGACAGGAAAAGGGGATATAATGGCTGGCCATGCGCATGCGCCTCACACGGCCTCTGTTGACACAGTGGCTGGCGCGATGGCCAAAGACCCGATCTGTGGCATGATGGTCAACAAGGCGGGGGCCGTTACGGCGGGCCTGATCTCAGAACGAGGCGCGCGGATATATTATTTTTGCAGTTCCGGCTGCAAAAACACGTTTGAGGATCCTGAGCGCGAACTGAAATCGATGCGCACGCGCGTCATTGTCGCGCTAACTGGTGTGCTGGCGTTGGCGGTGTTGCGGGCGGGCGCGTTCATTGCGCTGGCGACGGGCGCCACCATTGTAAGCTGGGCGCCGATCCCCGCATTGCCGTGGTTTACCTGGGGGGTGTGGCTGTTCATTCTGGTGACGCCGGTGCAGTTTATCGGCGGCTGGGGTTTTTATAAAGGCGCATGGGCGGCGCTGCGCACCCGTTCCATCAACATGGATTTCCTGATCGCGCTCGGCACCAGCGTCGCCTATTTTTTCAGTGTCGCGGTGGTGTTTTTTCCCGATGTGCTGCCGGTAAAGGTGGATGAGCGCGAAGTTTATTTTGAGGTTTCGGCCGTCATCATCGCCTTTGTGCTGCTCGGCAAATATATGGAAGAGATCATCAAAAAGCGGTCCTCGGCGGCGGTGCGCAAGCTGATGGATTTGCGGCCCGCTGTCGCGCATGTGTTGCGTGCGGGCAAGGAGGAAGAGATCCCCGCCGAAGCCATCATGGCGGGCGAAACTGTCATCGTGCGTCCGGGCGAGCGTATCCCAACCGATGGTGATGTGCTGGAGGGCACATCATCGGTGGACGAATCTCTGCTTACCGGGGAATCGATGCCCGTGGAAAAAATCCCCGGCGCAAAACTGATTGGCGGCACACTGAACCGCAGCGGCATGTTACGTTTTACGGCCTCGCGCATCGGCAAGGACACCGCGCTGGCGCAAATTATCCGGATGGTGGAAGAGGCCCAGACCAGCACGGCGCAGGTGCAGCGCCTTGCCGATCAGGTCACCGGCTATTTCGTGCCTGTGGTGGTGGGCGTGGCTTTTCTGGCGTTTTTTGGCTGGTGGCTGGCAGGAGATTTTCCGCAGGCGTTGCTTGCTTTTATTGCGGTATTGATTATCTCGTGCCCGTGCGCGCTTGGCGTGGCGACACCTGCAGCACTCATGGTGGGCATCGGCAAGGGCGCAGAGGCTGGTATCCTGATCCGGGGCGCCGAGGTTCTGGAACGGGCGCGCAATCTGAATGTGGTCGTGTTTGACAAGACCGGCACGCTGACGCGGGGCGCGCCGGAAATTACCGACATTGTCGCGTTTGGTGGATATGATGAAGCCGCGATTTTGCGGCTTGCGGCGGCAGTGGAAGTTGGTTCCGAACATCCGCTGGGCGAAGCGATTGTGCGCGCGGCGCAAATGCGCGGCCTGACGCTGCCCGCCATTACTGCATTTAACAGCATCGCGGGGCACGGCATTCGTGGCGATGTCGAGGGTCAACCCGTCCTGCTTGGCAATCGCCGGTTGCTGCTTCAGGAAAATGTTCTGATTGCGGATGCAGAACAGGACATGACCCGGCTGGAACGCGATGGCAAGACGGCGATGCTGGTGGCGGCGGGCGGCGCACTGATCGGCGTCATCGCGGTCGCCGACACCATCAAACCCGAGGCCAAAGAAGCCGTGGCGGCACTGCGCCAGGAAGGCATTGAGGTTATCATGCTGACCGGTGACAATGAACGTACGGCGCAGGCGATTGGCCGCGAGTTAGGCATTGAGCGGATCATCGCCGAAGTGCTGCCCGGCGACAAGGTAAAGGCCATCAAGGATATACAGGCGCAAAAAAAGATGGTGGCCATGGTGGGCGATGGCGTGAATGACGCGCCCGCGCTGGCCACCGCCGATATCGGCATCGCCATCGGTTCAGGATCGGACGTCGCCAAGGAAACCGGCGGCATCATCCTGATCAAGAATGATGTGCGCGAAGTGGTGCTGGCGATCCGGCTGTCGCGCCTGACGCTGCGCAAGATCAAGCAGAACCTGTTTTGGGCATTCATCTACAACGCCATTGGAATTCCGGTGGCGGCGCTTGGCTATCTGAACCCGATCATCGCGGCGGCGGCAATGGCGCTCAGCTCGCTTTCCGTTATTGTAAATTCGGCCATGCTGAAACGCATAAAGCTGTCATTATAATAAATCCACTTTTTTTCTTGTTGTAATTCATAGACAATTTACCGTCCCGCCTGCATATTCCGTAGCATGTGCGGAATCGTTGGAATATTTCATAGCCGGGACGCGCGTCCCATTGACCGGGAATTGTTGTCGCGGATGAACGACACGCAGTTTCACCGTGGGCCGGATGGTTTTGGGCTGTGGGATCAGCCTGGGCTGGGCTTTGGACACCGGCGGCTGTCGATCATTGATCTGGCGGCCGGCAAGCAGCCCATGCTGACGCCCGATGGGGGCATCGGCGTCACCTTTAACGGTGAAATCTATAATTATCGCGATCTTAAAAAGCAGCTTGAGGCGCTGGGCCATGATTTCCAGACCAACAGCGATACCGAAGTCATCCTGCATGGCTGGCGGCAATGGGGTGTGGATTGCGTGCAGCATTTTCGCGGCATGTTCGCCTTTGCGCTGTATGATGTGGCGCGCGAAACCCTGTTCATGGCGCGCGATCCGCTGGGCAAGAAGCCGCTGCATTACAGCCTGCTGGCGGATGGCGCATTTGTTTTCGGATCTGAGCTGAAATCGCTGCTGCCTTACCCCGGTATTGTGCGTGCCATTGATCCGCAGGCCATCGAGGATTATCTGGCCTATGGCTATATTCCCGATCCACGCAGCATTTACAAAAGCATTCTGAAACTGCCCGCAGCGCATCGCCTGCTGTGGCGGCGTGGTGACGCCGCGCCCAAAATTGACGCCTATTGGGATGTGAAATTTGCCGATGTCGCAGACACGCGTCAGGCCAACGCAGAAGAACTGATGGCGCAACTGCGTGAGGCGGTGGATTTGCGCATGATCGCCGATGTGCCACTGGGCGCGTTTTTGTCGGGCGGCGTGGATTCGTCCTGCATCGTGGCGCTGATGGCGGGGTTGAGCCAAACGCCGGTGAAAACCTTTTCGATGGGTTTTGCCGACAAGACCTTTGACGAAACCAGCTATGCGCAGCAGATGGCCACGCGCTATCACACCGATCATCACAGCCGCATTGTCGATCCCGACTCTATTGATCTGGTCGACCGGATGATCGATTTTTATGACGAACCGTTTGGTGACAGTTCCGCCATGCCAACCTTCCGGCTGTGTGCGCTGGCGCGTGAGAATGTTACCGTCGCGCTGTCCGGTGACGGTGGCGATGAATTGTTTGCGGGCTATCGCCGCTATCTGTTTCACGCGCGTCAGGAACAAATGCGCGCCTATATGCCAGCGCCCTTGCGCAAGGTGATATTTGGCGCACTGGGCGCGATCTATCCCAAACTGGACTGGGCACCGCGATATCTGCGCGCCAAAAATACGTTTCAGGAATTGGCTGCTGATTCCGCAGGCGGCTTTTTCGCCAGCGTATCCGTGATGAACGATGATATGCGCGCGCGGTTGCGCAGCCATGCGCAAACCCGCGCGCTGGCGGGTTACCACCCATCTGAAATCATCCGTACACATATGAATGCGGCTGACACCGATGATGTGCTGGCGCAGGCGCAATATGCCGATATCAAAACCTGGCTGCCCGGCGATATTCTGACCAAGGTGGATCGCGCCAGCATGGCAAATTCGCTGGAGGTGCGCTGCCCGATGCTGGATTACCGGTTTGCGCAATGGTCGGCCAGCATCCATCCGGATCAGAAACTGCATGGCGCAACCGGCAAATATCTGTTGAAAAAAGCCTGCGAGCCGTATGTTTCAGATGATATTCTGTACCGCCCCAAACAGGGCTTTTCGATTCCGCTGGCGGCATGGTTTCGCGGTCCCCTGCGGCAAAAACTGCGGGACACGGTGGGTGGCCCCATATTGGCCGATAGCGGTTACTTCAATCCCGGTATTTTGATACAGTTGGTAGACGAGCATCAGTCCGGCCAGCGCGATCACAGCCCGTCTTTATGGCTGCTGCTGATGCTGGAAGCATTTCTGCGCAAGGAGGTGGGGGTGTGACGATAATAGACAACGTCATTGCGAGCGCAGCGCGGCAATCCAGAGTCGCACGGCACGGCCTTCGTTTGTGGTCCCTGGATTGCCGCGCTACGCTCGCAATGACACTCTTTTTTGCATTGCTACCCGCCCCCGCGTTTGCATCCGACATGATTGACGCCATCAAACAGGTGCGGCGCAGCGTGGTGGCCATCGGCACCCATCAGCAATTGGGCCAACCGCCAGTACGCCTGATGGGAACAGGATTTGTCGTCGCGGATGGATCGCATGTGATCACCAATGCGCATGTTCTGCCAAAGAAACTGGATGCCAAAAATCAGGAATCCTTGCGCGCCTTTTACGGGATTGAAGCAAACGCCAAACAGTATGAACTGGATCTGGTGGCCGAAGATACCGAGCATGATCTGGCACTGCTGCGCATTATAGGCGCCGCAAAATTACCGCCGCTTACACTGGCCAAAAGCATGGCGCCGGAAGGCACCCGTACGGCCATTACCGGCTATCCGCTGGCCAGCCTGCTGGGGCTTTATCCGATCACCCATGAAGGCATTATCTCGGCCGTCAAGGAGCGCAGCTTCGCCGCCTATTCACAGGGGCAATTGACGGCGGAACGGGTGCGGCGTTTGCGCACCTCATTCATCGTGTATCAGATCGACACCAACGCCTATCCCGGAAACAGTGGCAGCCCGCTTTTTGATCCAACGACAAAACAGGTGTTGGGTGTGGTGCAGAGCGTTGCGGTGCGCGAGAAAAGCCAGCAGTCCGCAATAGAGTCGCCGACCGGATTTACCTTTGCGGTGCCATCACAATTTGTTTCGGCATTGATGGCGCGCAACGGCCTGCCGGGTTATTAGAAACAGGAATATCAGATGGCGTTTTATTTGGTGACAGGCGGCTGCGGATTTATCGGATCGCATCTGGTGGATGCGTTGCTGGCGGCGGGGTACACGGTGCGGGTGCTGGATGATTTATCGACTGGCGCCAGGGATAATCTGCCGGATGGCGTGGAGTTGATCACCGGTGATGTTGCTGATTATGACATGGCAGGCAAGGCCATGCAGGGGGCGCAGGGATGTTTTCATCTGGCCGCCATCGCGTCGGTGCCGCGTTCCAATGAAGAATGGCGGCGCACCCATGATGTCAATCTTACCGGCGCCATCAATATTTTTGATCACGCCCGTGCGAACCGGTGTCCTGTCGTATATGCCTCGTCGGCGGCGGTATATGGCGCGCCCGCCTATATCCCACTGGATGAACGCGCACCTGTTTTGCCGCTGACCGCTTATGGCGCGGACAAGCTGGGCTGTGAACAGCATGGCTATGTGGCGTGGGAGGTGCACAAAATTCCCACGCGCGGCTTCCGGTTTTTTAATGTGTATGGGCCGCGCCAGCACCCCGACAATCCTTATGCGGGCGTCGTGTCGATTTTTGCCGACCGCCTGCGTAAACGCCAGGGTATCAAGATTTTTGGCGATGGGCAGCAAACCCGCGATTTCATTTATGTGCGCGACGTGGTGCAGATTTTACAGCGCGCCATGGCGCAACCCTGGCAAGGGGCGCAAGTCATGAACATCGCCACCGGAAACGGCACGACGGTACAGCAACTGGCCGAAGTGATTTCGCGTATCTGCGGCAATGGCGCACCGCAAATCACCTGGGAGGCGGCGCGCACCGGCGATATCAAAATGAGCATCGGCGCCGCCCCGCGCCTACAGGAAATTCTGGGTGTCACACCCCAAATTACCCTTGAAGAAGGCCTGCGCGAATATCTGGCTACGCTATAGCCCCGACTTTTTCAGCAACGCCTTCAGATCGCTTTGCGGGCGCGGGCCCAGATGCGCGATCACCTCTGACGCTGCCAGCGCACCGATGCGCGCACTGTCGGCCAGATCGCGGCCGTGGGTAAGGCCAAACATAAATCCCGCCGCGAACAGATCGCCCGCCCCGGTGGTGTCGATCAACTGCGCGGGTTTTACCGCCTCGATCACATGCACCTCGTCGCCCGCGACAATCACACAGCCCTTTTCCGAACGGGTCAGCGCCGCAATGGCGCATTTGCCACGCACCGCCTGTAGCGCATCATCAAAGGTTTTGGTTTGATACAGCGACATGATCTCAATTTCATTGGCGAACAGAATATCAATATTGCCCGCTGCCAGATGCTGGAACTCATCGCGATAGCGCTCCACGCAAAACGCATCGGACAGGCTCATGGCAACCTGACGACCGGCCTTGTGGGCAATTTCCATCGCCTTGCGAAACGCATCCTTGGCATGCGCCGGATCCCACAAATAGCCTTCCAGATAAGTGATCTTCGCCGCCTCGATGGTGGCGGGATCGACATCGCGCGGATGCAATTCCTGCCCTGCGCCCAGAAATGTGCTCATGGAGCGCTGCGCGTCCGGCGTCACCAGAATCAGGCAGCGCCCGGTCGGGCTTTCGCTGGTGCTGACGGGCGTATCATACTGCACCCCCAGGGCGCGCAGATCATGGGCGAAAACTTCGCCCAACTGGTCCTGCTGCACCTTGCCGATAAAGGCCGCCTTGCCGCCAAGTGCTGCAACGCCTGCAATGGTGTTGGCCGCCGATCCGCCCGAAGTTTCCACCCCCGGCCCCATCGCCCCATATAATTGGGTCGCAGCGGCGGCATCAATCAATGTCATGCCGCCTTTGGATATCGCATGGCGGGTGAGAAAAGCGTCATCGGTCTGGGCAATAATGTCTACAATGGCATTACCAATGCCGGTTACATCCCGGCTGGCAGGTTGGGTCATATTGTCGGCTCCTGTTGTTGCGGCGCAGTATAGGGCCATGTCGCCAGCATGCAAGCCATCCGACAGCACACAATGCCGGTTGATCATGGCAGGGCATTCAGCGCATAACATGCGCATCTCTAGTCAGGTTTGAGGTCAATGATTCGGCGGGCCAATATTTCAATGTTCCGGGCAGTGCTGCTGACATGCATGCTCAGCATGGCGCTGGGCGCGTGTGCCAGTGATGGGCGGCTGGACCTGAAAAATCTGGATTTTTCAAAACTCAAACAGCCAAGCTGGGTGCGCTGGAACAAGGACGAAAAGAGCGCAAAAAACAACCCGCAACCCACTGGGCAAAAACCCGCAGTCAGCACGAACCCCCCGACCGCGCAGGCGGCACAACCATCTGCAACTGTTACAAATAACCTGCCTCGGCCCAAACCATCGCGCCCTGTTGCTGCCTATGCCGGTATCCCGAAATCAACCTATCGTCAGGCGCAGATACCCGAAATAAAAGAACAGCCTGGAAAAGCACCGCAGGGCAAGGTCACTTCTGAAACCCCGAAGCCACTCGCCGCACTGCCATCGCCCGGCAAAGCGCCAAAAACAGGCGCCAAAGGCAGCTATACGATAAACGATCTGGTTGGTCTGGATGCGCCTTCCGTCGAGAGGCTGCTGGGCACGCCCGATCTCAGCCGCAAGGAACCCTTTGCCGAAGTCTGGCAATATGCCCATGGCGGCTGTGTGTTGTTCCTGTTCATCTATACCGAGGCGGGCGGTCCGGGACGGGTGTCCCACGCCGAAACCAGCGCGCGCGATGGCGGCAAGGATCCCGAACCTGGCCAGTGCATTGGCGCGATCCTGGCCCGTAATGCTGCGACACCCGGTTAAATCCGCGCTGTCAGGCAATGGTTTTATCACCATAGTGGCACACATCGCGCACCGCACAATCGGGGCAATCCGGTTTGCGCGCCTTGCACACATAGCGTCCATGCAGGATCAGCCAGTGGTGCGCGTGACGCATAAAGCGTTTCGGAATATTCGCCACCAGCCCGTCTTCGACCTCGCGCGGGGTTTTGCCAGGGGCAAGCCCGGTGCGATTACCGATCCGGAAAATATGCGTATCAACCGCCATGGTGGGTTCACCAAACGCCACATTCAACACCACATTAGCGGTTTTGCGGCCAACCCCCGGCAGGGTTTCCAGCGCTTCGCGCGAGTGCGGCACCTGCGCGCCATGATCGCGCACCAGTAATTCTGACAGGGCAATAATATTTTTTGCCTTGGTGCGATACAGCCCAATGCTTTTGACATACTCGCGCACGCGATCTTCGCCCACTTGCAACATTTTTTGCGGCGTGTCGGCGACTGCGAATAGCGGTGCTGTCGCTTTGTTCACACCCTTGTCAGTGGCTTGCGCCGACAGCACGACCGCGACCAGAAGCGTATAGGGATTGAGATATTCCAATTCGCTTTTTGGTGCAGGATCATGCGCGCGAAGACGCGTAAAAAACCGCGAGATTTCTTTGGGTGTCATGCGTGAAGGCGGCGTTTGTGCGTTAACCATATATTATACTTAACGCATTTTTTACTTTCGCGGTATGCCCGTCTCATCTAGTCTGTATGCATGAACGCGCATACAAATATAGCATCCGGGATCACCCCGGAAATTTCCGCCGACAGCGCCGCAGGGCGTACGGCAGGCGGATTGCACTTTGACGCCGTGCTATATCCAAACCGCTCGCTGGGGCCGCGCGGATTTATGACTTTGATGACATGCCTCACAGTGTTCAGCTTTGTTGGCGGGCTTTCCTTTTTTCTGATGGGCGCGTGGCCGGTACTGGGATTTTTCGGGCTTGATATCGCGCTGATCTATCTGGCGTTTCGGATCAATTTTCGCACCGGGCGGATTTATGAAACCGTACAGCTTGATGACGCCTGCCTGCTGATCCGGCGCTTTCTGCCTGACGGACGCATCCTTAGCTGGAACCTGCAAGCCTATTGGGCACAGGTCGAACTGATCACGTCAACCCCCAGCGCCCCGCTGCTGGCGGTGCGTTCGCATGGAAAATATCTGGTATTCGGAAATTTCCTGACCGTGCAGGAACGCCAGGAATTTGCTGGCGCATTACGCAAGGCCCTGGCGCGCAATCGCGCACACGTTTACGCCTGAATATTTCCGGGCTATTCCTGCGCCCGCCACATGCGCTATACTACAGACACAGCATGAGCGCGGAGCGCGGAAATAATGCGAAAAATATCCCTTACCGATGGCAGAATGTCGGTCGAAATTTTGCCCGACTGTGGTGGCGCCATTTCGGCATTGCGCTGGCTTTCCCCAGACGGAAAGAGAGTTGATCTGTTACGCCCAGCGTCAGCGGAAGACATCCTCACGCGCAATGCAGATCAGATGTCCTGCATCCCGATTTCCCCTGTCGCCGGTCCAACGCAGGAAGTGTCAGAATGGATAGTGCAGGATGCGTCCAATATTCGCGCGACACTTACATTACACACAGAACCGCACGAGAACGCGGCGCCCCATTCAGGCTATCAGCTTTTACAACGCTTCCAGCTGGGCCCGGATGGCTTGTCCATTCAGTTTACGCTGACCAATATTGGCGTTAATTCCATGTTCGCGCGCATCGGATTGCGGTTGCGCCCGGACTGGCGGGGAAACAGTGTCCTGCGCGGCGCCCTGATGCAGATGGATGCTGCCAAACGCGAAAGTCACGCCCCATCCTGCGATGAATTGGCGGCGGGCTATCGTCTTTCCAGCCAGGACATTCATGCCTGTCTGCGATATCAGGGCAAACCTGTCCGATATGAATGGCCCGAAGAAAGGCTGGCACTGGTGCTCGGACAGCTCACGGGGTTTGAATATGTTGGCGTGACATATAAAGCCAGCCATCCTGCGATCCGGCTGTCACTGCTTAGCCATCCCGACATGGATAGCTTTGCGTTTCCCGGAACCAGCCCGCTGCAAAGGGGTGATTCCCTTTCGGCAACCTTGTTGTTATCCGCTGCGGTACTGGCCGCCTGATTTCAGGTTAACCGTATATTAGGTCTATTCTTCCAGACTGTTGTGACACCCTAATGATCCCCCAGGAATTGCATTGACGAACTTGCGCTCGCGTCCGCTGGTAACGCTTAGTCAGGCCCAGATGGACGCAATTATCTGAAAGCATGAAAATTTGAACTCCGGCGTTTTGGGTGGCGCACGGGCGGATTTTTCATTCCATGATCTGGCGGGTCTAAATCTGGTGAACTGTAATCTTTCCGATGCCGATTTTACCGGCGCGCGCGGACTGGCACTGGCATAATCGCCCGGCCGCATGGCTTGTGAAAATTCCTGTCTGATGCTAGTATCGGGCTGGTTCAATCCAACTTCATCCTGGCCAACCTCATCCTGGGAAGTGATATTCCCGATACGCCTGACTGCGGAGCAAAACTGCATTGCCGAAAAAGCTGTTCATCAAGACCTATGGCTGTCAGATGAATGCCTATGATTCGGAACGCATGGCGGATGTGCTGGCCCCGCTTGGGTATGAAGCAACCGACACGCCTGAGGCGGCGGACCTGGTTATCCTCAATACCTGCCATATTCGCGAAAAGGCGGCGGAAAAAGTCTATTCCGATCTGGGCCGAATGCGCGATATCAAACGCGATCGCGGTGCGGCGGGCGCGGACATGATGGTGGCCGTGGCGGGCTGTGTGGCGCAGGCCGAAGGCGATGAAATCTTGCGCCGCGCGCCGGTCGTCAATATGGTGTTCGGACCGCAGGCCTATCACCGGCTGCCGGAAATGCTGGCGCGCGCCCAGGGCTTTAACGCCAAAGGCGGGCGCGATAAACCCATCGACACGGATTTTTCAGCGGCCGAAAAATTTGATGCCCTGCCGGAAAACCACCAGCCATCCGGCGTTGCGGCATTTCTGAGCATTCAGGAAGGCTGTGATAAATTCTGCACCTATTGCGTGGTGCCCTATACCCGTGGGGCGGAATATTCCCGACCCGTGCTGCCCGTGCTGGCCGAGGCCAAACGGCTGGTGGCGCAAGGCGTGCGCGAAATTACCCTGCTGGGGCAGAATGTGAACGCCTATCACGGCAATGTCGGCAAGGGTGAGACCTGTTCACTGGGTCAGTTGATCCGGCGCCTTGCGGAACTGGATGGGCTGGAACGCATTCGTTACACCACCAGCTATCCCGGCGAGGTGGATGATGATCTGATTAGCGCCCATGCGGAGGTGCCGCAACTGATGCCCTATCTGCATCTTCCGGTGCAGTCGGGTTCCGACCGTATTCTGGACGTGATGAACCGCCGCCATACAGCGGAATTTTATCTGCGCCTGGTCGAACGCATTCGCGCGGCGCAGCCCGATATCGCCCTGTCATCGGATTTTATCGTCGGCTTTCCCGGCGAAACGGACGACGAGTTTGAGGCAACGCTCGATCTGGTGCGCAATGTTGGTTTCGCCAGCGCGTTTTCCTTCAAGTTCAGCGCGCGCCCCGGCACGCCCGCCGCCACGATGGACGGCCAGATACCCGAGCAGATAAAATCCGAACGGCTGGCGGCGCTTCAGGCGCTGCTGGATACACAGCGCTTTGCCTTCAATGAAAGCTGTGTGGGCCGTGAATTGCCGGTGCTGTTTGAAAAGCCCGGCCGCCATGCCGGCCAGATCATTGGCCGCAGCCCCTATCTGCAACCGGTGTTTGCCGAAGGCGACATCGCGCTGATCGGGAAAATAGTACGTACACAGATTATTGCAACCGGATCGAACAGCCTACAGGGAAATGTGCACTCTCACACAAAGGTGGCAGCAGAATGAACCCTAACGCAACAGGCAACGAACTTTGAGCGCGGATACGGGCATGAGCCCAATTCTGGGGGAAAAGGAACCCCGTGCGGATGCGCTGGCGCCCCTGATGCTGGAGTTTGATAATAACCGGTTACTGCTACAATTGCTGGGCGAGCATGACCGCCATCTGGCGCTGATTGAAGACCGGGTGGGCGTCGCCTGTGTGGCGCGCGGCAACAAGATCGTCATCACCGGACAGCCCGCCGAACGTCAGATTGCCGCCACCGTTCTGCGCGATCTGTACAAACAGGCGCAGGCCAAACGCCAGGTCGGCAAGGCCGAGGTTGAAGGGGCCATCCGCATGGCCCTGGGAACCGTAGCGGGGGAGCGCGTTTATTCCATGACCGACGAAGGCGTTACGATACAGATGAGCCGCCGCCGCATTGCGCCGCGCTCGCCAGTGCAATCGCACTATATCGAAGCGCTGAAGCGCGATGATCTGGTGTTCGGCATCGGCCCGGCGGGCACCGGCAAAACCTATCTGGCGGTTGCCGTCGCCGCATCCATGCTGGCGGAGGGCCGGGTCGACCGGCTGATCCTGTCGCGCCCGGCTGTCGAGGCGGGCGAACGGCTGGGCTTTCTGCCCGGCGACATGCGCGAAAAGGTCGATCCTTATTTACGCCCGCTCTATGACGCGCTGCATGACATGTTCACCGGCGACCAGATTGCGCGCAAACTGGAAAGCGGCGAAATCGAAGTGGCGCCGCTGGCCTTTATGCGCGGGCGCACCCTGCGCGACGCCTATGTCATTCTGGACGAGGCGCAAAACTGCACCCCGATGCAGATGAAAATGTTCCTCACGCGCCTGGGCGAAAATTCCCGCATGGCCATCACCGGCGACCCCACCCAGATCGACCTGCCGCACGGCCAGAAATCCGGCCTCAATGAGGCCATCGACATCCTGCACGGCGTCGAAGGCATCTCCATGCTGCGCTTCACCGACAGCGACGTCGTACGCCACCCGATGGTCGGACGGATTGTGCGGGCGTATGAGGCAAGAGCCACGCACGAAAAAAGGTAGCGTCCCTGGAAACGGTGCCGGCCGCCCAAGGCTTCCCCCGAATTCGGTCGTGTGCTAGGCTTTCCATCGTTTCAGGGGTTCATCCGGGGAATGCCGGATGAAGGGGGGCAACCGAGGGGGACAATATCATGCGCAAATTCATCGCTGCGGCAATCGCCGCGCTAATTGTGGCGGCGCCTTTGGGCGTCATGGCGCAAACACTGGCTCAGGCACCCGCGCCACCAATGCCTTATGGCGTGGGCATTTCGATGGAGACCGCCAAGAAGGCGCTGGCCGCTGCCGAGGCTGAGGCCAGGAAAAACAACTGGGCTGTCGCCATCGCTATCGTGGACAGTTCAAGCAAGCTGGCGGCGTTCTCCAAGATGGACAACACCCAGCATGGCAGTGTCGACATCGCCATTGCCAAGGCGGTGACGGCCAACAATCTCAAGCGACCGACCAAAGCCTTGCAGGACAATATCGCCCTTGGCGGCGTCAATCTACGCCTCCTCGGCCAGCCCGGCATCGCGCCGCTTGAGGGCGGTGTGCCGATCATCGCCGGCGGCAAGATCATCGGCGCCATCGGCGTCTCGGGCGTGATGTCGAACCAGGACGCCGAAGTTGCCATGGCGGGCGCCGCAGCCGCAAAATAGCGGCGGCATCAATAAAGGGGACGCTTCCCATAAAGGGGACGATAAAGGGGACGCTTCCCTTTTTCCCCTCACCTTCAATCCAATAGGATAAAGGGGACGCTTCCCTTTTTCCCCTCACCTTCAATCCAATGGCCACTTACGCGCGCCATGAATGACGCCCAGAATTTCCACCGTCTGGCCTTTTACCCGGTAGGGAAGAAAAAACGGCGTTCCCGGCACCACGAGTTCGCGTGTGTGCGGCAATTTCCCCGGCCGCCCGCTGGCGGGCAAAACTCTCAATCGTTCAACGGCGGTCAAAATCCGCTTCGCCATTATGGCTGCGGCGCGCGGATTGTCTTCGGCAATGAATGCCTGCGCATGCCTGAGATGCGCCCGCGCCGTGGGCGACCAGATCACGATCACCTGGGGCGCTTCGCCCTGGTTGCTTTTCCCCAGTCCAGCAGTTCCTTTTTGATTTCCTCATGCGCAATGCCCTGTCCGGCGTCCATCTCTGTGATGGATTTTTCGATCTGGGCGATCTGCCATGTTTGCATGTCCAGATAGGCATCCAGCGCCTGTTCAATATGCCAGGATCGTGGCCGGTCGGTCGCTTTGGTCAGACGCTCCAGCGCATCGATCTTTTCAGCGCGGATACGGAACGAAATCGCCTGTGTCTCTGGTCTGGCCATGGCTACCCCGGTTTGGTATTTTTTGTGCACATTACACACAATATATGAAATGGTACGCTTTTGGCAAATGGTTTGCCCCTTTGTCGCTTACTGCTCTAAAAACAGCTTATGAATGAAATTGGCGTTGATTACAGATGTCCCCACTGGCAGGCGCAGCATGGCGCGATAGCGGACACGGTGACCCGTGCCGCGATAGCGGTGCTGGCGGATCAGGACATGGCGCCATCGGATGACGGTGACGCTTATGAAATCAGCATCGTGCTGGCCGATGATGCGTTTGTGCGCGAACTGAACCGCACATGGCGTAATATCGACGCGCCTACAAATGTGCTATCGTTTCCAGCCGACGATGATGATGGGCAGGGGCCGTGCCTGCTGGGCGATGTGGTGCTGGCCTATGAAACCATCGCACGTGAGGCGGATGCGGCTGGCAAGCCGATGCTGGATCATGTAACCCATCTGATTATTCATGGAACCTTGCACTTGCTGGGATTTGATCACGAAGATGAACAGGAGGCAACTGAGATGGAGGCGCTTGAAACCGCGATCCTGGCGCGGCTTGGCATTGCCGATCCGTATCTGGAAGGGGCGCAACGTCTGTGAGTAATCCCGAAAATATATCCGGCCCCGGTGCCGAGCCGCAGCCCGGCGAGGGCGAAGCGTCGCTGCCCTCCCGCTTGCCGGCCCGACTGATTGCCCGCCTGCGCGATCGCTTTCGCGCGCGCAGCGACAGCCTGCGCGAAAGTCTTTCAGAGGTGATCGACGAACATCTGGGCGATAGCACGGATTTCACCCCGGTGGAACGCATGATGCTGATCAACATCATGCGCATCGGGCAGTTGCGGCTGGATGATGTGATGGTGCCGCGCGCCGATATTGTGGCCGTCGATCTGAATTCCAGTCCCGAAGAACTGATAAAAACCTTCAACGAAGCGGGACATTCGCGTTTGCCGCTGTACCGCGACACGCTGGATGAACCGGTGGGCATGGTGCATATCAAGGATCTGCTGCGCCGCTGGTCGCAGGATGGCATGCAGAAGCAACAAACATTTTCCATACAGGAAATCCGCCGCGATCTGTTGTTTGTTCCCCCATCCATGCGCGCGGTTGATCTGTTACTGAAAATGCGCGTGACCCGCACCCATATGGCGCTGGTGATTGATGAGTATGGCGGCACCGACGGCCTGATTACCATCGAGGATCTGGTAGAGGAAATAGTCGGCGAAATTCGCGATGAACATGACGAGGATGGCCCCATGCTAACCCCGCGTCCGGATGGCGGGTTCGATGCCGATGGCCGTGTGGAAGTAAGCGAACTGGAACAGGTGACGGGCCTGCGTCTGGTGCCCGACGAAAAGGAATATTATACCGATACGCTGGGTGGCCTGGTGACGTCATTGACCGGGCGGGTGCCGCAACGTGGCGAATTGATCGCGCATCCGGGCGGCCTTGAATTTGAAATTCTGGAGGCCGATGCGCGCAGCGTCAAACGTCTGCGGGTGCATGTTTCAGACCCCGGCAAGCGTGACGAAAATTCGGACGCGGTTGCGCAGTGAGCCTTGATCGTCTGGCTTTTATCGCTGGCTGGCTGGGCGCCGGACCACGCAGCCGCGCCTTTATTACGGCTTTTACAGCAGGGGCCGGGGCCAGTCTGGCACTGGCGCCATTTCATTTTGTGCCGATCCTGCTGGTCAGTTTCACGCTGTTGATCTGGTTGCTGGATGGGGTACGCACGATTGCGGGCTGGCGCGGCCTGCGCGCTGCGGCAGCGATTGGCTGGTGGTTTGGCTTTGGTTTTTTTCTGTCTGGCCTTTACTGGGTTGGTTTTGCGCTGACCGTGGACGCGGAAAGTTTTGGACATTTCATTCCTGTGGCGGTTCTGGCCCTGCCCGCAGGACTGGCCGTGTTTTGCGCCATTGCCACGATGCTGGCCAAACCTGGCTGGTCACAGGGACCGGCGCGCATTTTGCTGCTGGCGCTATGCTGGTCTGGTAGCGAATGGTTGCGCGGTCATATTTTTACCGGCTTTCCGTGGAACCTGATTGGCTATACCTGGTCGGCGGATTTTGCGCCCCTGCTGGCTGTGATGCAGAGCGCGTCGGTCATCGGCGTATATGGACTGGGCCTGATCACTGTGGCATTGGCCGCACTTCCCGCAGTGCTGGCGGATGGTAAATTACGCACACGGCCGGTGCTGATACCACTTCTGTGTGGCGTGGCGCTGTTAACGGGGATGGCAGCCTATGGTTTTGCGCGTCTGGCGCAGATCGAACCAGGCGATGTGGCGGGGGTGCGGTTGCGTATCGTTCAGCCCAATATTGCGCAGGCCGCCAAATGGCAGCCGGAGCAGCGCGCGGCAATTTTCCGTACCCTGATTGACTTATCGGCAACGCCATCACCCCTGCCCCCCACCCATATAATCTGGCCCGAAGCCGCCACGCCGTTTTTTCTGCTGCAATCCGAAGCGGCGCTGGCGCAGATGGCGCGCCTGGTGCCTGCAACCGGCGCGGTGATTACCGGCGCGCCGCGTATGGGCAGTGCCACGCGCGCCAATGACCCCTCCATCCATAACAGCGTTTTGGTGGTGGATGGGGATGGCGGCGTGCCCGCCTATTATGACAAGGCGCATCTGGTGCCGTTTGGCGAATATCTGCCTTTTCCTGAAATCTTTGCTGCTGTCGGGCTGAAAAAGCTGACCGTTGATCTTGGCAGCTTTGCCTCTGGTCCCGGCCCGCAAACCCTGATCGCGCCGGGCCTGCCGCCATTCAGTCCGCTTATCTGTTATGAAGCGATTTTTCCCGGCGGCGTGGTGGATGCCGGCAACCGTCCGGCCTGGCTGCTGAATGTCACCAATGACGCCTGGTTTGGCGATACCAGTGGGCCGCAACAGCATCTGGCGCAGGCGCGCATGCGCGCGGTTGAACAGGGCCTGCCCCTGGTCCGCGCTGCAAATACCGGCATTTCTGCCGTGATTGACGCCTATGGCCGAAGTAAAAACCAGTTGGCGTTAAACCGCCAGGGGATAATAGATAGCGCATTGCCGCTGGCGCTTGGTGCAACACCCTATGCGTCAGGAGGCGATTTAATTTACGGGGCGCTTATGGGGGTGATTCTTATTTGCCTGATCGCCCTGCGCCGCAGATTGCACTCATAGGTATTGTTTTTTAAGGCGCTATCAACATATTTGAAGAAAAAAATTAAATATACAATTGATAATGTATGGATCCTTGACTTGACCCCTGTTTATCTCATATTCACTTACGATTGGCATATACGTAAAAACTACTATAGGAAAGCATCATGGTCAAGAAAATCCCGGATCCCATTGATGTGCATGTTGGTGGGCGGGTGCGATTGCGCCGTATGCTGATCGGGATGAGCCAGGAAAAACTTGGCGAAGCCTTGAGCCTTACATTTCAGCAGGTTCAAAAATACGAAAAGGGCGCCAATCGCATTGGCGCCGGGCGATTATTTCGTATTGCACAACTTCTTGGTGTGTCTGTTCAGTTCTTTTTTGACGATGCGCCCGGTGCGCAGGCAGGGTCCAGGATGGGCTTTTCTGAATCTGACCCAACACCCATGTTGATGGATTTCGTCAACACGCCAGAAGGTATTCACCTGAATCGCGCTTTTGCCGGGGTCCGCGACCCCGCTGTGCGCAAGCGCATTGTGGATCTGATTAAGGCGCTGGCTGATCAGGGCGGGCCCTGATTATTTAACGAAACCGCTGCATTTAATACAAGGCGCTGACAGCGGCCCCATCGGCGATAAATTTGTGCGCCCGGCGTCTAAAGATGCTATGTCAGCGCCGTTCATTTAATTTGGGAGAATGCTATGGCCAGAAATGATTATCTCTTTACCAGCGAATCCGTGTCCGAAGGGCATCCCGACAAGATTTGCGACATGATTTCAGATGCGGTGGTGGATGAATTTCTGACCCAGGATCCCAATGCGCGCGTCGCCTGCGAAACTTTAACAACCACCAATCTGATTGTGCTGGCGGGTGAGGTGCGCGGCAATGTTTCGCGCGAACGCATCGAGGCCATTGCCCGCGAAACCGTCAAAAAAATCGGCTATGAACAGGAAGGCTTTCATCACGCCAAAGCTGAGGTGATCATCCGCCTGCATGCCCAGTCCGCAGATATTGCCCAGGGCGTTGACGAGTCCGGTAACAAGGATATTGGCGCAGGCGATCAGGGCATCATGTTCGGTTATGCCTGCCGCGAAACCGATGTGCTGATGCCTGCGCCGCTGATCTATGCGCATCGCATACTACAGGCCATGACCGATGCCCGCCATGCCGGCAAGGCCCCGGAATTTGGACCCGACGCCAAAAGCCAGGTCACGCTGCATTATGTGAATGGCAAGCCCGTCAAGGCCACCTCGATCGTTGTATCCACCCAACACCGTGAGGGCCTGACACAGGCTGATGTGCGCAAGCTTGTGCGGCCCTATGTGGAATCCGTCCTGCCCAAGGGCTGGATGTGCTCCGAGGATGAATTTTACGTCAATCCGACTGGCAAATTCGTGATCGGCGGACCCGATGGTGATGCGGGCCTGACCGGACGCAAGATCATTGTCGATACCTATGGTGGCGCCGCGCCACATGGCGGTGGCGCATTTTCCGGCAAGGATCCCACCAAGGTTGACCGTTCCGCCGCCTATGCCGCGCGACACATGGCCAAGAATATTGTAGCGGCCGATCTGGCGGAACGCTGCACGATCCAGTTGGCCTATGCGATCGGCGTTTCCAAACCGCTGGCGATCTATGTCGATACCCACGGCACCGGCCGGGTCGATGAAGCAAAGCTGGAAAAGGCCATTGCCGAAGTTGCCGATTTCACCCCGCGCGGTATCCGCGACCGGCTTGGCCTTGCCCGTCCGATTTATGCGCGCACCGCATCCTATGGACATTTTGGCCGCGCACCCGAGGCCGATGGTGGTTTTTCCTGGGAAAAGACCGATCTGGTGGATGCGCTGAAAGCTGCGCTCAGCTAGTATTTTGCAGGTCGCGCCAGGTAATCTTTCAGCCCTTGCTGAACGGCGCGCAATCCGGGTGCATGGCCGCAAACGCAGCCATCGCCTGTCGGTTGCCGGTCAGCAATTGCTGGATGAATTATTGCCATTATTGTCTGTTCCGCTGGATGTGGCGGCGCAAAACCCGATGCAATTATTTGCATCGCCATGTCGTGAAATATGGCTGGAAATCGGCTTTGGCGATGGTGCGCATCTGGCCTGGATGGCTGCGGCCAATCCTGAAATCGGGTTCATTGGCTGCGAGCCCTATGTAAACGGCGTGACCCATCTGCTTGAAACCATCGCAGCGCAGGGCCTGGGCAATATCCGTATTCATGCCGGTGACGCGCGCGAAATTCTGGCGGCGCTACCGGGACGGAGCGTTGCGCGGATATTCATTCTGTTTCCCGATCCCTGGCCCAGAAAGCGCCACCATAAACGGCGTTTTATCTCAACCGAAAATCTGGATCAGCTTGCGCGTATTATGCCAGCAGGGGACGCGCTGCATTTTGCCAGCGACAGTGCGGATTATTGCCACTGGACGCTGGCGCATATGCAAGCGCATCCGGGCTTTAGCGAGGGCTTGCATGAACGCGGCGATGCGCCCTTTACCAAATACGAAACCAAGGCCCGCACCGCCGGACGCACGCCACGCCATCTGCGTTTTATTCGGGCGATAGCATAATAAAAAATGCAGCGTCATCCTGAGCGCAGCGTGAAAGCATGTGCGCGCTGAAACTAATTTCCGGTCGTCACCGGAAGCAGCGGGCGAGTTTCGCCGATCTTCATTACCCATAAATCCGCGTCGCCATAACCGTGCGCACGACCCGCCGCCATAAACCGTATTGGCGGCTCAAACACCGGCTCTTCGGTCAGTTGCACGGTGCCCCAATGCATGCCGACCAGACGGCGCGCGCCGATATCGCGGCCGATTTGCACCGCCTCTTCGGGGGTGGCATGCGATGCGTGCATGATAATCTCTGGCGCATAGCCGCCAATGCCCAGCAGCGCTGTATCGAAGGGGCCGTGCCGTTCGCCGATCTGTTTGAACACTTTTCCGTATGCGCTATCGCCGCCAAAGAACAGATGCTGACCCGCGCCCCGGATGGAAAATCCCGCCCACAATGTGCGGTTGGTGTCACGGGTGTTGCGGCGCGACCAATGCACCGCAGGCAGCGCTTTTATCGTTACGCCATCCATGCTGAACTGCTGTTCCCAGTCCAGCTCCACCACACGCTGAAACCCACGGCGCAGAAAAAATTCACCCAGACGCAGCGGCGCCACCACCTGGATATGTTCCTTATGCGGAAGATGCCGCAGCGTCACCTCATCCAGATGATCATAATGATTATGGCTGATTAGAAGTATATCGATAGGCGGCAGGTTCTGCGCGGCGATGCCACTTTTCACAAAACGCTTCGGACCCAGTCGGCTGGGTCCCGCATAATCTGATAAATAGGGATCGGTCAAAATCGTCTTGCCCGCCAGTGTGATCAAAAACGCCGCGTGGCCAAGCCAGGTCAGACTGTCCGCCCCGTTCAGCACTTTCAGACCGGCGATGGCGCGGCGCTCCGAAACAGTATGGTCGTCCGGTACGCTAACGCGGTTGCGCGAATTGCGCGCCATGCGTCCGAGATAGCGCAGCAGCGTGCGCATATCCACGTCGCGACGCGGACTGCCCGGCGGATTGCGAAACAGCCCGTTCGGCAAATGATGTTCCGGGCGCCCCGCTGCTGCGGGCATATCCTCAGGGATACGACGCGCACCAGGACGGCGAAACCGCGATGTTCGGGGGGCAAACTGGTCCATAGCCCTATTATATAGGTGTGTGGTTAACCAAATCAAATCACCTGGCACAGGGGGATTTTTCAGCCGTCCGCGCGGCATGACACATTTCTGTAACATGGCGCCCGTAGAAATGCCCGCATAAGGCGGTTGCAATATGGAAGTAAAACAGGTGTTGTTTTTGTGCACGGGAAATTCCGCCCGCAGCATCATGGCGGAAGCGGCGCTGAACTTTTACAGCATGGGCCGCTTCGGGGCCTATAGCGCGGGCAGCCATCCGGCGGGGGCGGTCAATCCGCTGACCCTGGATACGCTGAAAATCGCCAAGATCAGTACCGAGGGATTGCGCAGCAAATCCTGGGACGAATTTGCCACCCTGGACGCACCCAAACTGGATTTTGTTTTTACCGTCTGCGACTACGCCGCCGGTGAGGTTTGCCCGGTCTGGCCGGGACAGCCAATGACCGCCCATTGGGGCTTTCCCGACCCCGCCGCCTTCGAAGGCACGCAAACGGAAAAGCGCGCATTTTTTCAGGAAGTGTTCCGGCAAATCCGTACACGGATCGAATTATTCATCAGCCTGCCCATGGCCAGTCTTGACAGACTGTCGCTACAACGTAGACTGGACGAAATGGGGCAGGCATAACCATTAATCCGGGGTAAAACGCCATTACACTCTCAAAAAGACTGACCGCCGAATGTATCGGCAGCGCTTTTTTGCTGGCCACCGTTATCGGTTCCGGCATCATGGCCGAGAGACTGGCGGGCGGGAATATTGCGCTGGCGCTGCTGGGCAATACTCTCGCCACCGGCGCGATACTGGTGGTGCTCATTCTGATTTTTGGTCCCGTTTCGGGGGCGCATTTCAACCCGGCGGTGACACTGTCATTTCGCCTGCGCGGTGAAATCAGCAACTCTGACACGGCGCTTTATACGCTGGCGCAGATCGCTGGCGCACTGATCGGCATGCTGGCGGCGCATTTCATGTTCGAGGCGCCGCTGCTGCAAACCTCCACCCATATGCGCGCGGGGCTCGCGCAATTTGGATCGGAAATTATCGCCACCTTCGGACTGCTGGCCACGATCTTTGGTTGCGTGCGCTATCGCGCGGAAGCGGTTCCCTATGCGGTTGGCCTGTATATCACGGCGGCCTACTGGTTTACGGCGTCCACCTCTTTCGCCAATCCCGCCGTCACGATTGCGCGCAGTTTTACGGACACTTTCTCCGGCATAAGGCCAGAGGACGCGCCCCTGTTCATCACGGCGCAACTGATCGGGGCGGTGCTGGCGACATACCTCTTTGGCTGGCTGTTTTCGGTGCATAAATCAGCATAATTCGCACCGCCCTTGCCGCTTTTGCCGCAAAAGGCTATCAATGCCCCTCAGATTTCACGGGAGACTTTGATGCGCAATCTAACGCACTTTATCGACGGCAAGCATGTTCAGGGAACCAGCGGACGCTATGGCCCGGTATATGATCCCATGACCGGCGAGGTGCAGGCCAAAGCCCCGCTTGCCAGCGCCGCTGAAATGCGCGCAGCCATTGATAATGCGGCGGCGGCGTTTCCGCGCTGGGCGGCCGAAAACCCGCAAAAGCGCGCCCGCGTCATGTTCCGCTTCAAGCAGTTGGTCGAAGACAATATGGACCAGTTGGCCGAACTACTGAGCCGCGAGCATGGCAAGGTGATTGCCGATTCCAAAGGCGATATTCAGCGCGGCCTGGAAGTGATCGAATTCGCCTGTGGCATTCCGCATCTGAGCAAGGGTGAATTTACCGAAGGGGCCGGCCCCGGTATCGACATGTATTCCATGCGCCAGCCTTTGGGCGTGTGCGCGGGCATTACGCCGTTCAATTTTCCCGCCATGATCCCGATGTGGATGTTCGGCGTCGCCATTGCGTGTGGCAATACATTCATCTGCAAGCCATCGGAAAAAGACCCGTCGGTGCCGCTGCGCCTGGCCGAACTGATGAAACAGGCGGGCCTGCCCGATGGCGTGCTGAATGTGGTTATCGGTGACAAGGAAGCCGTCGATACGATCCTGACGGATCCGCGTATTCAGGCGGTCAGTTTTGTCGGCGCGACCGCCACCGCGCAATATATTTACGCCACGGCGGCGGCCAACGGCAAGAGCGTGCAGGCCATGGGCGGCGCCAAAAACCATATGATCATTATGCCGGACGCCGACATGAACCAGGTCAGCGATGCGCTGATCGGGGCAAGCTATGGCTCGGCCGGGGAACGCTGCATGGCGATTTCTGTGGCGGTGCCGGTCGGCAAAGCCACCGGCGATGCGTTGATTGCAGCGTTGCGCCCGCGTGTGGAATCTCTGAAAGTGGGATTGTCCACGGACCCGGAAGTGGATTACGGCCCGATGGTCACGGCCGAACATCTGGAAAAGGTGAAGGGCTATATCGAGACCGGCGTCAAGGAAGGCGCAAATCTGGTGGTTGATGGGCGCGGTTTCAAATTGCAGGGTTATGAGAACGGCTTTTACATGGGCGGGTGCCTGTTTGATAATGTGACGCCGGACATGCGCATCTACAAGGAAGAAATTTTTGGCCCCGTATTGTGCGTCACGCGTGCAGAAAATTTTGAGGACGCACTTCGTCTGCCTACGGAACATCAATATGGCAATGGCGTGTCGATCTTTACCCGCGATGGCGATGCGGCGCGTGAATTTGCCTCGCGCGTGCAGGTCGGCATGGTCGGCATCAATGTCCCCATTCCGGTGCCGCTGGCCTATCACAGCTTTGGCGGCTGGAAACGCTCCGCCTTTGGCGACACCAATCAGCATGGAACCGAAGGCGTAAAATTCTATACCAAGATCAAGACGGTCACTGCCCGCTGGCCCGCCGTCGGCGTGCGCAGCGGAACCGACTTCACCATCCCGACAATGAAGTAAAGCTTTGGAAATAAATTTTTGAATGCAGGGACCGCGCGCCGTCTATCGCGAACGCGTGCAATCGGGTCAGGTTAAACCGGACCCCGCACAGGAATTCGCCATCGAAAAATTGCAGACACTGGAAGACGCGCTTAAACAGTATAAGCACGTCACGCGCAACCGTGTGCTGTCGTGGCTGGGCCGGGAAGCACCGCCGCCACCAAAAGGTCTGTATCTGTGGGGCGAGGTCGGTCGCGGCAAAAGCATGTTGATGGATCTGTTTTATGAAACCGTCCCCACCACACGCAAACGCCGGGTGCATTTTCTGCAATTCATGCTGGAAACCCACGAGGCCATTCACGCCTGGCGTCAGGCCGGCAAGCGCGGTGAACATCCCAAAAGTTCCGGCGATGATCCCATTGCCCCGGTCGCGCGCGCGCTTGCCAGCAAGGTGCAATTGCTGTGCTTTGATGAATTTCAGGTTTCCGATGTCGCCGATGCGATGATTTTGGGGCGGCTGTTTACGGCGCTGTTCGAACATGGCGTGGTGGTCGTGCTGACTTCCAACCGCGCACCGGATACACTCTATGAAGGCGGGCTGAACCGGCAATTATTTGTGCCATTTATCGAATTGTTGAAACAAAAGCTGGAGGTGGTGCAACTGGTCAGCCCCACTGATTACCGCATGGCGCGGCTCAGCGGCCATCCGGTTTATCATTCGCCGCTGGAACCAAAAAGTGATCGCGAAATGGATGCCGCATGGCTGCGCCTGACTGATACACCGCGCGGCAAGATGATGAAACTGGATGTGCAGGGCCGCAAGCTTACCGTTCCGCAAGCCGCCCACGGCGTGGCGCGCTTCAGCTTTGCCGATCTATGCGAGGCGGCGGTCGGCGGCCCGGATTATCTGCAAATCGCCTGGACGTTCCACACCGTGCTGCTGGATCATATTCCGCGCATGGAGCGCGCCAATCGCAACGAGGCGAAACGCTTCGTTACCCTGATCGATGCGCTCTATGACAATCATGTCAAGCTGATCTGTTCCGCCGATGGCCCGCCCGATACGCTATATCCCAGCGGCGATGGCAGCTTCGAGTTCGCCCGCACCGTATCGCGCCTGATGGAAATGCAGTCGGTCGAATATCTGGCCATGGGGCATGCGGTTTAGGGCGCACACAATGGCAAACTATGCATGTATATTGACATAGTGCTGCGGGAGAGATATCGTTCTCATAAAGGGAGATATTGCCATGCCGTCCATGAACGTATCGCTGACGCCCGAATTACTGAAGATCGTACAGTCCAAAGTCGAAAGCGGGCTGTACAATAATGCCAGCGAAGTGATCCGCGAGGCGATCCGTCAGCTAGATACCAACGCGCAACTTTTGTATGAACTCAAGCTCGCCCATTTGCGTGACGCCTTGAGCGAAGGCGTACAGCAGGTCAGGGACCGCGACACAACGCGATTTTCATTGCAGGATATTCTCCACGAGCTGAACACCGCAAACGGCGCATGACGGGCCTGAGTTTCTCGAAAGCCGCCAGGGCGCATCTGCTTTCGATTGGCCGCTATACCGCAGAGACCTGGGGAAAAAAGCAGCGAGATCTCTATCTGAAAAAACTGTTCCAGTGCTTTGAGAAATTGCGCCAGTCACCGCTCTCGGGTAAACCACGCGATGCATTATTTGCGGGCATGCGTTCCATTCCGTGCGAACAGCATGTCGTGTATTATTATTTCCTGGATGACGAAATTATTATCGCAGGTGTCTTGCACGGTCGCATGGAGCCGGAATTGCATTTGATGCAACCTGAGTAGTGGATTACGCGCCCTGATCTGATATAGTGGCCACGGGAGGCTGGCGGTGGGCGTAATTCCCGCCAACCCGGTCAGGTCCGGAAGGAAGCAGCCGTAACGGATTCGTTGCGCGTCGCCGTTCAGTCTCCCACCTCATCTGCGCTCCACCAGATGCGCCCCACCAGTCACCAAAAGGGCTTTTCCGCCGCAATGGATGATACTGTACTTTCCAGCTTGCATGTGGACGAACCGGCTTTCGGGCTGGAAGGTGGGGGCATCGCACCAACAGCACAGGCCGCGCCCGCCTACCGGGTGCTGGCGCGCAAATACCGGCCGCGCAGCTTTGCTGAATTGATCGGCCAGGAAGCCATGGTACGCACGCTGCGCAACGCCATCGACAGCGGGCGGCTGGCGCATGCCTTTATCCTGACCGGCGTTCGGGGCGTGGGCAAAACCACCACGGCGCGCATTCTGGCGCGCTGTCTGAATTATGAAACGGCGGATGGCGCATCCGGCCCCAGCATTCAGCCGCCCCAGGACGGCATTCATTGCGCCGCCATTGCCGAATCGCGCCATGTGGATGTGATCGAAATGGATGCCGCATCACGCACCGGCATCGATGATATCCGCGAGATCATCGAAGGGGTGCGCTATCGTCCCGCCAGCGCGCGCTATAAAATCTATATTATCGACGAAGTGCATATGCTGTCCAAGGCGGCGTTCAACGGCCTGCTGAAAACCCTGGAAGAACCGCCGCCACATGTGATCTTCATTTTCGCCACCACGGAAATCCGCAAGGTGCCGGTGACGGTGCTGTCGCGCTGTCAGCGTTTTGATCTGCGCCGGGTCAGCGTGGCCGAATTAAGCGCACATCTGGGGCGCATTGCAGCGCTGGAAAATTGTGTGCTGTCACCGGGCGCGCTGGGCCTGATTGCGCGCGCCGCCGAGGGTTCGGTGCGCGATGCGCTCAGCCTGCTGGATCAGGCGATCGCGCATGGTGCGGGCAATGTGAGCGAGGCGCAGGTGCGCGACATGCTGGGCCTGGCCGACCGGGGCCGGGTGTTTGATCTGCTGGAACAGGTGCTGCGCGGCGATCTGCCTTCGGCGCTGGGTGAATTGCAGGCGCAATATGAGGATGGCGCCGATCCGGTGGCGGTGTTGCAGGACATGCTGGACATTGTGCACTGGCTGACCCGCATCCGGGTTGCCCCGCTGGCCGCCGAGGATTTGAGCCTGCCGGAGGCCGAGCGCCAGCGCGGCCGCGACATGGCGCAAAAACTGAGCGTGCCGGTGTTAACCCGCGCCTGGCAGTTTCTGCTGAAAGGTCTGGGCGAAACCCGCGAGGCGCAGCACAGCCTGGCGGCGGCCGAAATGGTGCTGGTGCGGCTGGGCTATGCCGCTGATCTGCCCAGCCCGGCCGATCTGATTGAACGCCTGCGCACCAATCCGGCCAGCCAGCAAACCACACAAGCGACCCCGCGTCCGCGCAGTGGCGGGCCACAGGCAATGCTGGCGGATGCAATGCCGCAGGCGGTGTCCGCCCCTGTCGCCAGCGCCTTGCCGATGCCGCAAAATTTTGCTGATGTCGTCGCGCTGGCGGCACAGCACCGCGATATCAAATTGCAAACCGCGCTGACCCGCGATGTGCATCTGGTGCGTTTTGAAACCGGACACATTGAATTTCGTCCCGGCCCCGCCGCCCAACCGCAACTGGCGGCGCAACTGATGGAACGGTTGCTGCAATGGACCGGCGCGCGCTGGATTGTCAGCCTCAGCAATACAGGCGGCGCGCCCAGTATCGATGAACAAAATCTTGACCAGGCGCAACAATACGAGGCTGAAGCCCGGCGCGATCCGCTGGTCCAGGCGGCATTGAAAATTTTTCCCGGCGCAGAAATCGTCGCGGTGCGTGATTCAGGAGAGACGTTATGAAAGACATGAGCAAGCTGTTCAAACAGGCGCAGGAAATGCAATCGCGCATGGGCGAGATGCAGGCCAAGCTGGAGCAGCTGGAAATGCGTGGTGTTTCCGGTGGCGGCATGGTGGCGGTTACGCTGAACGGCAAGAACGTGATGCAGAAAGTGGAAATTGATCCCGGCCTGTTGCGCCCGGAAGAATCCGAAATTCTCGAAGACCTGATCATGGCCGCGCATAATGACGCGAAATCCCGGCTGGATGCAAAAGTACAGGAAGAAATGTCCAAACTGACTGGTGGAATAAGTTTGCCGCCGGGATTCAAGCTGCCGTTTTGATGCGCAATGATCCCACCGGCGCGGAAATTTCCCGCCTGATTACGCTGCTGGCCAAACTGCCCGGGCTTGGCCCGCGATCGGCGCGGCGCGCGGCGCTGTATCTGATCGAGCGCAAGGAAAGCCTGTTGCGCCCGCTATCCGGTGCGATGTCTGATGCGGCCGAAAAAATCAGCCCCTGCCAGATGTGTTATAATCTGGACAGTATTGATCCCTGCGCGATCTGCACCGATCCGCGCCGTGAGCGCGACCGCATCTGTGTGGTGGAACAGGTCAGCGATCTGTGGGCGCTGGAACGCGCGGGCGCCTTTTCCGGTCTCTATCATGTGCTGGGCGGCACGCTATCGGCGCTGGATGGGGTGGGGCCGGAAGAGCTGAACATTGCCGGGCTGCTGGCGCGTATCAGCAGCGGTAAGGTCAACGAAGTGGTGCTGGCGCTGAACGCCACCGTCGATGGACAAACCACCCTGCATTATTTGAATGACCGGCTGACGCGCCCCGGCCTGCGCATATCGGGCCTGGCGCACGGCGTGCCGGTAGGGGGCGAGCTGGATTATCTGGATGACGGAACCCTGGCGGCCGCGATGCGCGACCGGCGCGATGTGTAAGCTTTATGTGTAAGCTTAGCTGAACAGCGACACGACCAGCAGCATCGACACAAAAAAACCTGCAACCCCCCACACGCCCATCGAATGGTTTTGGGAATTATATCGCATTCCGTCCATCACCGTCTCCCCAAATTTCGTCCTGATCATCTGGCATAGATGGGGAATATCGTCCCCCATGACAGCGACAAATATCACAGCCGGGTAACTATTTTTTTAAGGAAACTGGTTAATTCGGCGGTAATGTGCGCGCCGTCACACTGCCGATGGGAGGTTCCTCCAGCGCCAGGCCATCATCGCTGATCTGCACTTCTTTGATGCGCTCTGAACGGCGAATGATCTTGTCTGCGGAAGTTTCGATCTGACGCACATCTTCTTCCACATTGCCGAAATGCTTGCGCAGATTTTGGGTGCGCGCGCGCAGGCGGTTCACATCTTCAAACAGCTCCAGCACCTCTTTCTGAATGACGCCCGCCTGTTCGCGCATCCGCACATCTTTCAGAATGGCGCGCATGGTGTGCAGCGTCGCCCACATGGTGGAAGGTGACACGATAAACACGCGCGCCTTGTGGCCATATTCCACCACCTGCGGAAAGTTTGCATGCAGTTCCGCATAGACCGCTTCGGACGGCAAAAACATGATCGCCATTTCTGCGGTTTCACCCGGCACGATATAGCGCGCGGAAATGTCATCCACATGCTTGCGCACATCGGTAACAAAGGCGCGCGCCGCCAGTGCGCGCGCCGCATCATCGCGCGCCTCACGCAGCGCGCGATACGCCTCCAGCGGAAATTTGGAATCCACGGCGATGGAACCCGGCGGATTGGGCAGGGTGATCAGACAGTCGGCGCGCTTGCCATTGCCGAGCTGCGCCTGCAACTGATAGGCCGAGGGCGGCAGCATATCGCGCACCATATCCCCCAGTTGCACTTCGCCAAACGCGCCACGCGCCTGTTTGTTCGACAATATGTCCTGCAGTGACACAACCTGCCCGCTTAACTCTGTCAGATTGCGTTGCGCCGCGTCAATCACCGCCAGACGCTTTTGCAGATCGGTCATTGACTGGGTGGATTTTTCGGTGGTCTGGGTCAGGCTATCGTCGACCCGCTTACCCAGCGCATCCAGGCGTTCATTCAGCGCCCGGGTTAAGACCCCCTGCGCCACGGCGCTGTCGGCCGAGATTTGCTTCATCTGGCCCGCAAGCTCCGCCAGCGTATTCGCCAATAGTGGATCGGGCACCGCCTGGGGCGGGCGGACCAGCCGGAACACGATATAACCGATACCGGCCAGTATCAGCAACCCCACGATCCAGACCAGAATTTCCACGCGCCGTTCCCCAGTGATTCTGTAATCCCGTACTATAGCACGGGGCACACGCTTGACGATCCGCTGTGAAAACCATATGTCATGCCTGTCATGGCAATTTTACCCATAGTGATCGCCCCGGATGCGCGCCTGAAACGGGTCTCCAAACCCGTTGAAACGGTGGATGGCGGTGTGCGCGCGCTGATGGACGATATGCTGGCCACCATGTATGATGCGCCGGGCATCGGGTTGGCGGCCATACAGATCGATGTCCCAAAACGTATTATCGTCATGGATCTGGCCCGCGATAACGAGCCGCCACAGCCGCGCTTTTTCATCAACCCGGAAATTACCTGGTATTCCGAGGAACGAACGGTTTTCTCAGAAGGCTGTCTTTCATTTCCGGAATTTTTCGATGATGTGGAACGCGCCAGTTCGGTAAAACTGCGCTATCTGGATTATCACGGCAAACCGCGTGAGGAGCTCGCGCAGGATCTGTTTGCCGTCTGCATCCAGCATGAGATTGATCATCTGGAAGGCGTGCTGTTTGTCGATCATCTGTCGCGCTTGAAACGCGATGCGATCTTGCGCAAACTGCAAAAGGCCCGGCGGCAATCAGCCAGCGCGTAAGCGCGTCCTGTTTTAACTGAAAGTTCCTGCCATGCGTCTGGCCTTTATGGGAACCCCGGAATTTTCTGTCCCCTGCCTGCAAGCCCTGCTGGCGGCGGGGCATGTGATCGCGGCTGTCTATAGCCAGCCGCCACGCGCCAGCGGACGCGGCATGAAAGAAACCAAATCCCCCGTGCATCTGTTTGCCGAGGCGCAGGGTATTGAAGTGCGCACCCCCGAACGGTTGAAAGAACCCGCAGAGCACGATGCCTTTCGCGCGCTGAATCTGGATGCGGCGGTCGTTGTGGCCTATGGCCTGATCTTGCCGGTGGCGATTTTGCAGGCGCCCCGTCGGGGCTGTTTCAATGTGCATGCTTCGCTGTTGCCGCGCTGGCGGGGTGCTGCCCCCATTCAGCGCGCGATCATGGCCGGCGATGCGCAAACCGGCGTGACGATCATGCAGATGGATGCGGGGCTGGACACCGGGCCGATGCTGCTATGGGCGCACGAACCCATTGGCCCGGAGGATACATCCGGCGCGCTGCATGACCGGCTGGGCCAGTTGGGTGCAAGGCTGATGGTGGAAGCGCTGGTAAAAATCGCGGCCGGTTCAATTAGCCCGCTGGCGCAGCCCGAACAAGGCGTTACCCATGCCGCCAAGATCAGCAAAGATGAAGCTCGTATCGACTGGCGGCGCACGGCGCGGGAACTGGATTGCCTTATCCGCGCCCTCACGCCCGCGCCCGGCGCCTGGTTCAATGCGCCGCAAAACGGCAGGCTCACGCGCATCAAGGTACTGCGCGCATACCCGGTGGCGGGCGCGGGGCCTGCGGGCACGGTGCTGGATGATCCGCTAACCATTGCCTGCGGTGAGGGCGCGCTGCGCATTTCACAGGTACAGCGCGAAGGCAAGGCCCCATCCGATGCCGCATCGTTTTTGCGCGGCTTTGCCTTGCCGGTGGGGTTACGCCTTGACTGAGCGTTACAAACTTCTGATCGAATATGATGGCGGACCCTTTGTCGGCTGGCAAAGCCAGGACAATGGACCATCCGTACAAGGAGCAATTGAGCAAGCGATCCTGCTGTTTTGCGGCGAACGGGTAAACATCAGCGGCGCGGGGCGCACCGATGCGGGCGTGCATGCGTTGGGTCAGGTGGCGCATTTCGATTTGGAAAAACCTACAACACCGGACATATTGCGTGATGCCGTCAATGCGCATTTACGCCCGGCGCCGGTCAGTGTTTTACTGGCCGAACGGGTTGCACCGGAATTTCACGCGCGCTTTGACGCAATCAAACGCAGCTACCGTTATGAAATACTGGACCGGCGCGCGCCGCCTGCGGTATTGCGCGGGCGCGTATGGCATGTGCCGCGCGCGCTGGACGCTGACGCCATGAACAAGGCGGCGCAGTATCTGGTGGGACGCCATGATTTCACCACGTTTCGCGCGGCACAATGTCAGGCGAAATCGCCGGTGCGCACGCTGGATCTGTTACAGATAAAGCGCGAAGGCGAGATCATCGTGCTCGCGGCAGAAGCGCGATCCTTTCTGCACCATCAGATACGCTCCATCACCGGCAGCCTGAAACAGGTCGGCGACGGTAAATGGCCCCCCGAACAGTTGGCGCAGATATTGGCGGCAAAAGACCGCACCGCCTGCGGCCCGGTCGCCCCGCCCGATGGGCTGTATCTGACGCGGGTGGAATATCCTGTCACGCAACCACACCCAGCCCCTTCTTTGCCACCAGGGTAAGCAATTTCAGCGACGCGCCGCGCGGGTGTTTTTCGCCGCGCTCCCACTGGCTGACCAAACCGGTGGTGACATTGAGGTAACGGGCGAATACCGCCTGACTCGCATTTTCGCGCAGTCGAATTTCCCGGATTTGCTCTGGCGATAATGTTTCTACCGGCGTCAGACACATTTCATCAAACGCTTTCATCGTTTGTTTGTTCATGACACCGGCATCATGCAAACCTGATGCAGTCTCATGCACCGAGGCCATTGCATTACTTCGATATTGTTTACGCATGGCACACGATCTCCCGGATGGTTGCATTTTGCATCGCGCTGATCAGAGCATCTTCATCCAAAGCCAGCATTTCACTGGCCAGTTTGCGGAATGCTTTCAATTCATTCCGGCTGATATTTTCTTGCTCATTTTTGGCGAATCCATATACGAAAAACGATCTCACATCCTGCCGGAAAAGAATGATGGTGCGGAAGCCACCAGACCTACCCTGGCCTTTCCGGGCCAGCCGCTGCTTGATCACGCCACCACCCAGGTCGGCGTCAATCAGCCCCTTTCCCGCCCGCAGGATAGCTTCACACAACACAGCCTCATCAATCCCCTCATGTGCGATGAATCGATCAAACGGCCTGGTCAGAAAGACGCGCATTCAGAGCGCTCACTTTATATAACACTAAGAACTATAGCCCTTAGTGTTATAGTTTGCAATGAAATAATATCCGCAGCCTTAAAGATCAATGGTTTCGACTGCATCGGGGGCAATTGGTGCGCCAAAGAAGGTGGGGCCAACGCGGGCGAAGCGTTCGGGCGAATCGGTGACCATGAAATTAACCTGCCCCGGCGTTGCGCCCGCCAGCAAAAGACCGCGCGCGCCCAGCTCAAACGCCACGGCGTCGGCGGTGGTTTGAGCACTGTCGACAAGGCGCACCTGCGGACCCAGCAGGGTGGCAAGCGCAGGCGCCAGCACCGGAAAATGTGTGCAGCCCAGCACCAGCGTATCGGGCGCACCAGCCTGCCCCGTGAACAGCGGATCGAGATAGCGCTTTGCTGCGCCCGTAACGATGGGGCCGTCGATCCAGCCCTCTTCGGCCAGCGCGACGAACAGGGTGCAGGCGGCCTGACTGACCTTCACTTCCGGGCGCAGGGCGTGAATGGCGCGCATATAGGCCCCGCCGCGCACCGTGCCTTCGGTGGCGATCACCGCGATATGCCCGTTGCGGCTGGCGGCCACGCCCGCGCGCGCGCCGGGTTCCACCACACCAATCAACGGCACGGGGGCAAGCCCCTGCGCCAGCGGCTCCAGCGCTACGGAGGACGCGGTGTTGCACGCGATCACCACCATCTTGACGCCGCGCTGCACCAGCAGCCGCGACGCCTGTAGCGCATAGGCGGTTACCGTGGCCGCACTTTTGGTGCCATAAGGCAGCCGCGCCGTATCACCGAGATAGAGAAAGTTTTCAGCGGGCAGGCGCGCACGCAACGCACGCAACACGCTCAGCCCGCCAATGCCGGAATCAAATACGCCGATAGGCCGGGTGTCGCTCATGCTTGTTCCATAAAATCTTGTGTCATCGTCATTGATTTACACCTTTCGTTCTTCTCCCCCCACCCCAACCCCTCCCCACACTTGCCAAGCCGGAGCCTTCTGGCGAAGGCTGGAGGGGGAGGGGTTGGGGTGGGGGTAACAAAAATGCTATGTTTGGTCAAAATAACTGTGCATCACGGCTTCATAAATATCCGCAAGCCGCGTCACGTCGGCGATGGCGGCGTGTTCATTGGCCTTGTGCTGGGTCAGGCCGACCAGGCCGCATTCAACGACAGGGCAATGGTCCTTGATGAAGCGCGCATCCGACGTGCCGCCGGTGGTGGACAGCACAGGGGCTATGCCTGTGACGCCGGTAATGGCGTTGGCGATCAATGTGCTGAACGCACCGGGCGGCGTCAGGAACGATTCGCCGGTGACGCTGATATCCATGTGGTAATCGCCGCCCAGCCGGGCGGTGACAAATTCGCATTCCTGCCGGATCCAGGCGATCAGCGATCTGGATGTGTGCATGTCATTGAAGCGAATATTGAGGCGCGCCACCGCCTGGCCGGGAATGACATTGGTGGCCGGATTGCCGACATCAATGGTGGTGACTTCCAGATTTGAGGGCTGAAAATGCGCGTTGCCGGCATCCAGCGCATGGTCCTGCAAACGGCGCAGGGTTTCGAGCAGACGCGGGATCGGATTATCCGCCTGATGCGGATAGGCGACATGGCCCTGGGTTCCCAGAAAGCTCAGCGTCACATTGATGCTGCCGCGCCGCCCGATCTTGATCATATCGCCCAGCGTCTCGGCGCTGGTTGGCTCGCCTACCAGGCAGTGATCCAGCTTCTGTTTATTCGCCTGCAGCCAGTCCAGCATTTTGGCGGTGCCATTGATAGCGGGGCCCTCCTCATCGCCGGTAATCAGCAGGCTGATGGATCCGGGCAGGGCCGCACCATGTTTGCGAATCACCCGTTCTGCGGCCACGGTAAAGGCGGCGATGGCGCATTTCATATCCGCCGCGCCGCGCCCGTAAAGCAGGCCATCCTGCATGCGCGGCGCAAACGGATCGCCCGCCCAGGCCGCAAGATCACCGGGTGGCACCACGTCCATATGCCCGGCAAAACAGAAATTGGGCGCACGCTCACCATACCGGGCATACAGATTATCCACATCCGGCGTGCCGGCCTGCGAAAACGGCAGGCGGGTGCAGGCAAAACCCAGCCGCGCCAGCGCGGTTTGCAGCACGCCCAGCGCGCCCGCATCCAGGGGCGTCACGCTGGGGCGGCGGATCAGGTCAACCGACAGGGCGATGGGATCAAGCGGTTTGGTCATGCAACCGGTGTAACGCTGCGCAGGGCGCGCGTCAATTGCGCGGATTAACCCGGAAAGAAGGCCTTGAGGACAAGCGCCGTGACGCCGCCGATCAGCATGCCCATCATCCATTTGAGGACAAACAGGTCGCGCTGCATCGGGACAATATGCTCGCGCTCCAGCCGGGGAATGTCCATCTTGGTCGCCAGTTGCCCTTCCATAGCCTCGGATAGCGCGGAAACAAGCACTTCCGCTTGCGCCTTGGCCTGCGGTTCAGAGACCCCTGCGGCGCTGAGTTTCTCTACAAATTTGAGAGTGTCGAAGGTTACGGTCGCCATAGGCGCAGCTTACTATAATTGCGGTTAATAGAATAGCCCCCATCGCAACACAGTGGATCAATATGTCAAGACCTGACCCCTTTTCCATGTGAACACACTACAGTGTCATCGCGAGCGACCCGCTGCGCCAGCGCCCGCGTGGCGAGAGCGTGGCGATCCAGAGTCATACGGCACGGCCCTCATTTGGGACTCCTTTGCCAGCCGTAGCCTTCTTGCGAAGGCTTGGTGGATTGCCGCGCGGCTGCGCCGCTCGCCAAGGTTAAGGGGTCTGACCCCTTTTCTTGCTTTCTACAGCAATTTGACCAGCGCGGCGACGATGCCGACAGCGCCCGCCATCAAGGCACCCAGCTTTATCGTCATACGATATTCAAGTTGGGTCAGACGTTGTTCAAGCTGTGTCAGGCCGATATCCAGATAATCCTTGGTGACCAGATCACGCCCGGCTATGTCGAATATCTCGGCCAGCGCCTCGGCTTCGGCCTCCGCATGCGCGGACGCCACCCCCGCTGATTTGAGCCGGTTGGCGAATTTAAGGGTGTCGAAAGTTATGGTCGTCATGCGCACAGCCTATCACAGGTTTGCTTAACAGAACAAGACGCGCAGAGAGAATTGCCAAGACACAGTAAAGGGGTCAGACCCCTTAAAGCAGTAGGTGCCAGCTACAAAAGCTTAACCAGTGTGGCGACGATGCCGATAGCGCCAACCATCAGCGCACCCAGCTTGATCGTCATACGCTGTTCAAGCCGGGTTAGTTTGGTGTCAAAGTATTCCTTGGTGACCAGATCACGCCCGGCAAGGTCGAATACCTCGGCCAGCGCTTCGGCTTCGGCCTCCGCGTGCGCAGACGCCACCCCCGCAGACTTGAGGCGGTTGGCGAATTTCAGGGTGTCGAAAGTTATAGTCGTCATGATTTACTTATACCCGGACATCAAAAAAAGTCAATCCTGAGAGTGGGAAAAGGGGTCTTGAGAGTGGGAAAAGGGGTCTGACCCCTTTAATTTGTGGTGACCCCTTTAATTTGTGGTGACCCCTTTATTGTTGGACCCCTTTATTGCAGACCGGGTCAGAACTGAAAGAAAGCCTTGAGGACAAGCGATGTGACGCTGGCAAGCACCATGCCCATCATCCATTTGAGGACGAAAAGGTCACGCTGTATTGGAACAATTTGCTCTCGCTCCAAACGGGCGATATCTGCCTTAAGCTCCCGCTCCAACCGTGCAATATCCACCTTGGTCGCCAGTTGCTGGTCCATGACCTCGTCCAGCGCAAAGACAAGCACCTCCGCCTGCACCTTGGCTTGCGCTTCGGGCACGCCAGCTGCGCGCAGTTTTTCGACAAATTTCAGAGTGTCAAAGGTTATCGTCGCCATGTGCGCAACCTACCACAATTGTTCTTAACAGACAAAGATGAAACCCGTACGCCACAAAGAAAAGAATAAAAGGAACACGAATAAGGGGTCTCACGAGTAAGGGGAAAAGGGG
>CAMTVX010000083.1:0-14338 GCA_947085295.1 uncultured Alphaproteobacteria bacterium | reverse complement strand
GTAAACCCTGTCAGACGCTGCCGTTCGTCCATCCCGGCGGCGACATCCTGTTGCGCATCGAGGGCTGGCCGAAGGTCGAGCGGGTGCTGCAGGCCATCGATGCGATAGAGGCCATCGGCATTGATCCGGTCGAAGTCGCGCCGGAGCATTGGCGGCACGTCCACAACCGTCTGATCGCCGGTTATGAGCCACGGCCCTACACGAGAAAACGGCATGACGCCTGGCTGTTGCGGCGAAGGGCTGAGCCATGACGCGCTTCGCATGGGTCATCGCATCCTGTTTCGCCACGCTGGGCGCTACGATCCCGGCCTTCGTTGACTTGCCTAAAAAACTCATCTGGAACGCCAGCGCCAGCGTGCCGATTGGACTCTATGCTGTGTTGCCTCCGGATGGAATCAAGATCGCCGATCTTGCCGTGGTGGCGCCGCCCGAACCGGTCGCGCGTTTTCTTGAGGATGGCGGTTACATCCCGCGTGGGGTGCCTTTGATGAAGCGGGTTCTGGCGCTTCCAGGGCAGAAGGTCTGCCGGAAAAACCTTATCGTCACGGTCGACGGCATCACCATGGGCACGGCGCGCAAACACGATAGCCGTGGCCGCGATCTGCCGGTCTGGCAGGGCTGCCGGACCATCGCCAGGGACGCGGTTTTCCTCATGAACTGGCAGTCGGCCGACAGTCTGGACGGTAGATATTTCGGTCCGCTTCCGGCCAGTTCAATAGTTGGCCGGGCGATGCCGCTGTGGACCGATGAGGACGGCGACGGCCACTTCGAGTGGCAAATAATCACCCGCTGACTTCCAACCCAAACCAGCCAACAGGAGAAACACTATGACACATATCGGCAGTTTCACACGCACCACCGGCGGCTATTCTGGCCGCCTGCGCACACTCATGCTCGACGTGGAACTCACCCTTGTTACGCGCGACAAAAGTGATGCGGAGAACGCCCCGGATTACCGTATTCATCTCGGCGAAGATGCCGATGGCCCCGAGGTCGGCGCCGGTTGGAAGCACAGCGGCAAGAAGGCCGGTGCATATGTCGCTCTGCTGATCGACGATCCCGTATTCACGCAGCCGATCCGCGCCAATCTATTCCAGACCGATGCTGCAGGATCGACCTTCCATCTGCTGTGGAACCGCCGGTCACGGCGCAATGGCGGGACGTGACGCCATGCGAACCGGTCAGTCTCTCGTCTTGCCTTACGCCTGCGCATACGCCGATACGCCGCCTGTTCGATTGATGAATTTCGTTATATTCGTCATCGCGGCTGTCATTGGACCACTCGCCATGGTTTCGGCGTCACCGGCTCATGCTCAAAACGGTTCTGCGGCCGCAGTGAACCCCACCGATCCCTTTGCCGCCTATATCACCGAATCCGCGCGTCGCTTCAGCGTTCCAGCGTTATGGATACGCGCCGTGATGCGCGCCGAAAGTGCAGGCGATGTGTCGGCCGTGTCGTCATCCGGCGCCATGGGCTTGATGCAGATCATGCCGCAGACCTGGGCTGATCTGCGCGTCCGTCACCGTCTCGGGACCGATCCCTTTGACCCGCGCGACAATATTCTGGCGGGTACAGCCTATCTCCGTGAGATGCACGACCGCTTTGGTTCGCCGGGCTTCCTTGCCGCCTACAATGCCGGTCCGAGACGATACGAGGAGCATTTGGCGACAGGCTGGGATCTGCCCGCCGAGACGCAAGCCTTTGTTGTCGCACTTGCGCCTCTGGTTGGCCGTGAACGTGCGGATGGCGCCATCGTTGCAACCGCCGATCCGCAAGCGTGGACCCTCGCGCCGATTTTTATCGCGCGCGCCGAGACCGCACACAGTGACCAAAAACCATCGCTCAGTATGCAGACCGATCGCAGGCCGGCAAACCATTCCTTCACCGGTCTTTCGGTCATCACGCCGCAATCGGACGGTCTGTTCGTGCAGAGTACATATTCGGAGAGGCCGCAATGAACTGGATCGCACTCCTTCGTGGCGTGTCGTGGAGCATCGCATATGAGGTAGGGGAACGAGCGGGCCAGAGAGGGGCGACCATGGGAAGGCAAGATAAAAGCGGCTCTCCGGTCGCCATCCAAGCCATTGACATGGCTTGTCTTTCTCCGTGCCGGATGGTCGGGTCGCGTGCTGCTCCAAGGCAGAAGGCCAATGTTTTCAATGATGTTTCCGGCACTGTCCGTTCATTCCGCCCATCGGACTGGCGCCGATGAGCGGTGACGACAGTGACTTCCAAATCCGGCCAGGGCGTATCCGCAGCAACAGTGGCGGCAAGCCCAAGAGCTTCATCAATCAGGTGCTACGCGCTGCGAAGAAGGCCGGGCATACCGCCACGCCTTCTAGTGGCAGCGGTAAGCGCACATCGGGCTTCGGCCGCTCGACCTTCGGGCGCGGGCGGATCGCCTTCAGCCGCAACCGCCTGTTCAGCGCAAGCCGCCGCGTCGTAGTGAACGCCCGCATCGCCCGTCACCAGGGCCGCGCCTTCCGCTCGGCGCCACTCTCGGCCCATCTGTCTTATCTGAAGCGCGAGGGCGTCACCCATGACGGTGAAAAAGCGCACATGTTCGATGCTGATACGGACCGCGCCGATGACGCCGCCTTCACTGCGCGCTGCAAGGAGGACCGGCATCATTTCCGGTTCATCGTCTCACCCGAGGACGCCGGAGACATGACTGACCTCAAGGCTTTCACGCGCGACCTTGCCAAGCAGATGGAAGCGGACCTCGGCACGCGGCTCGAATGGGTCGCCGTCGATCACTGGAACACTGATAATCCCCACATCCACCTGCTGGTGCGCGGCGTCGATCAGGACGGTAAAGACCTGGTGATCTCGCGTGATTATATCAGCCGTGGCCTGCGTTCCCGCGCCGAGGAACTGGTTGCAATTGAACTCGGTCCCAAGCCGGAGCATGAAGTGCGCTCGGCCCTGGAACGGGAGGTGGGTGCCGAGCGCTGGACACGGCTCGATGTCGAGATTCGCATTACCGCAGACGAAACCGGATATATCGACTTGCGGCCAGATAATCCCGCTACTGATGATACCGAAACGCGCCGTCTGATGATCGGCCGGTTGCAGAAGCTGGAGCGCATGGGGCTCGCCACTTCAGCTGGCCCCGGAGAATGGATGGTTGGCCTCGATGCGGAGCGAAGCCTGCGCGATCTCGGCATGCGCGGCGACATCATCAAAACCATGCACCGCGCCTTCACTGAGCGGGGCCATGACCGGGGCATCGGCGACTATGTGATCGAGACCGGCGCGGCGGCCTCACCCATCATCGGACGGCTGGTGGACAAGGGCCTGCATGACGAGCTGAGCGGCGAAGCCTATGCTGTGATCGACGGCACGGACGGGCGCGCGCACCATGTCCGTTTCCGCAGCATCGAAGCCTTCGAGCACTCACCACCCCTCGGTGGCATCGTCGAGGTGCGCCGCTTTGGCGGCGCCGATGGTGAGCGGCCAACGCTGGTGCTCGCCAATCGCTCGGACTTTGATCTCGACGCCCAGATCATCGCGCCCGGCGCGACGTGGCTCGATCACCGGCTGGTGGAGCGTGAACCCATGCCGCTTTCCATGGGTGACTTCGGGCGCGAGGTGCGCGATGCGATGACGGCGCGCGCCGAACATCTGGCTGATGAGGGACTGGCGCGCAGGCAGGGACAGCGCATCATCCTGCAGCGCGATCTGCTCAACACCCTGCGGCAGCGCGAACTGGATGCGGTCGGGGCAAAGCTTTCGACCGAAACGGGATTGCCGCACATGAAAGCCACCACCGGCGAGCATATCACTGGGACGTACCGCCAACGTCTAACGCTCGCCTCCGGCCGCTTCGCCATGATCGAGAGCCTCGGGGCAGATGGCGGCCTCGGCTTCCAGCTCGTGCCCTGGTCGCCATCGCTGGAGAAGAAACTCGGCCAGAGCATAACCGGCATAGCACGGGGTGACGGCGGCATCGATTGGGGCTTTGGAAGGAAGCGCGGGCTGGGGTTATAATGACCGCGAAAATCGCAATTCTCTGGGAAGGTTGTCGTTCAGCCATTGCTCGTTGACGACTGGAAGGTGACGAGAGCGGTCATTCCACAAGCTGCAATAAAACAACATAACCGGCATCCAAAAAGTCCTCGGCAGCCTCAAAATTTGGCTCAAACCTTTGCCATCCTATCGGCCACCGCCTTGAGATCGGCAACCGGCGTCGGAGGATTTCCCCATCCGGCTGCAAATGAGATATCCGCTGAGCGCGGCCGCTTATCTTCGGGCACATTATTGAGCCGAATGCGGGCTGGAAGGGCTGCGGCTTCGCCTACAAACAATGCTTCACGCCGTGGCAGCGAGGGCAATAGTTTCGTCAACCCGGCAAGCGTGTCAGGCAAGAACCGCCCAACATGTTCTTGGTCGGTGCCGTTTGTTAGCCGAAGCACCAACCATGAATTACATTGCGACAACACGGTGCTTTCCACGTCCGCGGGCCTCTGCGAAACCAACATGAGGCCAATGCCATACTTTCTGCCTTCGCGTGCTATCCGGCGGATGGCATCCTGTGCAGCCGCGTACTGAGCTTCGCCACGATCGGGCACATAACGATGCGCTTCCTCGCATACGAGCAAGACCGGGTCCTTTTCGCGTTCGTCTCGTGTCTGGTGCAGCTTGTAAGAAAATAGAAGTCGTGCAAGCACCGCCGTCAGTGGTCCTGCGACTTCGTTGGGCAAGCCTGAAATGTCTAGAATACGAACCGAGGAGGATTTCTTGTCTTGTATCTCGGCGACAAATTGACCAATTATCTCAGCAAGGCCGGGATCCTCAATGGCATAATTCTTCATTAAGAATGAAATTCTACTATCAGTTCTTAGGACGTTTAACTTATCAAGGATTGATGCATAGTTTTTCTGAAAATCGCTCGCCGTTATATCCTCCCATCCTCCTTTGCCGTTTGGTCTTTTTGCCTGACAATTTAGAATGTGCTCTTTGAACTCATCAAGATCAAAGGGTATTGGAAGATCGCGGTCGAACGTGGCTATCGCATTCGCTTGGCTAGGATTCGTGGGTTTTGGAAGATCGGGGTGATCCTTTCCTGAGAACCGCGCATCGTCTTTTGCCGATATGACCAAGCCTGCTGTGTACAAGCGAGCATGGGCAAGCGCCTTGTAAACGACGTTCGCCTGAGATGTAGCTTCAAATTCCCCCTTGCCAACAACCAGTCGTCTAAACTCATCACTGGACATGAGCCAATAGGGAAGCTTTACCGGAGTGAAAGCCTGTGTCTTATCGCTGTCATCTTCATAGGCCCGAAACACGATTGCCTTGTTGCCAAACGCGCTTCCGTATTCTCCATGCGGATCAATGATAATCATTCTTGGCGAGCAAGACTTTTCTGCTGCGGGCTTATGTTCAAGGACGGCATGCACAATAGCCGCAACAGCCGTGGACTTGCCCGAACCAGTGGAACCCAAGACGGCGCAGTGCTGCCCGAAAAGCTTGTCCATATCTGCATGGCAGTTGACGCCATCAGCGCCAACATAGTTGCCAAAGGAAATGAACCTGTTGGTCCCGTCAGGGCGCTTTTGCTCAATCGCAGTGTAAAGCATCCGCGACTCGGATGAGGTGACAAGGAAAACGGGTTGCAACGGGAGAGGATAAGTCCGTACACCGCGATCAAAGTTCAATCGATTTTCGCTTGCAATCCAACGCGACTCGCCAAACAGGTCAGCTTCAAGTACGCGCCGGTCGAACGTGTCCCTCGTCTCTAGGGCTGCAAGCTCTTCGTCAGTTTGCAAGCGCAGCATCCGGACCATTGCGAAAAGAATCGTCCTGCCCAAATGAAGCTTCACGAGGCTCCCTATCTGACCGATTGAATAGACTGTGCCGCCATGACTTTGGGTCAACTCGTTCAGACTTCGGCGCAGAGAAATCTTGATGCTGGTTCCGTTTGTCTCGAACACCGTGCCGATTTGAAGGTCTGGATTGAGATCAAAGTCACTCATTCGATGCTCTCCGCTATGTCGATGGGGAGGCCCTCTGCTAACAATTGAGTCACACCCGAAAAGGTCCACCAGTTTCTTTCGCCCTGGGGGGCTGGGAAGTTTCGACTTGAGTTCCCCCTGTAAAGGCCGTTTTCCGTGGCAACAAAAATGCGTTGGCTCGCGCCGCTTTGGCACCACCCCCTCAACACAGGATGAAGTCCGGCTTCGGTTTCATGCGAAAAAGCTACAACAGTTGTCCGCGACTGGGGATGAAGTATCAGTTGCTCCATTTCGGCGTTGATGTGATCATCACCAAATGAATAGCCGCAAATGAAAAGAACTTGCTCCTTTTCCGGTGCAAGCAATTTTCGAAAGTGTTGGAACAGAAAACCGAATGGGTCTTCGCGGGACGCCAAATATTTGGTGGACTGCGGATAGATCACTACGTTGCCGTTTGTCGTCGATCGATCCGGGTAAAGCTCATCGTGCCGAACCCGAAATATGTGGCCTTGCTCGCTAGCTGTCCTATACCAGTCAATTGATCCGTGAAGTTTCGTGAGGGTCGCTTTCGGCCTTTTTTCATCTTGAGAATAATTGAATTCATCTTCGCTCCAATGAGCAATAGCACCACCTGTGAATCCGTCGGCGAACCGCAGCCGTTCCAGTGAAAGTGCATCCTCAATCAAAGTGTCGTAATTTGTCGTGACAAAATGAACCGGCTCCCGGAATGATTCAACGCCAGCGCGACCAACTCGATAGAGCACCCTCACAAAACGGCGATGATCGTCAACGTTTACGATTGGCTTTCCGATGTCGCCGATTTGCTCATTGGTGTCGTCTGTCTTGGGCTTATAGCCCCAGCGAAGTATATCGCGAATGTGAGCAAGGATTTGGTGGTGAACCGCTTGCAGTTCAGTCTTCTTGACCCGCTTTTCGCCAAGCTGAAAACAAGTGTCCTTTGCCCGCTCAGCCAATGCGATCATATCGCCTAAATGGCTCAACATATGCTCGATATGGCACTTGTCGGGCAATTCTTCCTGGACAAACTTCAAAAGCTCAAGAGCAAAATCTAGATTGGGGGCTTTGCTGCTATTCATCAACTCCATGACGCGTGCTGTGAGCGGATACATTAGCGGGATGCCAGCATTGAGGCTCACACCGGCTCCAAGCAACCAGACTTGACGAGGTGACCGGAGATGTTGATCGAACTGTTTTGCGATGTCCGCGTCGTTGCTCATGCCATGCCCTCTCAAGCGTCGTCGAGGAATTAGTCAATCCCCCGAATTCAAATCTTCGAAAGAGTAACCGAAAGTATAGTCTAAAAACTCGAAAATTTTCGAAATAGTACAGAGTGAGCAGTCAAATTGCTTCAAGGATCAGATACTTCCATAAGACGCGCGTTCATTCTCTGTATCCACCGACGAGATTCGGCTTTGCATCATATGCACCAACCGGTGGTCCAACCTCAAACGACCAGACTCGTTAGTGAGCCCCCTGCAACTCGCCCGGCCCTTTTTCCTGTCTTTGCTCTCCAGAACCGCCAACCGTGCGACCTGCGGTAGCGATACCTTGTAATCAGTAATGCAAACCATCGATCTTAACATATTTGCCGTTGAGGATTCGAACGTTTGACCGCCACAAAAATACTCTGGGGCCAGATCATTGTCGTCTGTCTGATCGTGCTTGCCACGACCTGGGGTGCGACCCAGTGGACGGCGTGGCAGCTCGGCTTTCAGCCGCAGCTTGGCGCGCCGTGGTTCGAGCTTGCGGGGATGCCGGTCTACTATCCGCCGACCTTTTTCTGGTGGTGGTATTTCTATGACGCCTATGCGCCGCACATCTTTGTGCAGGGCGCCTGCATTGCTGCGTCCGGTGGCTTCATATCAATTGCGGTTGCCATCGGCATGTCGGTCTGGCGGGCGCGTGAAGCCAGGAATGTCGAAACCTATGGCTCGGCGCGCTGGGCAACGCCGGCCGAGGTGAAGGGCGCCGGGCTGCTTGGCCCGGACGGTGTGGTGCTGGGCAAGCTGGGACGGGGCTATCTGCGTCATGATGGTCCGGAGCATGTGCTGTGCTTCGCGCCGACCCGCTCGGGCAAGGGCGTTGGCCTGGTGGTCCCTTCACTGCTGAGTTGGCCCGGCTCGGCCATCGTTCACGATATCAAGGGCGAGAATTGGGAACTGACCGCTGGTTTCCGCGCCCGTCACGGCCGCGTGCTGCTGTTCGATCCGACCAACGCCGCATCGACCGCCTATAATCCGCTGCTGGAGGTCCGGCGCGGCGAATGGGAGGTCCGCGACGTGCAGAACGTCGCCGACGTGCTGGTCGACCCGGAAGGTTCACTGGACCGCCGGAACCATTGGGAGAAAACCAGCCATTCGTTGCTGGTCGGGGCGATCCTGCATGTTCTTTATGCGGAGGAAGACAAGACGCTGGCCGGCGTCGCTGGTTTTCTCTCTGATCCCAGGCGCCCGATAGAGACCACGCTGCAGGCGATGATGACGACACTTCACCTTGGGCCGGGCGGGCCGCATCCGGTCGTGGCGTCAACCGCGCGCGAGTTGCTGAACAAGTCTGACAATGAACGCTCGGGCGTGCTTTCCACCGCCATGTCGTTTCTCGGGCTCTATCGCGATCCTGTCGTCGCCCAGGTCACGCGGCGCTGCGACTGGCGTATTACCGACCTGATCGATGGCGATCGGCCGGCGACGCTCTATTTGGTCGTGCCGCCGTCGGACATCAGCCGCACCAAGCCGCTGATCCGGCTGGTGCTGAACCAGATCGGACGGCGGCTGACCGAAGACCTGCACGCCAAGAACCGGCGGCATCGCGTTCTGTTGATGCTCGACGAGTTTCCGGCACTCGGTCGGCTCGATTTTTTCGAGTCCGCGCTTGCCTTCATGGCGGGCTATGGTCTGAAGGCGTTCCTGATTGCGCAGTCGCTCAATCAGATCGAGAAAGCCTATGGCGCCAACAATTCGATCCTCGACAATTGCCATGTGCGGGTGAGCTTCGCCACCAATGACGAGCGCACCGCCAAGCGCGTGTCGGACGCGCTGGGCACCGCGACCGAGATGCGGGCAATGAAGAACTATGCGGGCCACCGGCTGTCGCCCTGGCTCGGCCATCTGATGGTTTCCCGTTCGGAGACGGCGCGGCCGCTGCTGACGCCGGGTGAGGTGATGCAACTCCCGCCCGCCGACGAGATCATCATGATCGCCGGTGTGCCGCCAATCCGGGCGAAGAAGGCCCGCTACTTCGAGGACAAGCGATTTACCGAACGGGTTCTGCCGCCGCCGAGGCTTGTGACAAAACAGGCTGCGCCCAGGCCCAGCAGTTGGGCAACGATCATTCCGCAGAAACCTTCAGCGGAGTTGCTAGCCGGGAACGAAAAGGCCGGGCAGGACGCCGCCAATAGCGGTCTGCGCCGGGAACCGGAACTTCCCGATCATGTGGCGATCGTCAGGGAAACCACCGATCCACGCCCGCACGAGGAGTTCGCCATGATCGACGACGAGACGGAGGATGCTGTGCGCCAGGCGCGGGTCTTCCGCCAGCAGGCGCGCGGCATTGCCCGTCAGGTATCCATGGATCCCGGCGATGGCATCGAAATGTGAGGGAGAGCCATGCGTGACCGGATGAATGTCTATTTCCCACCGGAGATGTTGAAGCAGATCGTTGATCTCGCTGACCGCAAGGGGCTGTCGCGTTCAGCGATCGTCGAGGCGGCCGTGGCTTCGTTTCTGTCGCCCGATGCCGCCGACCGCTTTGATGCCGCGTTCACCCGCCGTCTGGATCGTCTGTCCCGCCAGGTTCAACGGTTGGAGCGCAATACCGGCATTTCCACCGAAACACTGGCGCTGTTCGTCCGCTTCTGGCTGACCATCACGCCGCCGCTACCAAGCGACGCGCAAGCGGCAGCGCAGGTAAAGGGCCGCGAGCGCTATGAAGGATTTATCGAGGCATTGGGGCGGCGGCTGCAGAAGGGGCAGAGCCTGCTGCACGAAATTCCAGGCGATGTCGGGGGCAAGATGCCGCCGGAGGGAGAAGACGATTCTCCGGAAGGGGATTGAGTCGTTTTAAGGCTTAAGCAAGTCGGATATATGTTACGGGCAAATCCGAAGCTAGTCATGAATGCTACGCTTTGACTTTTTCCTGATGATCGTTCTGAGGAAACCGCTTGAGCAAGGTCACGATATCGATAGCTAGGGCGTGTCATCAGTTAAGGGATTCACAAGAGAGATAATATGTGATTCATAAGCGGTTGGCCAGAAGGGAGGGGCCGACTGATGGCACGACGTTATGCATTGCGCGATGATCAATGGGAACGTATCAAGGATTTTCTACCCGGACGCGAAGGGCATGTGGGGGGAACGGCGGCCGACAATCGTTTGTTTGTGGAAGCGGTGCTATATCGCTATCGCGCCGGAGTTCCATGGCGTGATTTGCCGGAGCGTTTTGGCAATTGGAGCGTTGTGCACACACGTTTCAGCCGGTGGGCGCAAAGCGGCGTTTGGGAGAATCTTTTCAAACACTTGGCTGACGATGCCGATAACGAATACGCGATGATCGACAGCACCATTGTTCGTGCTCACCAGCACAGCGCAGGAGCCAAAAAAAGACGGGCAAGATCAAGCCATCGGACGCAGCAAAGGCGGACTGAGCACCAAAATCAATGCGACCGTCGATGCCTTGGGCAACCCGACGGGTTTTGTTCTGACGCCTGGGCAGGCCTGTGATCTGGATGGCGCCGATGCGCTTTTGCCCGGCCTTGCGGCCAACACGGTCATAGCGGATAAGGGGTATGACGCCGACAAACGGGTGATTGATTTGTTGCTGCAGGCAGGAAAGCGCGTTGTCATTCCACCAAAACGCAATCGTAAAGTTCAGCGCGAGTACGACAAGGACATCTACAAATCACGCCACCTGATCGAGAATTTCTTCGCTAAACTCAAACAATTCCGCGCCATTGCCACACGTTATGACAAAACTGTACTCAATTTTCTCGGGGCAATTTATCTCGCCTCTGTTATCATCTGGCTTAACTAATGACACGCCCTAGTGCTCCAAAAGTGAGTCAAAAAGATTACGCAATGCAATATCATCAAATTTATCAGGCTCAGGAGGCCGCAATCCAGAAAATGAAGGAGCATCCGCAACTGATGTTTGTTCCTCTATCTCGGCGACGCGTTCTTCCAATGTCGAAATTGCTTTAGCCAGGCCTTCTGCTGAAATACACGCGCGCGGTGCCAGCTTTATTAGCGACTTAATATGATCCCTAAGTGTCGACTCGGAATCTATATCGGCTGCGACAGCTTCGACCTCTTCGACCTCCGCCAATATGGCATCCACGGCGGCCTGCGCAACTTCAGGGCTGATCAAATCGCCGCCGATTTCAATCGCGTCAGAGATTTTTTCCAGATCATCAGATGCCATTCCGCTTCGTAGCATCGATACCAAACTGGACTCTAATGTTAAAACTAGATCGTCTGCGAAGGGGAAATCGCTGAAGTATCCACCATCACGAAGCCTAGTTACCAGTTCAACTATGTCTTCGCCGTCCCTCCAAGGATCAAATCCCCTTACCGGATTATTGGCCATTTCTACGGCCAGCGTAGCAAACCGTTCATCCAAGCTCGCTTCCCACCACGCAATCAATTGTAGAATGCGATCCATGTTCGAGAGATCGCATGTAATGTAGGCGTTCTGATAGTGTGTCGATCGCTTCGAGACCGGAAGACGGCTGAATTTCCGCGCAATCTCTATGAAGGAACCTGCAAATGCCCTAAGAAGTTCAGGCTCAAGCTCCCTTCTGGTTCCCTGACGCCATACAGCCTTGGCCCAGTCAGCTTTTTTAGCTACCGTCGCAAAATCTTGGAGAATTTCTATATCGTTGAGATACTGCACCAGAAAGTCGCGAATAGAGGGATTGATAAAGGACACCGTCCTACCTTTGATGGCAATGAAACCGCCTTCCAATATTCGCAAGGCCTCATCGAAATCCTTTTGACCGTGCGACAATCCAAATTTTCCGCAAAGAAAAGGATGCAGGGCGGAATATGCCGTCCTCAGGTCATCAATCTCTGCTCCATACTCAGAACAGAAGAATAGTGCGAAAAGGAAATGTCTGCACTTGTCTGGGATGTGGTGACGGAAGGCTTTATCCCAAAGCTGTTGCGGGTTCGCGAGCGCTTCCAAGAAAGCCCGTGGGTACGCGTCGGGTCTGAGCGCAGCTGTGTGGAGTGCGTCTGTCATCCATTCAACAACGCGCGGGTTGTAGTTTTTGTGATCGACAATCTGCGCAATCGCACCGCTTTCTATCAGAGCCGTGGTATGGGCCCTAGGCGTGTCAGCTACCATAAGATGATTGTAGAGAATGCGCGCCTTGATCTGCCGAGTATAGACGCCTACGTCCAAGACATATTTGCTAATGTCCAAGCGCTGATCAGCAAGGTGCTCCGATAGGCTGCGGGCCTCTTCGAATATGTAGGCACGCGTGGTGAGGATGAAGCGAGCGTTCTTGGTGGTGCGAATGCGCCTCATAAACCGGGCAAGATCAGAATCCTTGGAAGCAAGAGCCCTAGCATCGAGAGCAATCGTCCCAAGAAAGTCGTCAAAAAAGAAAATCTGTTTCTTGGCGTCGACGATTGCCGCGAAGCCATCGTCGAGACTGCGGATTGCGACGAACTCCCATCCCTCTGCGATATAGGCATAAGATAGCATTTCCGCGAGCGTGGTCTTACCTACGCCCGGTGGTCCAGAAATTATCAGGACATGATTGGCTTCAAGTTTATCCTTAGACTCTTTAAAGCTTGGATTTTGAGCATAAACACGAACCTTCGCCTCGATTTCGTCCTTCGATATTGCTGAGAAAGTATAAGCAGCGGAGTGCACGACCTTTTCGAGGATAGCTGTGCTGGATAACCAAAGCTTGATGTGCGCCTTTTCGACTTCAGGGTGCTTCCGTAACAGGGAATTGACATCATCTGCGCCAAGGATGTCGCCCTCGTTCTTCAGTGCCGAACCGATAATTGTCGCCAATTCACTTTTATTAGCGGGAGATAGTGGGCGGGACGTCATTAAGACGTATCGGGATGGCGGCAGTTTATCAATTGATGCGCGTTCCCGCCTCATCTTGGACTTGAGGGTTCTATAGGCCGATCCGGCGTAGTGTTTTGCCTGCAAAATAGTCGAGTTGCCGCCTGATGAGTGCCGCCCATCGATACCGTCGTCGGGCCCAGCGCAGAAAGCCTCGAATCGAATGCCCAACTCATGACCAATGAGGTCTCTGGCAAGGTCTTCGAAATCGGCAGGCGACAGGTTCGAAAAAGTATAGTTCATTGATCCCAAAATTCTCAGAATTCGTTGTGAGGGTAGTGTCCCACGCAAGCTAAACTATGTCTACGAAATCGATAGGGATGCGCTTAGGCACAGACTCGCACATTTATCGTTATCATGAACTGATTTCCTTCCAGATCGCCGAACCCTTTCGCCGCACCGTCCGCTCGTCGGACGGCGGCAAGTCCTCACGGCACGGGAACACTCCATCATATCCCGCACCAGTTCGCCCTGGCTGGTCGGCATACCGTGATCGTGCACGCGCCGGGCAATGGCCCCGGAAAAGTCCCAATTGTGCTTGGGCGGCGCGCCCGGCCCGGCTGTGTAAACCGCCGTCAGCGTCAGAATGCCCCAACAGCATGTTTACCTCGATGCTGCAGTTCCGCCATTCGCCTGTCTTTCTTCGCCAGCACACTACGACGCCCTTGATCTTGTTGCACCGGCCCCATCACTGCCGTTTCTAATCATCCTCGACAAAAGGGCCGCTATCCAGCGGCTCCAACAGACGGGGACGAGCATGGCGGTTTCTCATCGGCAATCTGAGGCGGTTTCACGCGGCGCGCGCATGTTGCGCACTGCGCTTGGCCCAGCCATCGCCGGGTTTCTGGAAGACCCGCAAGTCGTCGAGGTGATGCTCAACCCCGATGGGCGGCTCTGGATTGACCGGCTGTCTGAAGGCCTGTCCGATACGGGCGAGCGGCTGTCGCCGGCCGATGGCGAGCGCATCATCCGGCTTGTCGCGCATCATGTCGGGGCCGAGGTCCATGCCGGCGCGCCGCGCGTGTCGGCAGAGCTTCCCGAGACGGGGGAGCGGTTCGAGGGGCTTCTGCCGCCGGTCGTGACCGCGCCCGCCTTTGCGATCCGCAAGCCCGCAGTCGCCGTGTTCACACTCGATGACTATGTCGCGGCTGGCATCATGACAGCTGGCCAGGCCGCCGTGCTGCGGGTGGCCGTGGCGTCGCGCCGCAACATCCTCATCGCCGGTGGCACCTCCACCGGCAAGACCACGCTCACCAATGCGCTGCTGGCCGAAGTCGCCAGGACC
>CAMTVX010000082.1:0-9991 GCA_947085295.1 uncultured Alphaproteobacteria bacterium | reverse complement strand
GGGTTTTAATCGTTTGCCGCATATTTTAACGCCTCCCTTTGATTGGCCTTGCGCAGGCTGATAATGCGCCGTCCATTGGCGCGATCCACGAAGGCTACGAAAAACAGCCTGTCCTGCATCAGAACCAGCGCAGACAAGCGATGCTCACCATAATCCTTGCGCGCATCCAGCCAGGTCAGTGCTGTGTCCCATTCCAGCCTTCCCGCCTCCGCCAGAGATAGACCATGCTTTTTGATGTTGGCCGCATCCTTGGCGGGATCGAAGATAATCTTCAGCATTATTGTGCATACACTATTGGAGAGTCAAGCATTATTGTGCATACACAAACCATGCCTTAATTAACCACACCCCCCGCGCGCAGTTTTGCGATGGCGGCGGGGTCATAGCCCAGTTCGCCCAGCACTTCGGCCGTGTGCTGGCCGGGTTCGGGCATGGGGCGTTTTGGCGCGATGGCTTCGCCGTTAAAACGCACCGGCGATGCGATGCCTTTTACCGTGCCGCCTTGCCCGTCGGGCACATCGATGAACGCGCCGGAGGCATGCGCCTGAGGATCAACGACCACCTGGGAAGGGTGTAGCACCGGCGCCCAGACCAGATCGGCGGCGTCGAAAATTTTGCCCCATTCGGTCAGCGTGCGTTTGGCAATGGCGACGTCGAACATCTTTACCATGACGGCGGCGTTTTCCTTGCGGTCGATGGGCGTTTTGAAGCGCGGATCATCTAGAATTTCCGGGTGTCCCACCACTTTGCAGATATCGCCGAAATCGGTTTTGTTGCCGCGCGGGATCAGCATCAGCCATTCGCCGTCAGACGTTTTATAGAAATTGCGGGTGGCCTCATCGGCGCGTTCGCGCGGTGGGGTTGAGGACAGCTTGCCGAAATGCATTTGCGTCGCCATGTCGGAGGCCAGCGCGAAAATGCCGGTGCGCAATAACGAAGTTTCGACCAGCATGCCCTTGCCCGTGCGGTCGCGGGCATAGAGGGCGGCCAGAATGCCGCTGACCGTGGTGATGCCGGTAATATGATCGCCGACGGCGGCGCGGATCGGGATCGGATCGGCCCCCTTGGGCGCGATCATGCGCGCCAGGCCGGAGCGCGCCCAGAACGCCACAATGTCAAAGCCGGGGCGGTTGGCTTCCGCGCCCTGCAGGCCATAGCCGGTGACGCTGGAATAAATCAGGCGTGGGTTTTCGCGCGCGATGGTTTCGTAATCCAGCCCGGCGCGTTGCAATGCGGCGGGACGCACATTGGTGATGAACACATCTGCTTTGCTGATCATTTCACGCACGATTTTTGCGCCCGCCGCATCGCGGATATTGACCGCCACGCCACGCTTGCCGCGATTATCAAACGCGAACATCGGATTGCCTACCAGCTTGTTGCGCGATATTCCCCGGAATGCGCCGCGCACCGGATCGCCGCCAAGTTCTTCGATCTTGATAACATCGGCCCCCCAGTCCGACAGCACCATCGCAGCCGACGGCGCCGCCATATAGGTCGCCAGTTCAACGACTTTTACACCTTCAAGCATTGGATGTTCCTTTTTATTGTGATTTCATCCGTACACGGTCATATAACGCAAACAGCGCAAATCCCGTCACCATCGCCAAAACAAAAATCATTGCCTCGCTGCGGCCAAGCGCCAGTACCGCCAGCGCTGGCCCAGGGCACAGCCCGGCAATGCCCCAGCCAATGCCAAACAGGCCACCGCCGATGATCAGCCGCGCATCCAGATCGGTGCGGGTTGGCACCTGAAACGCATCCGCCAATATGGGGCGGGGACGGCGCAACACCAGACGATAGCCAATGGCCGCAACCCCCGCGCCGCCGCCCATGACAAAGGCCAGACTCGGATCCCAGTTTCCGGCCAGATCCAGAAACGACAGCACCTTGGCCGGATTGACCATCTGCGCAATGGTCAGGCCGATGCCGAAAATAATCCCAATGACAAAGGCGGAAATAATTTTGTTCATATCACGCCCCCATCAGATGACGGATAATGTACACCGTTGCAAATCCGGCGAACATGAACGCCCCCGTCGCCACCAGGGATCGCACCGACAGACGTGAGACGCCGCACACGCCGTGACCGCTGGTGCAGCCGCCACCCAGTCGTGTGCCGAATCCGACCAACAGGCCCGCCGATATCAGGCCCAGCGGCGTTGCAACAGGAAACTGGATATCGGGAAGCTGGCCGCCCAGCGCGATATAGACCAGCGGCCCGGCAATCAGCCCCAGCACAAAGGCCAGCCGCCACGGCCAGTCGCCGGCCACCGGCACTATCAGGCCGCCCGCGATACCGCTGACGCCCGCAACGCGGCCATTGAGCAGCATGAGCAATACGGCAGACAGGCCGATCAGCATGCCGCCGATCAATGCGCTTATGGGTGTGAAATTTTCCATTTTTGAATTCCCTATTGTGGTGCGAAATATTTTAATACGTCATTGCGAGCGAAGCGTGGCAATCCAGAGTCTCACGCAAAGGCCGCAGCGTGTGACTCTGGATTGCCGCGTCGCTGCGCTCCTCGCAATGACGACATAAGCTACGCCTTAACCCCCGCAAGTTTCGCAATGCCGTCGAGGCGGGTTTTGAATTCATCCAGGCCGCGACCGCCCACCATATGCACCACCTGTTCGACACCCACATCTTCGTAACGTTTGAAACGGTCGGCGTCGCGCGCGGGGGCGTTTGGCATCACATAGATTTTGACATCCTTGCGCTTGCGTCCTGCATTGGCCAGCAGCTCATCCAGCCGCTTCAGTTTGGCGGGCATGTCTTCTGGCATCAGGCTGGCGCCTATCCAGCCCTGACCAATATCGGCCACCCGTTTTAACGCCGGTTCGCTTTCGCCGCCAAAGAAAATCGGCGGATGCGGTTTTTGCACCGGCTTGGGATTTTGCAGGCTTGGCGGCAGCGTGAACAGTTTGCCCTTATGCTGCGACACTTCATCACACCACAGGGTTTTCATCACCTCAATACATTCGCGGGTGCGGGTGCCGCGATCGGCAAAGGGAATGCCCAGCGCGTCAAATTCTTCCTTCAGCCAGCCGACACCGACACCAAGATTAAGCCGCCCGCCGGAAAGATAATCGACATCGGATACCGCCTTTGCGGTGTAAATCGGCGCGCGTTGCGGCACCAGCGCGATGGCGGTACCGATGCGGATGCGCTTGGTATGCGCCGCCAGAAAAGCCAGCGCAATAAACGGATCCAGCATGCCGTGGCGAAAGCCGGTGATCTTGCCATCTTCGGAATAGGGATAGCGCGAGGCATATTCCTCGAAAAACAGCACATGCTCCGGCACCCACAGGGCGGCGAAACCGCGCTCCTCGATGGCCTGGCCCATCGCTGCAATCTGATCCGGGGGTGTCGCGCCACTTGTGCTGCAAAAAATACCGACCTCAACCATGATGTCCTCCCTGGCTATCGTTGTTTTGCAGAAGTGTACGGTGCTGTGCTAGCCTGATGCAATAACAAGCCACACATCAGGGAGGCGAACATGCAGTACGGCATTTCCATGTTTCCAACGGATTACTCGATTACCCCCGTCGATCTGGGTATTGCGATGGAAGCGCGCGGGTTCGAATCCTACTGGGCGCCGGAACATTCGCATATTCCCGTGTCGCGCAAATCCCCCTGGCCAGGCGGTCCCGAACTGCCAAAACCCTATTATGACGTGATGGACCCGTTCGTGACGCTGGCGATGATGGCGGCGGTTACGAAAAAGCTGAAGCTGGCGACCGGCATCTGTCTGGTGGTACAGCGCGATCCGATCCAGACCGCCAAGGAAATCTGCACGCTGGATACTCTTTCCGGCGGGCGCTTTCTGTTTGGTGTCGGTGCTGGCTGGAACGCCGAGGAAATGGCCGATCACGGTACCAAATATTCCGAACGCATGGAGGTGATGCGTGAACGCATTGAGGCCATCAAGCTGATCTGTTCTAGCAGCAAACCGGAATATCACGGCAAGCACGTGAATTTTGAGCCGTTTATGACCTGGCCGAAAACCGTGCAGAAACCGCATCCGCCCGTGATCGTGGGTGGCGGCTATCCGCATGGCGCAAAGCGTGCGGCGCAATATGGCGATGGCTGGATGCCGATAACGGGGCGTGACGATGTGATCACCAGCATACCGAAATTTCGCCAGATGGTCGCGGAACGCGATCGTGACCCGGACTCTGTGGAAATCTCGGTGTTTGGCGTGATGCCGGACGCTGAAAAGATCAAGCCGTTCATGGATGCGGGCGTCAAGCGCGTGGTGTTTGGCCTGCCTGCGGAAGGCGCGGAAAAAGTTATCCCGCTTCTCGATAAAATGGCCGAAATCATGCAAAAGCTAAAGTGAGTAAGTCTGATGCGCAGCGGGTTACGTAAAACACTGATAGGGCTGGCGGCGGTGATCGCCGTTGCGGGTTATTTTCTGTATACGCCGGATATTGCGCATGAGGATCTGGTCAGGAAATATGATGACGGTAAATCGCGGTTTATGACGCTATCCGACGGCACGCGGGTGCATTATCGCGATCAGGGGGATCGGGCCGCACCCGTGCTGGTGCTGCTGCATGGGAGAAGTTCATCCGCATTTACCTGGGAAGGCTGGGCAAAGGCGCTGAGTGGGCGCTATCGCCTGATCAGCATTGATCTGCCCGGCCATGGCCTGACCGGGCGTACCGCGACGGATGATTATTCGGATGCCGCCGCAGTGGCGTTTGTGAAAGCCGTCACCGAAAAGCTGGAGCTATACCGCTTTACGGTGGTGGGCAATTCCTGGGGGGGCGAGCTGGCGGGCGCCTTTGCGATCGCCAATCCAAAGCGCGTCACGCATTTGATCCTGATCGATGCGGGCGGCATTGCGATGCCCGGGGGCGAACGCAAGGTTCCGCTGGCGTTTCAACTGATGGGCAAGCCGGTCATTGGCGACTTGTTGGCGTGGATTACGCTACGCGCCATTGTTGCCGAGGGGGTGCGATCCGTCTATGGCGATCCGGCCAAAGTGACGGATGCGCTGATCGATCAGTTTCACGATATGGGGCGCCACGAAGGCAACCGCCAGGTCAGGAAGATGCGGTTAAAACTGCCACAGGAGGCCCTGCTTGAAGGGCGTCTGAAAGAGATTAGACGGCCAACGCTGATTTTGTGGGGAGAAAAAGATGGTTTGTTACCTCTCTCCATGGGCCAGCAATTTGACGCAGGCATTCCCAATTCGACCCTGCATGTGTTTGAAGGGGCAGGGCATGTGCCGATGGAAGAAATTCCAGCCGAAAGCGCTGCAGTGGCTGAGGCGTTCCTTGCCGGGAACCAGTGAACAAAACCAGTGAATGACATTTAACCGGAGGCACAGATCATGCAGTTAGGAAAATTGGGCGTCTGGCAGTTTACCGACGGCATGACGGCCAGCGAGGCGGCGGCCTTTGCGCAGCGTGTCGAAAAATGGGGCTATAGCGCGCTGTGGATTCCCGAAGCCACCGGGCGTGAACCGTTTGCGCACGCGGCATGGCTGCTGGCCAATACCAAAAAACTGATTATCGCCACCGGTATCGCCAATATCTATGCCCGTGATGCGCGCGCCTCGGTCAGTGGACAGAACACATTGGCGGAACAGTCGGGCGGGCGTTTCCTGCTGGGGCTGGGCGTGTCGCACGTGCCATTGGTCGAAGGGGTGCGCGGACATACTTATGGCGCGCCTGTGGCGACCATGAAGGCCTATCTGGAAGCCATGAAGTCAGGCGCGCCCTATAGCGCCGTGCCCGCAGCCGAAGCTCCGCCAACTGTAATTGCAGCGCTTGGTCCGAAAATGCTGGAACTGGCAAAAACCCATGCGGCGGGCGCGCATCCCTATCTGGTGACGCCGGAACACACCGCAATGGCGCGCAAGATTCTTGGGGCCGGGCCAATGCTGTGTGTCGAGCAAATGGTGCTGCGCGAAACCGATCCGGTCAAGGCGCGCGATGTGGCGCGCAAAACTATCGGCTTTTACCTGGCGCTGCCGAACTATCGCAACAATCTGCTGCGGCTGGGCTATAGCGCCGAAGAGATCGATAGCAAACGCGACCGGGTGACAGATGCGATCGTCGCCTGGGGTGACGCCAAAAAAATCCGTGAACGGATCGATGCGCATTTTCAGGCTGGCGCCAGCCATGTCTGCATTCAGGCGATCCCGCCCGCCGGGGGCCGCATGGCCGACGACGTACTGCTGGCGGAACTGGCGCCGGTCGGGTAGGGCAAGCTGCGTCATTCAGCGCAGCTTAATCCGCCAACTGAATTCGGGCTGGCGGTCAAGATCAATGACGGCGACGGGGCATGTGTCAGCGCGGGCGGCAATGCCCTGTTGCTGAACGGTCAGGAGATGCAGGCGGCAGCTTGTGCGGAGAATAGGAGGTAACATGACACGTTTACGGCGCAATCTGCTGATTGTAACACTTGCGGGCGGGGTAATCCTTGCGGGCGGATTTTACGCTCTCAACCGGGCCAGTTCCGGCATCATCGGGTTCTACGCCTGGAAATTTTATTCAGGCCAGGCCCATGGCGGGGAATATGCCGATGTTAACGGCGTAAAACTATATGCCGAAACTTTTGGTGACGCTAAAGGTGCGGGGACGCCGGTTCTGGCGCTGCATGGCGGCACGGGTTTTATCGAATCGATGCATTATCAAATCACCGCGCTGGCCGATAGGCGTTTTGTGATTGCCCCCGATAGCCGGGCGCATGGCCGTTCTGGTGACGCTGATGGGCCGTTGCATTATGCCCAGATGGCCGACGACATGATCGCGCTGCTGGATCAAAAGCAGATCGCGAAAGTTGATATTGTGGGCTGGAGCGACGGCGGCATCATTGGCCTGGATATGGCGATGCGATACCCCGAACGGGTTGGGCGGCTGGTGACCATTGGCGCCAATTATTCTACCGATGGCATAGCCCATCAATCCTCGAACCACTGGGCAGAGCTAACACCCGATGCGGAAATCTTTGCGTCGGCCCGAAAATTCTATCAGCGCATCGCGCCAGAGCCGGATCAGTGGCCCGTATTTTTTGAAAAAATTATCGCCATGTGGCGCAATGAACCGAATTTCACCGTAGCTGATCTTGGCAAAATTACTGCGCCTACACTGGTTATGGCGGGCGAGTTTGACACGATCAAGCGCGAACATAGCGAAAGCATGGCGGCGGCCATTCCTGGCGCTAAATTGGTCATTATAAAGGGGGCAGACCATTTCGGCCCCTTGCGGGCGCCACAGGCGACCAATCCACCCATGCTGGAATTTCTTGGGGTAAGCCGGTAGGTTAATGCGCTCTGCGGCGCACGGAGTGTTTTATCGCAAACCGGCGGTCTCCACCGGTTTTTGTGCAAGCGCGGCGCGTTCATTGCCGATGGCGTCACGCAGTTTTCTGAACTGCGTGAGTTCGCTGCCTGATAGCGCCTGGGCCGTGGGCAGCTTCATGCTTTGCGGGTTGACCTGATTGCCATAGGCCAGCACTTCATAGTGCAAATGCGGGCCGGTGGAGCGTCCGGTGGACCCGGTATAGCCAATGATCTGCCCCTGGCGGACCCGCATACCTTTGCGAACGCCCTTTCCGAAGCCGGACAAATGTCCATAGGCGGTGCTATAGCCATCATTATGACGTATACGGATATATTTTCCATAGGCGCCGTTCCAGCCCGCCATTTCCACAAAGCCCTGACCAGCCGCCATGACGGGCGTGCCTGTGGCGGTGGCGAAATCCAGCCCCTTGTGCATGCGGGTATATCCAAGAATAGGATGTTTGCGCATGCCAAAACGCGACGAAAGTTTTGCGCCGTCCACCGGCGTTTTCATCAGGGCTTTTTGGGCGCCATGACCGTTCTGGTCGAAATATTCAAATTCGCCGCCCGGGGGCGCAAAGCGAAACAGCTCCTTGCGCACATTGCCAAGCGTCAGCGCCGCATAGCGGATGGCCCCGGTGCGGGCCACGCGGCCATTTTCGTCCAGATCGCGATCATACAGAACTTCAAAGCTGTCGCCTGACTGGATATCGCGCTGAAAGTCGACGTCATAGCTGAACAGACGGATCAATTCGACAATAATTTCAGGACGGATTTTCGCCGCCAGTGCAGATTCAAACAGGCTGGATTCAATTTTTCCGCCGACCAACCGGGTTGTCAGCGTCAGCGGGCGCACTACTTCCTGACTGGCAAAGCCGCCATCAGGCTGGCGTTTGGCGACAACCATGCGATCAACATCCGCCGCAATCGAAACCCCGGCCAATTGTTTGCCCTGTTCGGCCTGGCCCGCATCGGGTGTCTTTGCAGGCGTTAAAATAACACTTAGCTGCTGGCCAACATGCAAATCACGTGGATCAAAGAATTTCTTTATTGCTGTGACTGCAAGCGCGGCCTCGTCCCAGGACACGCCACCTTCGGTCAGCAGACTTTGTAATGTGTCGCCCCTGGTGACAGTAACGGTTTGCGCACCAAGTGGAAATTGCCCGGCTACCGCCTGGTCCGGCGTGGTTTTGGAAGGCGTCAGAGGGGGCAGTATTTGTGAAACAACTGGCGTTGCGGGATAGGCAGGCCCCTGGGATTCATACGAAAACAGCGTGGGATAATGTGAGGCAAGGCGATCAAAAGAGGTGATCTGGCCAAACGTAGCCAGCGCTATTACTGGCAGCAATACTGCGCTAAAGGGAAACTTTTGACCCGTTCGGGCAGTTATTCTAGCCGGTTCCCGCACTAAGACACTGTGTTTTTGAGGCCGATTTGATTGTAACAATAAACCCTTCTCGTCCTGGCCTGAAGCCATGGCGATTATTCCCCTCATTTTTTTCCGGCCCGTGGTTCGCACCCTATTGCATTGGGCTGATTAGCGAATCACGTTTCTTACCGCACGAAATCCTGGTTAAAATGCCCTCCCGGAAGCCGCACGTCAATGCGATACCCTGGAAAAGCCCACGAATTAACCATGAAATATGGTAAATTTGTGGCGTTTGTAACCATCCCGGCAAATGGTTAATATCGAATGAATAAAAAAAATATATCAAACAAAGACAGATTTATTCAAAGGCCAGTCGGGCAGGGCATGCATAAAGGCAGGTATTCTGCCAATGCAGTTCATAATCATGGAAATGAAAAACTAAATTGAAAAAAAAGCTTAATGACTGTTGACTCGTTCGCATGAGGCGATCTATATAGCGGTCATCGCGAGGCTGATTAGTCCCGCTACGGCATTCTGTTCTCTGGTACATATTTCGAATTTCGAGATAGCTGAAATACCCGTAAGGGCTTGACGGACCAGATAATAAAGTGCACATAGCGGTCCCTTACCGGCCTCCGGTGCTCTCGGTAAATCTGGCCCAACAACGCGGCTTCGTAGCACGCGGTGGGGCTGGTTTCGCTTTGGGGCATGGAATTTCGTCGCAAGATGATTGGGCCATGCGCGCTATTTGACATTGTGGTTTAGGAAGGGAAACGTGGGCGGCGGTATGTTCGTTGAAGACATACTGCTAACTACGTTTCTAGATAATATAGGTGCTACTGCTTGACCTATGGCAACTTGTTGCTGTGGGACAAGATAGTGGAACCTCGTCAAGAAGTACGTTTTAGCAGAGCGATCAAACTTGAGAGTTTGATCCTGGCTCAGAACGAACGCTGGCGGCAGGCTTAACACATGCAAGTCGAGCGCAATACTACCTTCGGGTAGTGGAGAGCGGCGGACGGGTGAGTAACGCGTGGGAACCTACCCTTTGGTTCGGAATAACTTTGGGAAACCGAAGCTAATACCGGATACGCCCCGTAAGGGGGAAAGATTTATTGCCGAAGGAGGGGCCCGCGTTGGATTAGGTAGTTGGTAGGGTAATGGCCTACCAAGCCGACGATCCATAGCTGTTCTGAGAGGAAGATCAGCCACACTGGGACTGAGACACGGCCCAGACTCCTACGGGAGGCAGCAGTGGGGAATCTTGGACAATGGGGGAAACCCTGATCCAGCCATGCCGCGTGAATGAAGAAGGCCTTAGGGT
>CAMTVX010000081.1:0-48028 GCA_947085295.1 uncultured Alphaproteobacteria bacterium | reverse complement strand
CCGCGAAAGAAGCCGCCGCCGAACTCCGAATAGAAATCCGTGGGCAGCACGTAAGAAACCTCCACCCCGTCATCATTGAACGCACTGTTCAGAAAAACCCGGTAAGGCAATGGCCGGTCCGCGAAATCGTCTGTATGCGCGTGATGCTCGTTCAGGTATCCAAGCGTCCAAAGGGCGCGTCCGGCTTTTACATTCATGCCCTTGGGCAGCCCCATGCCGGGCAAGGTCTGGGCATAGGCTTCTTCCAGTTCGATCTTGTCCTCGCCCCCTTCGCGGATGATGGCCGCTGTAACGCTGCCATAGAATTTGTCATCCACATTCGAGGAAAAGTTGAACTCGGATTCATCAATCCCAAAACCTTGCTTTCCCCGCTCGCCTTCTTCGCCAACGGCAAATCCGGCAAATGCAGAACTGTCCTCGGAAAAGCCGCTATATTTGCCGTTGAGGATCAGGCCGACGGAGGGATTAAAGCTGTTGTCACGGATAGTGCGGGCTGACTGGCGCGCGGATACGGGCACCGGTGCCGCGGCCTCTTGACTGGCTGGTATTTGAGTTTCAATTTTCGAAAGCTTGGTTTCCAGTTCCGCAATCCGGCTTTCGTAGGTTTGCCGCATAGCCTGAATTTCTGCCTTCATGGCCTGGATGTCAGTATCCGAGGCCGCAAGTGCAGTGGTGCCGGAAAGCAGAGTGATAAGCGCAGCCGAAGCCGCGAAAGAGGGGTTTCGCATGACATTCTCCTTGGGGATAAGCAAACACACCCATCGCGCTGGGCGCAAAGGGGCGTTACGACAAAAATGGTTTGCTAGCTAAGGAGAGCGGCGGGCGGCGCGCGGGGAAAAGCTGAAGGATATGCCTTGCCCGCAAGCGCGATGGAAACAGGCGGTGCATATGTGAAGCCGCTATGGGCGGGAACATGCAGTACCGGCGGTGACGGTGGCTTCGCTGCCTTCGCCTGATCCGTGGAAAGATAAATATCGCAGACCTGGCCGTGATGCTTATGCTTGCCAGGCCCATACGCAGCCGCATGCACAATCCCCAGCGCCTGTGCGGCGATGAAGACGGCAAGTGAGAGAATTATCGCAAGGTTTCTGTTTTTCATGCTCCAGCCTTGCGGGCACTCTACTTCAGTGTCCTGAAATTGCAAAGCCCCTCAATTGCAAAGCCTTTGGCAAATCCGGAAATTTCTTTTGTAGCGAAGCGCCAGTTTCGCTACGGCATAGTCAGGTCGCCTACAGATGGCGTCCCCTAGGGGACTCGAACCCCTGTTTTCGCCGTGAGAGGGCGACGTCCTGGGCCACTAGACGAGGGGGACAAACTGTTTCATTCACGCACTATTTGGCACGCGTCATTTGGGAAATCCCGGAACTCCTTCTTCGCGCTGTACGCCCAGCGTGTTCAGCGCCATGGCCAGCATGTTATATTGGCCAACGGTGAACACCGTATCCATGATCTGTTGCGTACTCAGATGTTTCGTCAGGATATTCCATGTCGCGTCCTCGATGATCGCATCATCCAGTAATTCATCGGTTGCCTGAAGCAGCGCGCTTTCCAGCTCGTTCCAGCCAGCGGCTTTGGGGCCTTCCTTGATGCGCAGATGATCGGCATGCGCCAACCCGGCAGGCGCGCTCATCAGCACATGCTGGCCCCATTCATATTCCGACTGGGTCAACCAGCCCACCCGCATGATCAGCATTTCACGGTGGCGCGGCTCCAGCGAGGAAGTCCCCATAATGTGCCCGGCAAATCCGTTCCAGGAGTTCAGCAGGTTCATATTCCGCATCATGGTTTTCAGTACATTGAAAACAATGCCGTAGCGCTGCTTCATTGGCGCAACTATTTTAAGTTGCTCCTCCGTCAATTCGGATTCCGGTAACGGCGTGATGCGCGGTTTTGACAATCGCATAATTTTCTCTCCCTGCGTTATTATTGGCGCCAGCATGCCATGAAAATGACTCTTATCGCATCAAAAATATCCACCCCTTGCCGATTGGCTGGCGCAGCGTTACACATGGATATAAGCCCATTCTCATACTGGAAATCACATGCCGCCAAAATCCAACCCGCTGAACCTGAATATGCTGCAACTCAAAACCCTAACGCTGTTGCAGGAACTGGCGCGCCATCCCGAAGCGGGTACAGCCCTGGAAGATGGTGGTTTTCAGATCAGCCGTTTGCCTCATGCGCATGGCGACCATTTTCACATCGGTCAGGTGGCCGTGCGTGGCGCAGATGCGACGGGACTGTCAAATGAAATGGTCTGGAAGGCGCTGGAGCGTAAGGCGCTGGCGCAATCGGCGTTTCCCAATTCAATTTCGCTAACCCCGGCAGGCATTGCGTATGACACCGGCCTGCGCAACAAAATCCTGCATGGCGCTGATCACTAGAGCGGTTTTTGTTTAGACTGAATCACGAACATCTACTTCGTCATCGCGAGCGAAGCGTGGCGATCCAGAGTCTCACGCAAAGGCCTGAGTTTGTGACTCCTTTGCCAGCCGAAGGCTTGGTGGATTGCCACGCTTCGCTCGCAATGACACCAGAGTGGGGTGCTTCCGTCAAATAATAAACCGCTCCGGCAGAAATAATGCGGGGCTGAGTATCAGCCCATATGTGCGCTTACCCGGTTGCGCCCATCATTTTTTGCGCGATACAGCGCTTCGTCGGCACGCTTTAGAATTGTCTCTGGCGTATCATCGCTTCCGCCAAGACTGGTAACGCCAATGCTGGTCGTCATTGCAACCGGCGTGGCATTGCCAACATCAAAAGAAAAAGTTTCCGTATACTGACGAATGCGTTCTGCGACTAAAGACGCAATTGCCATATCTGTTTCTGGCATGATCACCACAAATTCCTCGCCACCAAATCGGCACGCAAGGTCAATACCGCGTATGTTGCGCGAAATACCTGTTGCGAACTGCTTCAATATCCTGTCGCCCGCATCATGTCCGTGGACATCGTTGATCGTTTTGAAAAAATCAATATCTATCATCAGCAGGGAAATTGGCCGGTCATCCTGCTTTGCGCGTTCTGTCAAAATATGCAGATGGGTTTCCATATAGCGCCGATTGTGCAAACCTGTCAGCCCGTCTGTGACCGCCATTTGCAAACTAAGATGCAGATTATGGCGCAGCTTTTCTTCATATTTGTGCCATCGCAACTGTGTACGCACGCGCGCAAACAATTCATTGCTTTCAATTGGGCGCACAAGATAATCATTAATGCCCATATCCAGACCGCGCGCCAGACGGCTATCCTCGGGATCTTCCACTATGATCAGAAGTGGAACGGTTCTGGTTTCTTCCGTTGTGCGAAACTGTGAACATAATCGCAGGCCGTCATAATTACGCATCGACAGGCTGACAATCATCAAATCAAATGGCTCAGCTTTCGCCATCCGCAGGGCTTCGGTGGAATCCTCCACAATTCTGGCGTCATGCCCTGCTTCATTCAGGGCGCCGCCAATGCGCGCGCTGGAACGCGCCTGATCATCCACAATCAGTATGCGGCCCTTGATGTCACTATTGTCTTCCCAATTGGGTAAATCCTGCAAACCCAGATTCTGTCCCGTGATATCACGCGCGCGCAATTCATCGGTCATCATTTTCAACCGGATCAGGCTACGTACCCGTGGGAAAAGCGGATTGCTTTTAATTGGCTTGCTGATGAAATCATCGGCGCCAGCCAACAAGCCCTGCACCCGATCAGACGGCTGATCCAGCGCCGTGACCATAATCACGGGTATATGGCGCAGCCGCACATTTTCCTTGAGCTTGCGACAGGCGGTAAAGCCATCCATCACAGGCATCATCACATCCAGAAGAATAATATCCGGCATCTCGGCTTCGGCCACTTCAAGCGCCTGCTGGCCGTTAACTGCGGTTATGACTTCGTAATATTCCGCGCTCAGCTTTGCCTCAAGCAGCTTCACATTTGCGGGAACATCATCAACTACCAGGACACGGGCAGTCATTTACACATACCTATTCAATCCAGGAATCGACGAATTGTCGTCAAAAAATCTGTCACCGATATCGGTTTCGCAATATAGGCTTCGCATCCTCCATCCTTTATACGCGCCTCATCCCCTTTCATGGCAAAGGCAGTGATCGCGATAACGGGTATATGGCGGGTTTCATCATCTTCCTTGATCCACTTGGTAACCTCAAGACCAGATACGCCTGGTAATTGTATATCCATCAATATCAGGTCTGGCTTGTGCTTTTGGGCCATGTCCAATGCTTCCATTCCATCCGTTGTCTGAATGATTGCATATCCCTGGGCAGTCAGCAGATCATGAAAAAGCTTCATGTTCAGCTTATTATCTTCGCAGATCAGGACTGTCTTGGCCATCTGTATAAACACCTGTATTCCATGTTTCCCTGACTCTGGCTGGCATAGCCTGTATGCCGCCATTCTGAATCAGGAATAGAGCTCCCCATCACGCCCATACTCAAATCCGCACAAAAAATATTCACCCAAGTGTGTAACACCAAATTATAGCGAACATATTAATTACTCAATTCAGCAAAATATGCAATTCATGGTAATAATTATAGAAAATATATAAGATTATCGTTAACTTTATGTATATAGAGGCAAAATGACACTGGATAGCGCGGAGGCTTTATCATTACAGGCTCTAGCTCACATTATAGCAGAACCTACTCTTTGCCGCCGTTTTCTTGATTTAACAGGCATAACCCCGGACGATTTACGCGCCAGTGTCGATGACGCCGCCTTTCTTGGCTCTGTTCTGGACTTTCTGCTCTCGCACGAAAAAGATTTGCTTGAATTTTGCTCCGCATCGAATATCGACCCCAAATTGCCCGCCCGTGCGCGTGCGCAACTGCTGGGCGATGCCGCAGCGGAATGGGGCTAACCAGTATGGAACGGCATGTGCGATCCCAGTTGGAAAGTCTCTCGCTGGACCGGCAGCGCCCACTGATTGTTACCGATGCAGATGAGGTGGTCGCCTATTTTATTGCCGGGCTGGAACGGTTTCTGCTCCGCAATGACCACTGGCTTGATCTTAAAAGTTTTGCAATCACAGGCAATATTCGTCGGCAGGGCAGTAACGAAGCCAGTACGCAGGAGCAGGTAAAAGACCTGCTCGCCGAATTTTTCAACACTGACACGGAGCTGCTGGATCCAGTAGACGGCGCCGCTGCGGCCTTGCAGGCGCTCAATGCGCGCGCGCAGATCATCGTCCTCAGTAATGTGCCGCCTTCTGCGCATGCCGCGCGGCTACGCTGGTTACGCCGTCACGGGATGGACTATCCACTCATCGCCAATGCCGGCTCGAAGGGGCTTCCATTGCGTTATCTGGAAGAACAGATAAATGCGCCGGTATTTTTTCTGGACGATTTACCCCCACACCTGGATGCCGTGGCCGAACAGACCCGCAATGTATGCCTGTTGCACTTCATCGCAGATAAACGACTGGCAGCGCTCGTTGCCCCTGCAAAAAGCTGTCATATGCACACAAGCCATTGGCCAGACGCCCACGCATTTATTGCAGCGAAACTGGATGAGCAGGGCTTTTAGCAGTCCGGGCGTTTATAGGCTTCTACGCGCTGCAAGGATGCAAACAGCGCAAAAGCTCCATAATCCAGGGTTAAATCGGCACTGATGCCATTATCATAAAGTTTGAACGCCATTTCGAATTCGGGCAGACCTTCGTTCACTTCCAATCCATAATAGGACACCTGAACCGGCCACCAGGACAGGCCTTCTACAGCGCTCACCACTGATTTATGCACCTTGTCATTTCTGGTTTCTTCTGACTGTTGCGCCGCATTTCCTGTTGTTTCCGAGCCAATCGCGGTTACGACCAGATAATAGTCTGATTCAGATGTGCCATCGAACACCTGACGCGACATGCTTTTTTTTCCGTTGCGCGCAGCATCCAGCAGGGCCTGCATGTAACCGCTGGGGAACAGAACGCCTGCGGGCAGCACGACTACTTTCTCATCCGGTTTACTTATTGTGGCCGTGCCCTGGCCCAGCTCCGCCGGGTAAACTGCATTTCCGACATATTCCGCCACCAGTTTATTATCCAGCCGCTGACGCATCGAGAACCGAAAACGTAACCCATCCTGGGATTCCCAGGATGAAGCTGAAATATCACTCAGGGATTTCTCTCCGGCTTCATCGAGCATATCTGTCACGATGCGCTGCTCCGAAATCAGGCCATCACAGGTTTCCTGCCATTCCGTGACCATGCGACCGTCCACGTTGGAAACCTGCCCGCGATTATGGTCTGGAGAAAGCGATACGCTGTACATTGCCCGATGCGAAAGCATTGGCGGACGAACGGCCAGCGCCTCAACGGCCAGCGCACCGCTCATCCCCCCCATAACGGCCACCCACAGCCCCGCTACCGCGCAGCCAACCCAGTTATATTTCATGCATTGATTTCCCGGCACCGTGCATTGGCAAAAATAGACATGGCATCAGCTTATAGAGATTCGCGTGTTTCGACACTGGCCATCACGCAAATATTATTAAAAAGAATGCCCTCAGGGGGCTTTTATTTGATTAGGGGGAAATAATTACCCAGCTTCGGAAATAATTACCCGGCAAAAAAGGGGTCGGAGCCTTCGACATCCCCGGTTTTCCACATTTTTTTCTGGCACGAAGCATGCATTTTTAAGCTTGGATTAAAATTTTGGGGCGGCAACCCACTATTGCAGGAGCAATAAAATGAGCCAGACTTTAGTTAAAGAGCAACACCAGCACCCCTTGCACGGGCTAGCCACGGGTACCGCCCAGCAATTGCGCAAACTATGCGAAATCCAAAGCTATGGGCAAGAAGTGCAAGGCAGCGCCTTTATCGCCCAGGTGCTAAATCTGGCGGCGCAGGCAGAACAGCGGCTGGCTGAACAGGAAGCCCGCATCCACCATCTGGAATCGCTGACCAGCACAGACGAGCTTACCGGGCTTTTGAACCGGCGTGGCTTTATGGATGGCATGAACCGCGCCCTGCAATCGGCGCGCCGTTATGATGAAGAAGGCGTTTTGTCGTTTATTGATCTAGATGGCTTTAAGGCTATCAACGACACCTATGGGCATCAGGCTGGCGACATGGTGCTGCGCCGGGTTGGCGAGTTGCTGCTGAGCAATGTGCGCAAGACCGATCTGGTCGCACGGCTGGGCGGCGATGAATATGCCGTGCTGTTTATTCATGCCGTAAAACAGGTTGGGCGCAAGCGCGCCGAAATATTGCGGCAAATTCTTAATAGCAGCAATCTGGCCCATGAAGGCACTTCCATTCCGATCCGCGCCAGCATTGGTTCCGCAGACTATGCGGGCTGGTCACAGCCGGAAGACCTGCTGCTAAAGGCCGATCGCGCCATGTATCGCGAGAAAAATCGCCGCGCGCGCAATCTGAACCTGATCAGCCGACGCGAACATTAACCGGCTGGCATTTGCTGCGTGATGCAGTGAATGCCACCGCCGCCCAGTACAATATCCAGCGCCGGAAGCTGCACAATCTCACGCCCCGGAAATTCTGCAGCAAGTATCTGCCGCGCGGGTTCATCGGCTGGATCATCAAACGCAGGCATGATCAGCCCGCCATTCACCAGATAGAAATTCACATAAGACAGGACCAACCGATTGCCGCGATCATCCTGGCGTGTCCGGGGTGCTGGCAATTCCACGATTTCTAGCGGCATGCCCCGCGCATCCCGCGCGGCTTTCAGGCGCGTCCGATTATCTGCGACAATGGAGTAATTGGCGTCCGCCGGATCATCGCAACCTTGCAGAATTATGCGGCCGGGGCTGGCAAAACACGCAACATTATCGACATGCCCATCGGTTTCATCACCGCTAAGCCCCTGTTCCAGCCAGATCACTTTGCTAACGCCAAGCATGTTTTTCAGAACAGCTTCAACATCGGCGGGGCGCATACCGGGATTACGGTTGGGATTTAGCAGGCACTGCTCCGTGGTAATCAGGGTTCCCGCGCCATCTACATGCAGCGCGCCGCCTTCGGCAACCAGCGGGGCCGCATGGCAGGCAAGCCCCAGATCGCGCAACAGAACCGTCGCAATCCCCGTATCCCTGTCATGGGGAATATATTTTCCGCCCCAGCCATTAAAGCGCCACTGCACACCGCAAAGCCCACCCTGCCCGTCACGCACAAAGCTCGGCCCGGTATCGCGCATCCAGGAATCATCAATTTCATGAGCGATGACCGTCACCCCCGGCCCGCAGATAGTCCTCGCAGCCTCTGCGTGACCGGGACGCGCAACCATTGTGACCGGCTCAAACCGCACGATCGCCCGCGCCACACCGGCATAGGCCAGACGCGCCCGTTCCAGCGCAGCCGCGCTGCCCCACAATTTGTCACGGCACGGCCAGGCCATGAATGTGCGCTGATGCGGCCCCCATTCGGCGGGCATGGTAAGAACAGAACTTGTCATGCGATTATTTTCATTCCAGTGATATGATGGCACCATCATGCGGGAGTATTCGAATGACTAATATCATAGCGCAGCGTCTGGCAGAATTGGGAATTGAACTGCCAAACCCCCGGCCACCGGCGGCCAGTTATACGCCTTATGTGATTACCGGTGATCTGGTGTTTATTTCCGGTCAGGTTCCAGTGGGACCACAGGGTCTGGAATTTCGCGGCAAATGCGGCGCGGCCTTTTCGGTAGCCGAGGGTCAGCAGGCCGCGCGACTATGCGCCCTGAATATGCTTGCGCATCTGCGAGTGGCCTGTTCGGGCAATCTGGACAGGGTGCGGCAATGTGTGCGCATCGAAGGTTTTGTCAATGCCACGCCGGAATTCGGTGAACATCCCGCTGTCATCAACGGTGCGTCGGATTTAATCGCCGATGTGTTTGGCGCAAAGGGCGTCCATGCGCGCTTTGCGGTGGGATGCAATAGTCTGCCTTTCGATGTGGCCGTCGAAATAGCCGGCATCTTTGCCATTGATCCAGCCCGATAGCACCATGAACGAATGGTTGAGCCAATATCTGTATAGCCATCGCGGCCTGTTTGATAATGCGGGCGCAGCGCCTGAAAACAGCCTCGCGGCGTTTCAGGCTTCTGTCCGGCATGGCTATGGCATGGAGTTGGATGTGATGGCCGCTGGCGATGGCACGCCGATTGTGTTTCATGATTTCACACTGGACCGCATGACCGGCGCGCATGGCCCCACCGCAGCGATGGATCATCGGGCGCTGGGCAAACTGCGTCTGCTGAGCAGTAACGAAACCATTCCAACATTTGCAGACACACTGGATGCGGTGGCGGGGCGCACGCCGCTGTTGATCGAGATAAAAGTACCGAAAGGGGGCCGCATCGGGCCGCTGGAATCCCGCATCGCGGAACTGCTGGCGCAGTATGATGGTCTGTTCGCCGTGCAGTCGTTCAATCCGGCCTGTGTCGGCTGGTTTGTGGAAAACGCGCCCGGCTTTGTGCGTGGACAGATCGCCCAGAATTTTATTTCACGGCCAGAGCGCGGCATGCCCTGGCGGGAACGTCTGTCCTGGGGCAAGTTATGGAGCAGCGAAACAAGCCAGCCGCATTTCATATCGTACAATGTGCGGGATCTGCCCGGACCGCCAACCCGTGCCGTGCGACGCCAGCGCATTCCGCTGATATGCTGGACCGTGCGTACCACGCAACAGGTCGCGATCGCCAAACGCTACACGGACAGTTATATTTTTGAGGGATTTCATGCCTGATAAAAGCGGGCAGCTTCGCGTGCGGATTATCGAAAACATTGCTGCGATCGCGGCCGCGCAATGGGACGCCTGTGCCAATCCGACGGGCCTGCCGTCGGGGCAAGAAATTCCTGACAATCCGTTTTTGTCGCATGCTTTTTTACTGGCAATGGAAAAATCAGGATCGGCGTCGGATCAGGCAGGCTGGGCGCCGCGCCATATTTTGCTGGAAGCAGCCGATGGTAAACTTCTGGGCGCCATGCCGATGTATCTTAAATCGCATTCTTACGGCGAATATGTATTCGATCATGCCTGGGCCGACGCCTTTCACCGTGCGGGCGGGCAATATTATCCCAAGCTACAGGTCTGCGTGCCGTTTACCCCGGCGCCTGGCCGCCGCATTTTGATCCGCCCACATGACGATGCCGAAAAGCATCGCGCGCTGCTGATCCAGTCCACTACTGAAATAGCCGAAAATTCAGGGGTGTCGTCGCTGCATTTTACATTTATGGAAAAAGAAGAATGGGAGGTACTGGGCGCTTCCGGGTTTTTACAGCGCACGGATTATCAGTTCCACTGGATTAATCAGGGCTATCAGAATTTTGATGATTTCCTGAACAGCCTGAATTCCCGCAAACGCAAACAGATCCGCAAGGAACGCCGCGAAGCTGTTGCGAACGGTATTGAAATTGAAATGCTGACCGGCGATGCGATCACCGAAGCGCATTGGGACGCCTTTTACCGCTTCTATCTGAACACCGGCCGCAACAAATGGGGTCAGCCCTATTTAACGCGGGAATTTTTCAGCCTGATCGGCGCAAGCATGCCGGATAAAATCGCACTGGTGATATGCAGCCGCGAAGGGCGGCCCATTGCGGGCGCCATCAATTTTATCGGCGGCGAAGCGCTGTTCGGTCGCAACTGGGGCTGTATCGAGGAGCATCCTTTTCTGCATTTCGAAGCGTGCTATTATCAGGCCATCGAATTTGCCATTGCGCGCGGCCTTCCCCGTGTGGAAGCCGGTGCGCAGGGTGCGCACAAACTGGCGCGCGGATATTTGCCGAACCTGACCTATAGCGCGCACTGGATTAAAGACCCGCGTCTGCGCGATGCGATACGTCATTTTCTGGCGCAGGAACGCGCGCATGTAATTTCGGATCAGCATATGCTGAGCGGGCATTCCCCATTCCGAAAAACCACCGAGGAGGAGCAAGAAGAATGAGCAGCGATCCCAACTGCATATTTTGCAAAATTTTGCGCGGTGAAATTCCATCCATAAAAGTGCATGAAGATCAGGACACGCTCACCTTTATGGACGTGATGCCGCAATCCCCCGGCCACTGCCTGATCATCCCAAAGCGCCATGCGGCCAATATCCTTGAGGTCAGCGCCGATGAGGCCGCCGTCCTGATTCGCGCCACCCAGCGCATCGCACAGGCCGTTAATACCGCGCTAAAGCCGGACGGTGTTGGCCTGTACCAGTTCAATGGCAGTGCGGCGGGACAGACCGTGTTTCACATTCATTTTCATGTCATTCCCCGCCGCAAGGGCGATGAATTGGCCCTGCATGCCCGCAATATGGTCGATAATTCGGTGCTACAGCCATTTGCCGACAAAATAGCGGCAGCACTGCTATAATCGGGAGGTACTTCCCAGACGGCACTGGTCAGGCTACAAAGCTGGGACAACTGACTTGGGAGGCCCCATGCCGGCGCTGATTCTTGTGCTTAACGGCCCTAACCTGAACCTGCTCGGTACGCGCGAGCCGGAAATCTACGGCACGACCACGCTTGATGATATTCATCTGTTGATGAACAAGTCGGCGACTGCGCGTGGCTGGCAGGTGGATTTTCGGCAGTCAAACCATGAAGGCGAACTGGTGGACTGGGTCCAGTGGGGGCGTGAAAATGCCGACGCGATTATCATCAATGCGGGGGCTTATACCCATACATCCGTTGCAATCCTGGATGCCTTGCGCGCGGTTGAAAAACCCATCGTCGAAGTGCATCTGTCCAATCTGTTCCAGCGTGAGGCATTTCGCCACCACTCCTATATCACCCCGGCGGCGCTTGGCCTGATTTGTGGTTTTGGCGCGCGCGGATATATACTGGCGCTGGACGCCCTCGCAGACGTTTTGAGTTAACGGAAAAAAGCATGAACAAGGATAAAATCGACCGGGACATGATCCGCGCGCTTGCGGAACTTCTTGATGAGACCCGACTGACCGAAATCGAAATCGAGCACGAAGGGTTGCGCGTGCGTGTGGCGCGCCAACCCGGCAGCGCCGCCCCGGTCATGCAATATGCCGCACCCGCATTACCGGTGGCCGCGCCAGCAGCAGGTATCGAGAGTGCGGCGGCACATCCCGGCGCAGTAACATCGCCCATGGTAGGCACGGTTTATCTGGCGCCGGAACCGGGCGCCACGCCATTTGTCGCAGTGGGTGATGCCGTGGAAACCGGCCAGACTCTGTTCATCATCGAAGCCATGAAAACCATGAACCCGATTGCCGCGCCAAAATCCGGCAAGGTGGTACGCATTCTTGTCAAGGATGGACAGCCAGTGGAATTCGGCGAACCCATGGCCATCATTGAATGACAAACAGACTAAAAATAGTTTGGGCCAGACGATGATCAAGAAATTACTGATCGCCAATCGGGGCGAAATTGCATTGCGCATCCATCGCGCCTGCAAGGAAATGGGCATTGCGACGGTCGCGGTGCATTCCACAGCGGATTCCGAAGCCATGCATGTGCGGCTGGCGGATGAAAGCGTGTGCATTGGCCCGCCATCGGCGGCGAAATCCTATCTCAATATTCCGGCCATCGTCACGGCGTGTGAAATTACCGGCGCGGACGCGGTGCATCCCGGCTATGGTTTTCTTTCCGAGAATGCCAATTTTGCCGAGATACTGGCAGCGCACAAGATCATTTTTGTGGGGCCGAGCACCAAACATATTCGCACCATGGGCGACAAGATCGCCGCCAAGCAGGCCATGATTGCCGCTGGAATTCCAGTTGTGCCCGGTTCCCCCGGCGCTGTGAATGATGATGACGCCGCAGAAATTGCCGCCAAAATCGGCTATCCGGTGCTGTGCAAGGCGGCCGCCGGTGGTGGCGGACGCGGCATGAAGGTCGCCGCCGATGCGGGCATGCTGGCCGAAGCGCTGGCTACCGCGCGTAACGAAGCGCGCGCGGCCTTTGGCGATGACGCCATGTATCTGGAAAAATATCTGGGGCATCCGCGCCATATCGAAATTCAGATCATGGCGGATTCGCACGGCAATGTGGTGCATCTGGGTGAACGCGACTGCTCGCTGCAACGGCGGCACCAGAAAGTGCTGGAAGAATCCCCCTCGCCTGCGCTGGACGACGCGGCGCGGCGCGAGATCGGCCGCATCGTCACCAAAGCCATGGAGAAAATTGGCTATCTGGGCGCAGGTACGATTGAATTTCTGTACGAAAATGGCGCGTTTTATTTTATTGAGATGAATACGCGTATTCAGGTGGAACATCCTGTGACGGAAATGGTGACCGGCATTGATCTGGTGCGCGAACAGATACGTGTCGCCAGTGGATTACCGCTTAGTTTCAAACAGGAAGATATTGTCCTGCGCGGCCACGCCATTGAATGCCGCATCAATGCCGAACATCCCAGAACCTTTGTCCCCAGCCCGGGTACAATCAAGAATTTCCATGTGCCTGGCGGGCTTGGCGTACGTATCGATTCCGCTGCCTATGCGGGTTACCGGATACCGCCCTATTATGACAGCATGATCGGCAAGCTGATCGTGCATGGCCGCGACCGGCAGGAATGCCTGATGCGTTTGGGCCGCGCGCTGGATGAATTCGTTATAGATGGCATTGAAACGACGCTGGATTTACACCGGGCGCTGCTGGAAGAACCGGATTTTATCAATGGCAATTACGATATTCACTGGCTTGAAACCCGTCTCGCAAATAGCTGAGAAGATCATGCGTTAAATGCCTGAACTGACGCCGGAACTATTACTGCGCGCGTATGCCCACGGCTATTTCCCGATGGCCGAAAGCCGCAACGATCCGGACTTGTTCTGGCTTGATCCTGAAATGCGCGGCATTTTGCCGCTGGAGGGGTTTCATGTGTCGCACAGGCTGGCCCGCACCATTCGCGCGGATCATTTTACCGTGCGCATCGACACCGAATTTGAGCAGGTCATGCGCGCCTGCGCAGCGCCGCGTCCAGGGCATGAAGACAGCTGGATCAACGAACAGATCATTAACCTGTACACCGCGCTGTTTGAGCAGGGCCATGCGCATTGCGTTGAATGCTGGATCGACGGGCAGCTTGTCGGCGGCGTGTATGGTGTGCAAATCGGCGCAGCGTTTTTTGGCGAAAGCATGTTCAGTCTGGTACGTGACGCCAGCAAGGTAGCCCTGACCCATCTTGCGGGTCGCCTGCGCGCGGGCGGCTTTCTGTTGCTGGACACGCAATTTCTGACGCCACATCTGGCCAGTTTCGGGGGCCTCGAAATTCCGCGCATCCGCTATCAGAAATTATTGCGCCGGGCGATCAATAGCAGTGGTGATTTTTATGCCCTGCCCGATCCCTGTGGCGGCGCTCAGGTGCTGCAATCAATCACCCAGACGTCGTAAATCGGATGCTCCAGCGCCGATAGCGCGGGACTTGACGCAAACATCCAGCCCGAAAATATCGACTGGCCCTTGAGCTTGTCATTGCTGGCGGACGCGGCGGTGCCAAAATCAACAATCTCCAGATAGGCGCTGGTTTCCGGCGTTTCTTCGGGCGGGCGTTTATGGCAGGTACGGGCGGTGATCTGCAACGCGCCAAACAGGGTTGGCTTATCCACCGGCGCGTCGAACGACATGATCCGCCCGGTGATTTTATCCAGGCCATTCAGACGCACGGTCTTGGCGCGCCGTTGTTCTTCGGTTTCAGGTTCTTCGGTTTCAGCCGCCTCCGGTTGCGCGACCGCTGGCGGAACCTGCTGCCAGGGCGCGACGCCGCCCAGTTCTTCTTCCAGACTGGGGACTTCGATGGTTGCCGGTGGATCGGCTGGTTCTGTTGGCGGAATAAATACCTGCGCCCACGCGGAAACTGGGAAAAATAAAACAAACGCCAGCAGGAACGATGTTATTTTCATGATCTAGAGTTTGCCCGTTTTAACTTAACCCACTTCGGCGTCATTGCGAGCGAAGCGTGGCAATCCAGAGCCCCACGCAAAGGCCTGAATTTGTGGCTCTGGATTGCCACGTCGCTTCGCTCCTCGCAATGACAATGAGATGATGTCGATTCAATCATTCACGAATAGACTCTAGGCCACAAGATGCGCTGCAAACCGCAGCCGCACATAGTCTGCTGTCCAGTTGCCCTGTGTGTCACACAAAGACGGCGCCAGCAGATCAATTACTTCCTGACGAATCGCACCGCGTTTTTCGTTCGGCAAAGCCTGAAAAAATGGCGCGCGAAAGGTATCCAGCCAGCCTTCAATCCCGGTGGGCAACGGCGTTGGCCGGGGTATTAATTCGATATAGTCAACGTGAAATCCTCCGCGCGTCAGCCTGTCCGTATATTCCGCAGGCGTCGCGTAAAACCACGGCGAAACCTCGCGTTCGTCCAGGCCATGTCTGCGGGCCGTGGCGCGCAGGGCCACCACGATGGCCGCCACATTGCCATGCCCGCCAAACTCGCCCACAAAGCGACCGCCAGGACGCAGGGCCTTTGCGACAGAATCAATCACTGCATCGGGTTTTGGAATCCAGTGCAGCACGGCATTGGTGAAAACCGCATCAAAGCGACTGACAAAGGGCAGCGCCGTCGCATCGCCCCGAACGGCACTAAGCCCGGCCGCCTGTGCCGCCGCTAACAGCGATGGGCTGGGATCAATCCCGGTAACGTGCGCGCCTCTGGCGGCGATGGTCAGGCTCAGCACCCCATCCCCACAGCCCAGGTCAAGTATTTCTTCGCCCGGCCGGGGGTTCAGCAGATCGACCACCGGCCGCGCTAAATCTGCCACGAAACGGGCATTGCGCGCATAGGATTCCGCTTGCCATTGCTGGCTGGGGGCAGAAGCCGGTTCGGCGGATAAAGTCATTTTTTCTCTTCAGTTTTGCCCGTGGCCGAAAATATGGCCTGCCCGATCAGACTCATTAAATCAATCGACCCCTGGGTAAAGCGAATCTCACTGCCACTCTCCAGAAACTCTTCGCTGCCCCCCGCTTCCAGCGCCATATAGGTGGCGCCGAGCAAGCCTTCGCTGGTGATCTTGACCGACGAATCATCGGGTAGTTGCACTTTGCGGTCGATATCCATCTCGATGACGGCCTGATAAGTTGCCGGATCCAGTCGTTGATCGACCACAGTGCCGATTTTAATACCGGACATGCGCACATCACTGCCGGTCGTCAACCCGTCAACCCGGTCAAATTTGGCAATTAGCGTAAGCCCGCCATTGCTGTTTATGGTGCTGGTCGAGTAACCAAAGGCCAGAAAGATGCCGGCAACCGCCAGCACGGCGGCCCCGATCAGTGTTTCAACAAGATTTCCGCCCATAACTATACTTCCGGTTTCCAGGCTTCATAGGCGCCTGTGGCTTTTGGATTGCCCGCCCCGGCAAGGATACTGCCCTTGGGACGATAAGCATTCGGCGTGCCGGTTTGATTCGACTGATGGGGCTGTTCGAACTTTTTACGTTTGTGCGTTGATTCGCCGGGCAATTCATCCACCGTATGATGCAGCCAGCCGTGCCATTCCGGCGGAATGCGCGATGCGTCCACTTCGCCATTATAGATCACCCAGCGGCGGTCACGCTTGCGTTCGCGGTAATAGATATTGCCCTGGGAATCAGTGCCGACCCGAACGCCCTTGCGCCACGTCCAAAGCCGCGTTCCCGCGCTCTGCCCGTCCCACCAGGTAAACAACTGCTTGATTAATAGGCTCATTCTGCCCCCCTTAAGGCGAAAGTCCGATCCATTGCGCAAATCACATGATGCGCATGGTTTAATTCGACGCGAATATGACACCCGCTTTGCCCAGCGTCCAGCCCGGTGCGGCGGCAATATTATTTTAAGGCAGTAAAACAAATTATTTTCACCCCCTAAATCTGATCAGTTTTTACATGCGATATATCATTCAATTACTTGAGTTAATTATATTATTTTCCATATGACCAATTAATCTAAAAGTTATGCACAGCCCCTTATCTTGTGGGCAACTGAAAAATTAACACAAAATCTTGTTGCCAAAAATCTCCCATCGCCTAGTCTTGGTGGTCCCTGGGGAGTGGGACACCAGATGTTGTGTTGAGGCAAAAGCAGTGGGGGGCAGTTTCCAGCTTTCGTTTCGCCAGCATCGTCGCCCGATCCAGACCAACATAAACACAGTAAGTCGGGGCAAAGAATATGCGCGTCAAGCGTCACTACACGGTCGAAGGCAAGTCACCCTACGATAGCATCGCGTTTCGCACCACGAACAGCGAGATCCGTAATCCCGACGGATCGATTGTGTTCCGCCTGGAAGATATCAGCGTTCCGGCCAGTTGGAGCCAGGTAGCCTGTGATGTTCTGGCGCAGAAATATTTCCGCAAGGCCGGGGTTCCCGTAGAACTTCGTCCCGTCGAAGAGGCCGATGTGCCGGCCTGGCTGTGGCGCAGTACCGCAGACGACGCCGCACTGGAGCGCATTGATCCAAGCAAGCGTTTTGGCCCTGAAATGCAGGCCATCCAGGTGTTTGACCGTCTGGCCGGCGCATGGACCTATTGGGGCTGGAAGGGCGGCTATTTCGATGGGCAAGACGACGCGCGCGCCTTCTATGACGAGCATCGCTATATGCTGGCCACCCAGATGTGTGCGCCCAACAGTCCGCAATGGTTTAATACCGGCCTGCATTGGGCCTATGGCATTGATGGACCGGCGCAGGGGCATTTCTATGTGGATCACACCACGGGCGAGGTACAGCGCTCCCTCAGCGCCTATGAGCGTCCTCAGCCGCATGCCTGTTTCATCCAGAGTGTCAGCGACGATCTGGTGAACGAAGGCGGCATTATGGATTTATGGGTGCGTGAGGCGCGCCTGTTCAAATATGGTTCCGGCACCGGCACCAATTTCTCTGCCTTGCGCGGCGAAGACGAAGGCCTTTCCGGTGGCGGAAAGTCTTCCGGCCTGATGAGCTTTTTGCGCATCGGCGACCGCGCGGCGGGCGCCATCAAGTCCGGCGGCACCACCCGGCGCGCCGCAAAGATGGTGATCGTGGATGTCGATCACCCCGATATTGAAACCTTTATCGACTGGAAAATGCTCGAAGAGCAAAAAGTCGCGGCGCTGGTTTCCGGCTCCAAACTGCTGGACAAACACCTCAACGCCATCATCCGCGCCTGCGTTAATTGCAGCAGTGACGGGGATGAATGCTTCGATGCCAAAAAGAACCCCGCATTGCGTCAGGAAATCCGCAATGCCCGCGCCATGATGGTGCCGGAAAACTATATTCAGCGTTCCATTCAATTTGCCCGCCAGGGCCATAAGCGGATGGATTTCCCAACTTTCGACACCGACTGGGATTCCGAAGCCTATCTGACTGTCTCGGGACAAAACTCCAATAATTCCGTGCGGGTAACGGACGCGTTTCTGAAGGCGGTTGAAGAAGATGGCGAATGGTCGCTGACCCGGCGCACCGATGGCCGGGTGACCAAGACCCTGCCCGCGCGCAAGCTGTGGGATCGTATCGGCGAGGCCGCGTGGGCGTCGGCCGATCCGGGGTTGCAGTTCCACACCACCATCAATGACTGGCATACCTGCCCCAAAAGCGGGCCGATCCGCGCCTCCAATCCCTGTTCGGAATATATGTTCCTGGACGACACGGCCTGCAATCTGGCGTCGCTTAATCTGATGCGTTTTCAGGATGGCGCAGGCGCGTTTGATGTCGCGGGATTCTCGCATGCGGCGTCGCTGTGGACCATCGTGCTGGAAATTTCCGTGATGATGGCACAGTTCCCATCGCAGAAAATTGCCGAGCTGTCCTATATCTATCGCACGCTTGGGCTTGGCTTTGCCAATCTGGGCGGTTTGCTGATGGGCATGGGGCTTGGCTATGACAGCCCGGAAGGCCGTTCCATTGCCGGGGGTATTTCCGCGCTGATGACCGGCGTTTCCTATGAAACCTCGGCCTTGATGGCGCGCGAGCTTGGCGCGTTTCCGGGCTATGAGAAAAATGCGGATGCGATGTTGCGGGTGATGCGCAATCATCAGCGCGCCGCGCATGGAGAAACCGGCGGCTATGAAAATTTGCAGACCCCGCCTGTACCGTTGGACGCCGCCAGTTGCCCGGACAAGGCGCTGATCGCTGCCGCACAGGCGGCATGGGACCGCGCCGTGATACTGGGCAAGGTGCATGGCTATCGCAATGCGCAGGCCAGCGTGATTGCGCCGACCGGCACGATTGGTTTGGTCATGGATTGCGACACAACCGGGATCGAACCGGACTTTGCCCTGGTCAAGTTCAAAAAACTGGCCGGCGGCGGATATTTCAAAATCATCAACCAGACCGTACCGCCCGCCTTGCAGGTGCTGGGTTATGCCCAACCGGAAATCGACGCCATTATCGATTATGCCGTGGGCCGTGGTACGCTGAACGGTGCGCCCGGGATTAATCACGACACCTTGCGCGCGCGCGGTTTTGGCGACGCGCAGTTGGATGTCATCGAGGCCGGGCTGGTGTCTGCGTTTGACATCAAGTTCGTCTTCAACAAATGGTCGCTGGGCGAGGACTTCTGCACCGACGTTCTGGGCCTGAGCCTGGAACAGTTGGAAGACATGAATTTCAACATGCTGACGGCGATTGGTTTCACCCAGGCCGATGTGGATGCCGCAAACCTGTATTGCTGCGGCACCATGACACTGGAAGGCGCGCCGGGCCTGAAGGACGAACATCTGCCGGTGTTTGATTGCGCCAATCCATGCGGGCGTATCGGCAAGCGCTATCTGAGTGTGGATAGCCATATCGAAATGATGGCGGCCTGCCAGCCGTTCATTTCCGGCGCGATCTCCAAAACCATCAACATGCCCAATGACGCCACCATTGCGGAATGCAGCCGCGCCTATATGAAGTCCTGGCGTCTGGGGATCAAGGCCAACGCCCTGTACCGCGACGGTTCCAAACTGAGCCAGCCGCTCAATGCGCAAATTCTGGATAGTGATGCGTCCATCGCGCAGGAAACCGCGCAAACCGTTATTGAAGCGCCCGCCACTGTGCGCGCGCAACTTGTTGCAGAACAGCTCGCCATTCGCACCCTGGAGATAGAAAAGAAAAGCGTTGAACGCAGCCGTCTGCCGCACCGCCGCAAGGGCTATACCCAAAAGGCGACCGTCGGTGGACACAAGGTCTATCTGCGCACGGGCGAATATGAAGATGGCAAACTGGGCGAAATTTTCATCGACATGCACAAGGAAGGCGCCGCCTTCCGCAGCCTGATGAACAATTACGCCATCGCCATTTCCATCGGCCTGCAATATGGCGTGCCGCTGGAAGAATTTGTCGATGCCTTTACCTTCACCCGTTTTGAACCGGCGGGCATGGTGCAGGGCAATGATGTCATCAAAAGCGCCACGTCAATTGTTGATTATGTGTTCCGGGAACTGGCAATCTCGTATCTGGGGCGCGGTGATCTGGCGCATGTCGAACCCAATGAATATCGCTTTGACGCGATGGGATCGGGCATCGAAGAAGTGACCGGTCAGGTGCAAAAAGTCACCAGCACCGGCTTTGTGCGCAGCCGTCTTGTGGTACTACCCGGCGGCGCAGACCGGCCTGCCGTGGCTGAACAGGTAGAACTTGCGACAAGCCTGCTGAGCGAAATGCGCACTGGCACGGGGCCGATGGTCACCACCGAAAGCTATACCATGAGCGCGTCCGTGACCAATGGGGGCAGCACAACACAAACCAGTCTTCTGATGGAAGCGCGGGTCAAGGGCTATGAGGGGGAAAGCTGTGGTGAATGCGGCAATTTCACGCTGGTGCGTAACGGCACCTGCATGAAATGCAACACCTGCGGCGCCACCAATGGCTGCTCCTGAGAGAGGCAGTTTATAGAACAAATTATGACCGAGTTTGATGCTTACCCCCTCCCAACCTCCCCCTTTCAGGGGGAGGAGTTGGCAACAGGGTTTTCCCTCCCCTTGAAAAGGGGAGGGTTAGGGAGGGGATCAGACGAGTTAAGGGAATTTCGCCAGTTAGTTGCGTTGCGTACCTCCGAATAGTCATCGGAGTCTTCCCTGCTGAAAACTGGGGCCGCGCCCGAATATGGGCTTGCGGCCCCCTTTTTTTGATGCGCCTTTAACCCGGTATTCATCTTGTTCATCCAATCTTTACCAATGCAGGATGTGACACCACAAAATTCACGGCTTCAGGTATTCACCGCGCGCGACGAAGAGGAGCGCCAGAGGATTTATCGTTTCCGATACCGGGTAAAAGTCGAGGAACTGGGCGATGAACCACCCTATGCGGACCATCGCACCAAACGGGTGTGTGATCCGCTGGACGCATCGGCCAGACAAATCTATGTCGCACAGTCAAATAACAATGAAATCGTGGCTGCTGTGCGCGTGAATACCGGGCTGGCAGACAACAATCTTTCCGAGATTACCCAGCTTGACGGCTTTGGTCCGTTTCGGGAATTCAGTATCGACACGCTTTCGCTTAGCGGCCAATTGGTGATTGCCCCCAAATGGGCCAGCAGCAAGGCGGCGTCACTGGCATTAAGCGCCGTTTACAAACTGGCCCGCCAGAACCGCAGCCGTTTTGATTTCAGCCAATGTGCGCCAGCATTGTTGCCGCTGTATCAGCGCCTTGGCTATCGCCGGTTTCGCGAAAATTTCATGGATGACATACTTGGCTATCAGGTGCCGCTGGTGATGGTGACAGAAGATTTCCAGCATCTTGGGCGGGTTAATTCCCCCTTGATGCAGATCGCCCGGGGGATGGTCAATCCAACCGACACCGGCAACTGGTTTTCGCGCACCTTTCCTGATTACGCGCATGCCCCGGTTGAAGCCGCGATGGCGGATGATGAATTCTGGCATTTTCTGGCGCGCAAATTAAATCAATCGCCCACCGCCGGTATTCCGCTGCTGGAAGGATTAAGCTATCCCGAAGCCATGTCGTTTATCCGCGCCGGATCGGTGCTGCATTGCCGGAAGAACATGCCAATCGTGAAAGCAGGACAGATGGGGCGGGAAATGTTTGTCATTCTGTCCGGCGAAGTCAGGGTGCTGGCCGGACCGGACAAGGCCGAAGTGGCGCGCCTGAAACGCGGCGACATATTTGGCGAGCTGGCCTATCTGACGGAAGTTCCGCGTACCGCAGATGTTGTAACCACAGATGCGACCGAATTGCTGGTGCTCAGCCAGGATATCGTGCAGCGTATCATGGACAAGATGCCCGCCATAGCTGCGCGCGTGCTGTTCAATCTGTCGCTGATCCTGTGCGCACGGCTTGGCCAATCCACCCGCGATCTGGTGAATGCGACCGCGCTGCCGCCCATGATTGACCTGGTTGGACCCGGTCTACCCGGACTCGTTCCCGGGCGCGCCCAGAAGCGCTAGGGCGGGATGATTTTAGGTTCGTTCATCGTCATGCCCCCCACCCCGGCCCTCCCCACAAGGGGGAGGGAGAAGATCAGAATTCGGCGGCAAAGCCCCTCCCCCTTGTGGGGAGGGGTTGGGGTGGGGGGACGACACAAGCTGAGGTGATGATTTAACCTAAAATCATCATGGGCTAGCCTTTTTTCTTCTCCACGGCTGGCGGCAGGGCGACGCGGATGTGCAATTCGCGTAATTGTTCCGGGGAAACTTCTGCGGGCGCATTCATAAGCAAGTCCTGCGCCTGCTGATTCATCGGGAACAAAATCACCTCGCGAATATTAGGTTCGTCCGCCAGCAGCATGACGATGCGGTCCACCCCCGGCGCAATGCCGCCATGTGGTGGCGCGCCGTATTTGAATGCGGAAATCATGCCGCCAAAACGGCTATCCACGGTCGCATTGTCATACCCGGCAATGGCGAACGCCTTGTACATGATGTCGGGACGATGGTTACGCACCGCGCCTGATGACAGCTCGGTTCCGTTGCACACGATATCATACTGAAAGGCCTTGATGCTGAGCGGATCGGCGCTGTCCAGCGCCTCCAGCCCGCCCTGCGGCATGGAAAACGGATTGTGCGCGAAATCTATCTTGCCGGTCTTCTCATCAAGCTCAAACATCGGGAAATCGACAATCCAGCAGAAGCGGAAAATGTCTTTTTCGCAAATTTCCAGTTGCTCGCCAATGCGCATGCGGGCCGCACCCGCCAATGCCGCCGCCTGATTTGGTTTATCGCAGGCAAAGAATATAGCGTCGCCCGCTTTTGCCTTTGCCCGCGCCGCCATCTGCGCCAGAATATCGCCGGGAATAAACTTGGCGATGGGGCCGCGCCCCACCAACGCGCCCGCCTCTTCCTCCAGAATCACATAGCCCAGCCCCGGCGCACCCATATCCGTGCGCGCCCATTCGTTCAGCTTGTCAAAGAAACTGCGGGGCTGCGCCGCCGCGCCGGGCGCTGGAATCGCACGCACCACACCGCCCGCCGCAATCGGTTTCTTGAAGGCGTTAAAGGTGACGCCATCCAGCGCAAAAAATTCCGTCAGGTCGCAGATTTCGATCGGATTGCGCAAATCCGGCTTGTCACTGCCATATTTCAGCATGGATTCAGAATAGGGGATGCGTGGAAACGGGCGTGGCGGCACCTGGCGCGCCTCGGCAAATTCCTCAAACACACCGTGCAAGACCGGCTCGACGGCAGCAAAGATATCTTCCTGGGTGACGAACGACATTTCGATATCGAGCTGATAGAACTCACCCGGTGAGCGGTCGGCGCGGGCGTCTTCATCGCGAAAGCACGGCGCAATCTGGAAATAGCGGTCAAAGCCGGCCACCATGATCAACTGCTTGAACTGCTGCGGGGCCTGCGGCAGGGCGTAGAACTGCCCCGGATGCATGCGGCTGGGAACCAGAAAGTCGCGCGCGCCTTCCGGGCTGCTTGCGGTCAGGATCGGCGTCTGGAATTCGGTAAAGCCCTGCCCTTCCATGCGGCGACGCAATGAGGCAATCACCCGGCTGCGTAGCATGATATTGCGGTGCAGTTTTTCACGGCGCAAATCCAGGAAGCGGTTGCGCAACCGGATTTCTTCCGGGTAGTTCTGTTCGCCAAATACCGGCATTGGCAATTCCTGCGCCTGCGATATCAGGGCAAATTCCTTGATGCTCAGCTCCACCGCACCTGTGGGCAGATTGGCGTTTACGGTATCTGCCCCACGCGCAACCACGGTGCCTGTCAGGGTGATAACCCATTCCGGGCGCACCTGTTCCACCGCTGCAAAAACCGGGGATGACGGGTCCAGCACACATTGGGTCAGGCCGTAATGATCGCGCAAATCGATAAATATCAGCCCGCCATGATCGCGCTTGCGGTGTACCCAGCCGGATAGGCGCACGGTGTTGCCGACATGTTCGGCGCGCAATTCGTTGCAGGTATGTGTACGGTATTGATGCATAGCCTCATTTCCTCATAAACCGGGCGGAGAAGCGCACGGAAACCCGCTAATTGTCAAGAGTGCTGGCCGTTTTTGCGCGACGAAACAGGTTTGATCCAGTATAGCTAGCCCTATGAAAGTAATCACAGATACGAATGAGCTGACCGCCTGCTGCGCACGGCTTGCCCAGGCCCCGTATATTACCGTGGATACGGAGTTTCTTCGGGAAAAAACCTTCTGGCCAAAGCTTTGTCTGGTGCAGATTGCCGGGCCGGAGGACGAGCTGATCATTGACCCGCTGGCGCCAGGCATGGACCTGTCGCCGCTCTATGCGCTGATGGCCAATACCGCCGTGCTGAAGGTGTTTCATGCCGCGCGGCAGGACGTGGAAATCTTTCACCATGATGGGGGCGTGATCCCCAGGCCCATGTTCGATACCCAGGTGGCGGCCATGGTGTGCGGCTTTGGTGATTCGGTTGGCTATGACACGCTGGCCCGTAAAATCAGCAAGGTGCATATCGATAAAAGCTCACGCTTCAGCGACTGGTCGGTGCGGCCGTTAAGCGAGCGGCAGTTGAAATACGCCATGCAGGACGTCACCCATTTGCGTGGCATCTATGAATGGCTGGCGCGGGAATTACACAAGAATCGGCGCGAGGCCTGGTTATCCGAAGAAATGGCCACCTTGACCGATCCTAAAACCTATGTGACCGAACCCCGCGAGTCGTGGTTGCGCATCAAGACGCGCGGCGGCAATCGCCGCTTTCTGGGGGTGCTGCGTGAAATTGCCGCATGGCGCGAGACCGAGGCGCAGGCGCGCGACCTGCCCCGTGGCCGGGTGATCAAGGACGAGGCGCTGCTGGAAATTGCGGCACATCCCCCGCAAACCCTCGCCGAGATGGGCAAGATGCGCTCTGTTACGTCGGGTTTTGCCGACGGCAAGCTGGGCGGCTCGCTCTTGGCGGCCATCCGTATGGGTGTTGAGCTGGCGGAGGCTGACCTGCCCCCCCTGCCGGATCGCGACGCGCCGGGGCCATCTACCAGCGGGACCGTGGAACTGTTAAAGGTGCTGCTGAAAATCAAATGCGAGCAGGATGGCGTTGCCAGCAAGCTGGTCGCCAACAGTTCCGATCTGGATCGCATCGCCGCAGATGATGACGCCGATGTGCCCGCCATGCATGGCTGGCGGCGCGAAATGTTCGGGCTGGCAGCGCTGGATCTGAAACATGGCCGACTGGCCATTGCCATGAAGGGCAACAAGATCATTCTGGTGCCGCTTCCCGGTGTACTTTAACGCCAGCCCGTAAGACGTTTTATTAAAAAGAAGTATAGCCGGTAAGGCAGCATGTTCAGAAATTTGAGTATATAGGTAAATCGGCGCGGGAAAGTGATTTCAAAACTGCCCGCTTTGATACCAGCAAGGATGCGCTGTGCGGCCGCATCCGCTGACATCAGAAACGGCATGGGGAACGGGTTGCTTGCTGTGGCGGGGGTATCCACGAATCCTGGACTGACGACGCTGATATGCACCCCGGCGCGATCAAGATCAAACTTCAGGCATTCAGCCCGATTGATCAGCGCCGCCTTGGTCGGGCCATAGGCCGCCGCGCGTGGCAGACCGCCATAGCCGGTAACCGATGAGACAATGACCGCATGGCCCCGTTTGCGGGCGATCAGATCCGGCAACAAGGGGGCCAGACAATGCACCACGCCGATATAATTGACCTGCATGCTTTGCGCAAAAGGGGCCGGGTCCAGATGTTCGGTGATCTCCACCGGCAGATAAATTCCGGCGTTCAGGATGGCCAGCGCAATCGGGCCGTGGTCCCGGCTGATCGCCGCATATGTTTCGGCAACCTCCTGCGGGTTCGTCACATCAAGCGGATAGGGGTGAACAGAGCCTTTCAGCCCAGCCGTTTGCTGTATCAGTGATATCAGGCCATCGCGCCCACGCGCGCTGACCGCGACGCGCCAACCGTCCCGCGCCAGCGCCAGCGCAACCGCCCTGCCGATGCCGGAACTGGCCCCGGTCACCCAGGCGCAGCCGTCGGCAGGTTTTACTGTTACCAATTTGCTCATAAAATCCAATATAGTGACGGGATATTAATTCGCATCCACAAAACTTGTAATACCAACGGCCCTATGTAATCTCCTGCATCAATCCCCCGGTCTGTCATCCTGAACGAAGTGAAGGATCCCGCCGCAGACAAGATCCTTCACTTCGTTCAGGATGACAATGTTTTGAACAGGAGGACGATGAGTCCAGACATAGGGCCGTTGGTATAAGGCGTGGATAAAGTCAAGGCATCGTGCTAATTTTTTACTTTATGTTATACCGCCATCTTACTGTAAAGGCAGTGCATCTGTGACTGATGATAGTTTTTCCGCTGCGTCGTTCGGGCCTGAGGATATCGAGTTAATATCCTGCGAACGGGTATTTTCTGGCTATTTCGCGGTCGATCAATACCGATTGCGGCATCGCCGCCATGATGGAGGATGGACCGAACCCATTCAGCGTGAGGTCTTTATTTCAGGCGATGCGGTCGTTGTGCTGCCTTATGACCCGGTGCAGGACAGTGTCGTGCTGATCGAGCAGTTCCGGGCCGGGCCTTATGCCAATGAAGGACAAACAAACCCGCAAGGGGCCTGGCTGATTGAGACCATCGCAGGGCGTTTTGAACCCGGTGAGATTCCTGAGGATGTGGCTCGGCGAGAGGCCATTGAGGAAGCCGGATGCCATTTGGGACGATTTTTTCCAATGGGCGATTTTTACCAAAGCCCCGGCTGCATCGCCGAGAGAATCCATTATTTCTGCGCAATTGTGGATACCAAGGGGGTTGGCGGCATTCATGGACTCGATCACGAAAATGAGGATATCCGTGTAATCGTCCTGAAACGCGAGACCGCCTTGCGCGCGATTGCAGAGGGGCGGATCAGCAATGTCACCCTTGCTTTTTCCCTGCAATGGCTTGAACTTAACCGCGACCGCGTCTTGCGGGAAGCCGCCACTTGATTGCAACGGCGCCGTTGAGGATAATGGAAGAATGGAAATAAGAAACGGCCTGATCGATTCTATTGGCAACACCCCGCTTATCCGGCTGCGCAAGGCGTCGGATGCGACAGGTTGCGACATTCTGGCCAAGGCGGAATTTATGAACCCCGGCCAGTCGGTCAAGGACCGGGCCGCGCTGTATATAATCCGCGACGCCATCGCCACGGGACGGCTGAAACCCGGCGGCGTCATTGTGGAAGGTACGGCCGGCAATACCGGCATTGGCCTGGCGCTGGTTGGCAATGCACTGGGGTTTCGTACTGTGATCGTTATTCCCGATACCCAGTCACAGGAAAAAAAGGACATGATCCGTCTTACCGGCGCGAAACTGGTGGAAGTGCCTGCCGTGCCGTACCGCGATGAAAATAATTATGTTAAATATTCCGGGCGTTTGGCAGAAGAACTTAATGCAAAGGAACCGGCGGGCGCCATCTGGGCCAATCAGTTTGACAATGTGGCCAACCGCAATGCGCATTATAAGGGAACTGGCCCGGAAATCTGGGAGCAGACCGACGGTAAAATCGACGGTTTTATCTGTTCGGTCGGAACCGGCGGCACGCTTGCCGGTGTGTCCATGGCGTTGAAAGAACGCAATCGTAATATCATCACGGCCTGCGCGGATCCCGATGGTTCGGCCATTCATAGCTGGATCAAAACTGGTGAGCTGAAGGCCGTAGGAGATTCGATCACGGAGGGCATCGGGCAGGGCCGCGTCACCGCAAATCTGGAAGGTGCACCCATCGACGAGTCGTTCAATATCCCGGATAAGGAAGCCCTGCCGATTATTTATGATCTGTTGCGCGCCGAAGGGCTGTGCATGGGCGGATCAACCGGCATTAATGTGGCAGGCGCTATCCGATTGGCGCAGCAAATGGGGCCGGGTCATCGTATTGTCACAATCCTGTGCGATTTCGGCACCCGCTATCAAAGCAAGCTGTTCAACCCGGCTTTCCTGAAAAAGAAAAAACTTCCCGCACCCGATTGGTTATAATTCAAAATGGCACATGATATTCCAAATACACTGGTAAGCACCGAATGGCTGGCGCAACACCTGAACGCACCGGACGTGCGGGTGGTGGACGCATCCTGGTATCTGCCTGACGCCGGACGCGACGCCAAGGCGGAATATAAGGTGGCCCATATTCCCGGCGCGGTATTCTTTGATATTGATGAGATCAGCGATACAGACTCGCCGCTGCCGCATATGTTGCCGACCCAGGAAAAATTCGCCAGCCGTATGCGTAAGCTGGGGCTGGGCGATGGCAATCGGGTTATCGTCTATGACGGTGCAGGCATTTTTAGCGCCGCGCGGGTATGGTGGATGTTTCGTGTCATGGGGCACGAAGATGTTGCCGTACTGGATGGTGGCTTTGCCAAATGGCGGGCAGAAGACCGCCCCGTTGAGGATATGCCGCCCATGCCGCGCGAACGGCATTTCACAGCACGGCTGAACCGTTTCATTCTGCGTGATGTCGCGCAGATGCTGGAAAATCTTCGCACCGGCGCGGAGCAAGTGGTGGATGCGCGCGGCCCCGGACGTTTCCTTGGAACCGAACCGGAACCCCGACCCGGCGTGCGGCCCGGCCATATTCCTGGCGCCATTAATCTGCCTTATGCGCGACTGCTGAGCCCGGACGGCACCATGCTGCCGGTGGACCGGTTGCGCGACGTTGTAAAAGAGGCGGGCATTGATATGTCGAAACCGGTCGTCAATAGTTGCGGGTCCGGGGTGACGGCGGCCATAGTGTTCCTGGCCCTGCACCGGCTGGGACATAAAGCCGTGTCGTTATATGACGGGTCCTGGGCGGAATGGGGGGGCAGGAACGACCTGCCTGTTGAGAAGTAAAAAAGGCGCTAAATGCCAAAAACGCTTCGGACCACCGTCACATTTCTTGAGATGCACAAAAAGCCGCTGACACTGCATGTGCCGCCGCCACTGCGGAGCTATGCGCTGTTGCGGGCCGATAAGCCGCCCGTGCATTTTTACCGCTATCTGTATCACATGGTTGGACGGGACTACGCCTGGGTGAACCGCAAGCGCATGTCGGATCAGGAACTGACGGATATTATCCACCACGCACAGGTGGAAATTTATGTTCTGTATGCAGCCGGCGTGCCCGCCGGTTATTTCGAACTGGATTTCAGAAATTCCCCGGATGTGGATCTGGTGTTTTTTGGCCTGATGCCGGAATTTGCAGGCATCGGGCTAAGCCGCTTTCTGTTGGGACAGGCGATTGATATTGCCTGGCGCGGCGAAACAAAACGCCTGCAGGTACAGACCTGCACACTGGATCATCCCCGCGCGCTGCCACTATATCAGCGCATGGGGTTCGAGCCGTTTGCGCAGGAAACAGCGGAACTGGTTACGATTGATGACCGTGATTATGTGCGGCTGACGCCCAGCATGTAGATGCTTACTATGGCCCAGCAGCACTCTGGTTAAGTTCTTCCCACGCGCCACCCGCCTGCAGGGACTCGATTAATGTGCTCCTGGTATGTGCACATTGATCATCACCAGCCCGGTCATTACTTCTGGAGATGACTGAACTGGCGGCACCAAGGATCAACCCAAGCGGGCCCAGCGCCACGCCAAGCGCGGTCTTTCCAACCTTCCTTGCCGCAGCGCCCTTGTTCACCTGGATCAGCGGAACCACCAGGGTGCCTTTAACATCTATATCGGTGGCCAGGTTAAGCAGGGAAAGATCTCGGGGTCTTGGTGAAAGACGCAGATTCAGGCGTTCCGTACCCAGATCAATCTGTCCCTTGCCGCTAATAATCGCATTGTCCGTTATCAGCAGCATCGCCTTATTATCCGCCACGCCCTGATTAATTTCAAATCCGGAAAATCCGCACAGAACAAGTGAATCGCTCCTCTCGCCCTCAAACATATTTTGAACTGAAACGAACAAATTCTTGAGGCTGCCCCCCATCAGTGTGGAAAGCCGCTTGGGAATTGTTCCCTGCTGAATATCAAAATAAACCCGCCCCGTTAGACCCGCCGCCAGACCGGCAATCGATGATCCGTTGCTGTTCCCCTCGAACAGCATTGTTATCTTGCCCTTGGCATATTTGGGCCATTCATATTTTTCGAATAGCGTTGCCAGGTCAATCGCCCTGGCCTGGCTGTTCAATACCAATGCAATGTCTTTGTCACCTGGGATCACACTGAAGCGATTAAAAAGGCGGCCACCCGCCATATCCAGATCTAACTGCGTGGCCCGTAATTCCGATTTATTCATTTGCGCTACCAGCACCACATTCGAAAATTCCTGATCCCAGGCTTTTAGTGTATCTATGCGGTGGCGCAGCTCGATCTCCACTGACTGGGGCAGTTCGAACAAGAGGCTGTCCTCAGGGAAAATTTTCCCCGGACGTGGTGGCGCAGGCAGCGTTTTAGTGGCCTCCTGGTAAGGCTCCAGATCCAGAACTTTTGATTGCAGCTCCGTAGTTATGCGCGGCACCTGTGTCGGCTTAACGATCACAAAACCACTAGCGTCGGTCTTACCTGAATTAGCAAGGAGATTGCCGAAGTGAAGATCATCCCCGAACGGCGTGAGGTTTCCAGCAACCTCTATGGCCCCCAAATCAGGCAAATCAACGCCAAAATAAGCCGCCAGCTGGGTAAGACCCTTGGGCGCATCTAGTTTAAAATCGGCATAGGTGAATTCCTTGAACGGAAATTTGACACTGCCATCCGCCGTCAGCTTCATATCAAAAATTTCCGCCTTCACATCAAATTGCCGCGGCTGAGCGGGGCTGATGGTAAACAGGGGGGCAACCTTTCCGGCGGCCGTGAAGCTGTGTTCATCCAGTGAACCTGTTATCTCATAGCTGCCTATGCCGTTCACTGAATCGTTGGTCAATGTGGCATTTTCAAATCGCAGACTGTAAAGCACCTTGGCGTCCCGCACGTCGCGATAATCAATCCGTATATCACTTACTTTTATCACTTCGATTACGGGAATGTCGGCTTCCTCGCCTTCAGGCGTTACCGCCTGCGCCAGAACATGCCAGTTGCGCCGTGCATCGCCATCGGTTTCCAGGTGCACAATGGCGTGATCGGCGGTTATCGATATTATTTCGGTCCGGCCCTGTAGCAATGGAAACAGATGTACGCGGATTTTCGTTTGCCCAACGGTGACGAATTTTTTCGCTTTGCCCCATTTGACGTTGGCGATTTCCAACCCCTCCACTTCCAGCGTGGGCCGCAGCGAAACGCCAAGTATTATTTTTCCGGTGATTTTAATTTCACGTCCCGTTGCCGCTTGCAGTTCAGCAGCAATCCCTGCCCTATAGCCAGAAAGATCAACAGGATTGGTTCTGAGATAAAGTGCGGCGCCGCCCAGTGTGATAGCCAATAGAATGATCAGTCCGGCTACCAGCCTTACCCATCGCGACGCCCAGTTCACTGATCCCACTCCAGAAATGGATCCACGGTTGTATCGGAATCAAAACCAAAAAACTTCCAGGTTTCCCGCATATGTTCCGGCAGTGGCGCGGTGACAGAAATTACGCCGCCGTCAGGATGCGGAATTTCAAGCGAGCGCGCATGCAGATGCAATTTTGGCGCAATGCCTTCGACCAGCGCCTTGTCGCCGCCATATTTGCGATCCCCGACAATGGGTGTTCCCAGCAGCGCCGCGTGAGCGCGCAATTGATGGGTGCGCCCGGTCAGTGGCATGAACGCCACCCAGGCCACATGCTGGCCGACCACATCAATGACTTTGTACAGCGTGTCCGCAGGCTTGCCGCGCGGATCGTCATCCTCGACCGCGCTGACCCGTTCACGATCTTCCCATGCGCCCTCGCCGTTCAGTTTCGCCAGTGGCGCACGAATACGGCCCTGACGCGGTGACGGCACGCCAACGGTCAGCGCCCAATAAATTTTTCGCGCCTCACGGCTGCGAAACGCCTGACCGAAACGTGCCGCTGCATTCACGGTGCTGGCCAGAAGCAGTACGCCGCTGGTATCGCGATCCAGCCGGTGTACGAGGCGCGGCCGCTCGCCGCCTTCTTCGCGCAACGCATCGAGCATGCCATCAATATGGCGCGATGTACCAGAGCCACCCTGCACCGCCAGCCCCGCAGGCTTGTTGATCGCAATCACGGTGCCGTCATTATACAACACGGCGTCCTGCATCATCGCGCGGTCGGTACGCGAAAGTTTTGCCGGTATCGGTTTATAATTTTCCTGCGCGGTTGTCTCTTCGGTCTGCAAGGGCGGCACACGCACCTGTTGACCGGCATCAAGGCGAAAGCCCGCCTTGACCCGGCCGCCATCTACCCGCACCTGACCCGTGCGCAGTAACTTTTCCAGGCGGCCATGCGCAAGATGCGGAAAACGGCGCTTAAACCAACGGTCAAGCCGCAGGCCCGTTTCCTCGGCGGCGACTTCAATATTTTTTGCTGTGTTCATGGGATTACTATGCAAGCAAACGACGCATAAATGTAAGACCAATTAGCAGCGCCGCCACAGATAATCCAAACGAGGCCGCGCCATACACCGCCGCCAGCGCGATCTGGCCACGCGCGTATAATGTCACCACATCCAGCGAAAATGCCGAAAAAGTGGTGAAACCGCCCAGTACGCCGACGCTGACAAATGCCTGTATTTCCGGCGGCAGCGCCGTGCGCGTGGCAAACAATCCCGCCGCCAGCCCCATGATCAATGAGCCGACAACATTGACGCCCAGTGTCCCCCAGGGGAAATCGGCACCCAGAAGCCGGGTCAACTGTACCGCAAAAACATAGCGTGCGACCGAGCCCACGGCACCGCCTGCCGCAACGGCAACATAGATATTCAGCATGGCGCGGCCCTATTCACCCTTGCCCGCCTTTTCGCGCAGCCCATCCCAATAGGCCAGCCGCTTGGTGATTTCGCGTTCGAAGCCACGCTCAGACGGTGTGTAAAATTTGCGGCGCGGCATTTCTTCGGGAAAATAATTCTGACCCGAAAATCCTTCCTGGGTATCGTGATCATATTGATAGCCTGCGCCATAGCCCTGTTCGCGCATCATTTTTGTGGGGGCATTGAGAATATGTTTGGGGGGTGACAGCGATCCCTGTTCTTTGGCGGCGACATTTGCTGCCTTCGAGGCGCGATAGACCGCATTGGATTTTGGTGCTGTGCCCAGATAGATCACCGCCTGCACCAGTGCCAGTTCGCCTTCGGGGCTACCCAGAAAATCATAGGCGTCTTTTGCCGCCAGCGCCTGTACCAGCGCGTTCGGATCAGCCAGACCAATATCTTCAACCGCGAAGCGCACCATGCGGCGCGCAATATAAAGCGGGTCTTCGCCCGCGCTCAGCATGCGCGCGAGATAATATAAAGCCGCGTCGGTGTCCGAACCGCGCAGGGTTTTATGCAGTGCACTGATTAAATTATAATGTCCTTCCTGTGCCTTATCATAAACCGGCGCACGGCGTTGCACGGTTTCAACCAGCCGCGCCGGATCCAGCGGGGCCGCAATATCCAGCGCATATAATTCTTCCGCCAGATTTAACACAAAGCGCCCATCGCCATCGGCCATTGCGCGCAGGGTGGCGCGGGCATCCGATGTCAAAGGTAGCGACTTTCCCATCACGGTTTCGGCGCGCGCCAGCAATGTTTCCAGATTGTCATCATCCAGCCGGCGCAGCACCATAACCTGCGCACGCGACAAAAGTGCTGCGTTCAGTTCAAACGACGGGTTTTCGGTGGTGGCACCGATCAGCACAATGGTGCCATCCTCGACATAAGGCAGGAAGCCATCCTGCTGCGCGCGATTGAAACGATGAATTTCATCCACGAACAACAGCGTTCCCACGCCATCGCGGCGGCGTGTTTTGGCCTGATCAAACACTTTGCGCAAATCCGCAACGCCGGAAAATACCGCCGACAATTGTTCGAAATGCAGATTTGATCCCGCCGTCAGCAGGCGCGCGATGGTGGTTTTTCCCGTGCCCGGCGGGCCCCACAAAATCAGCGAGGTCAATTTCGCGGCATCGGCCATGCGCCGCAATGGCGCGCCGGGGCCGATCAGATGATCCTGCCCGACAACCTCGTCCAGTGTTGCAGGGCGCAGCCGGTCCGCCAATGGCCGTGGTGCGCCACCTTCCAGCCCAGCCGCCTCGAACAGGCTTGTCACAATTTTGTCCTTACGCGTTAATCCTTACGCGCCAACGCGCACTGATAGCACCTGATCCCCGCGCCGGATGCGGATTTCCCACACATCGCGCACGGCACGGGTCAATTGAACAACGTCATCAGTCAGCTTTATCTTATCCCGGCCAATGGACAGAAGTATATCACCTGGCTGCAAACCGATTTGCACCGCCGGACTGCCCCGGGGCATTTCCGTAATGATCACACCGGTCAAGCCGGGGCTTAACTCCAGCTCTTCTGCATAGGCGGGCGACAGATTGGCGATGGTAATGCCCATCAGGGGGTGATTTCCATTCAATTTCGTAAGGTTGCGCGGTGGTGTTTCCGGAGCGGGCTTTAGCTGCATCGACAATATCCTGGGCGCACCGTCGCGCCAGATATCCATTTTTAGCGTGCCGCCAACTTTTGCCGTCGCGATACGATAGCGCAGACTTTCCGGATCGGCGATTTCGCGATCATCCACCTTGAGAACAACGTCGCCGACAATCAGCCCCGCCTGATCGGCCGGACCACCGGGATAGATGTTACTGATCAGCACACCTGCGGGACGCGTCAGACCCAGCCCCTGACTGATATCCTGCGACACCCCCTGCCCAGACGCGCCCAGCCAGGGGCGCACCACCCGGCCCCCGGAGAAAGCAGATTCCACCACCTGTTTGACCATGTTGGAGGGAATGGCAAAACCAATACCGATGGAGCCGCCACTGCGTGAAAAGATCGCGGTGTTGACGCCGATCAGTTTGCCGTCAACACCCACCAGCGCGCCGCCGGAATTGCCGGGATTAATGGCCGCGTCGGTCTGAATGAAAAACTGATAATCCGAAACGCCGCCCTGGGTGCGCGCGGTGGCCGACACGATGCCGCTGGTTACCGTCTGGCCGACACCGAATGGGTTGCCAATCGCCAGGACAATATCGCCAACCTGGGCCGCATCAGAATCGCCAAATTCCAGCACAGGAAGTTTTTCGCCAGCAGTATCAATTTTCAATACCGCAAGATCCGTATGCGGATCAGTTAGCAGAACTTTCGCGTCAAATTCGCGCCGGTCGCTAAGCACAACGCGGATACCGGTCGTGTTTTCAATGACGTGGTTATTGGTGACAACAATGCCATCGGCGCGGACCAGCACACCGGAGCCCAGCGTATTCTGTACACGTTCGCGCGGCATAAACTGGCCACCGAAATTTTCACCAAAAAAACGCTGGATCATCGGATCGCTGAACATGGGCGAACGCGCTTCGGTACGAACAACCCGTTTGGCGAAAATGTTGGTAACGGCGGGGGCGGATTTTTGTACTATCGGGGCAAAGGAAAGCTGTATCTGAGCGTTGCTTTCGGGCACATCACGCTGTTGCGCATGTGCACTGCCGTGAGATGAAACCAGGAAAAGGGCCAGCCCCACGGCCAGCCCCAAGCGTATTGTTTCAGACGCCCTGTCAGGCCAGAAGGAAAGCCTAGGCCGCATCCTCGTCATCCGTAAGGACCGGACCTGAATCCTGACCGCGCGCAGTTTCGTCGCGATCAACAAATTCAATCACCGCTAACGGGGCATTGTCGCCATAACGGAAACCGGCGCGCATCACGCGGGTATATCCGCCGTGGCGCGTCGCATAGCGCGGCGCAAGTGTGCCGAACAGCTTTTCGACCAGTGTCTGATCCGTATCCGGCAGTTGCGCCAGAACCTGACGACGCGCATGCAGCGTGGCCTTTTTGCCCTGGGTCACCAGCTTTTCGACATAGGGCCGCAACTCCTTGGCCTTTGGCAAAGTGGTGATGATCTGCTCATGCTTGATGAGGGCCGAAGCCATGTTCGCCAGCATAGCCTTGCGGTGCGATGCTGTGCGGTTCAGTTTGCGACCGCCAACTCCGTGACGCATGATGGTATCTCCTTATGCTCCGAACTTTTCTGATCCGGAAAGTATCAATTGTTCAATATTGGTCTTCGTGGCGTTTCGCGAGCTCTTCGATATTGTCTGGCGGCCAGTTCAGCACTTCCATGCCAAGGTGCAGGCCCATCTGCGACAATAGCTCCTTGATCTCGTTTAGCGACTTGCGTCCAAAATTTGGTGTGCGCAGCATTTCAGCTTCGGACTTCTGAATCAAATCGCCGATATAGATGATATTGTCGTTCTTCAAACAGTTTGCCGAACGTACCGACAATTCCAGTTCGTCGACCTTTTTCAGCAGCGCCGGATTGAATTCCAGTTCCGGGCGTTCTTCGAAAGTTTGCGCCCGCTTGGGTTCTTCGAAATTGACGAAGACCTGCAACTGATCCTGAAGAATGCGCGCCGCATAGGCAACCGCATCTTCGGGCGTTACGGCGCCATTGGTTTCCACATCCATGCTGAGCTTGTCATAATCCAGCACCTGACCTTCACGGGTATTTTCCACCTTGTAGGACACGCGACGCACCGGGCTGTACAGCGCGTCAATGGCAATCAGGCCAATGGGCGCATCTTCGGGACGGTTGCGATCGGCGGGGACATAGCCCTTGCCGTTATTAACAATGAGTTCAAGCCGGATTTTCGCGCCCTGACCCAGTGTGCAGATAACGTGATCCGGATTCAGAATATCAATGTCTGAAACCGGTGTGATCTGCGCGGCGGTTATTTCGCCCGGACCTTCGGCGGACAGGATCAGGCGACGCGGGCCTTCGGAATGCATGCGCAGCGCCAGCGATTTCAGATTCAGCACAATATCGGTGACATCTTCGCGTACGCCACTGATAGATGAAAATTCATGCAGCACGCCGTCAATCTGTACCGCCGTTACCGCCGCGCCCTGAAGCGATGACAGCAATATGCGCCGCAGACTGTTACCCAGCGTTACGCCAAAGCCGCGTTCCAGCGGCACAGCGACAACCGTTGCCCTGCGCTTTGGATCCATACCTGGATCAACCTCAAGCCGGTTTGGTTTAATCAGTTCCTGCCAGTTTTTTTCGATCACGTTGGCGACCTCATGCCTGAAGCGATGAGCGCATAAATCGCGCCATCTCCTGTGTGAAATTTTCCGGCCAACCCGATGCCGGGCAAAAAGCCGACATCAGACTGACCGCATCAAACTATTAGACCCGGCGACGCTTTGGCGGCCGGCAACCATTGTGCGGAATGGGCGTCACGTCACGAATGGTCGTGACAGTAAAACCAACCGCCTGCAATGCGCGCAACGCGGATTCACGGCCAGAGCCGGGGCCCTTGACCTCAACCTCCAGCACCTGCATGCCATGTTCCTGGGCCTTTTTACCCGCACTTTCAGCGGCCACCTGTGCGGCATAGGGTGTCGATTTACGCGAACCCTTGAAGCCCATCACGCCCGCAGAACACCATGAAATCACGTTGCCCTGGGCATCGCTGATCGTAATCTTAGTGTTATTGAATGTGGCATTAACATGCGCAACACCCGAAGTGATGTTTTTTCGCTCTTTACGGCGAATGCGCGTCGCTTCCTTAGCCATTCTGTATCAAACCTTTCCAGTGCATTTCCGGCCTTATTTTCTATTCGAAAACTGCCAGGCATAACCGACCGCGAAAATCACGGCGGATAAATTCAAACTTACTTCTTCTTGCCGGCAATCGCTTTTGCAGGGCCTTTACGCGTACGCGCATTGGTGTGGGTACGCTGACCACGCACGGGCAACCCACGACGATGGCGCAAACCGCGATAGCAGCCAAGGTCCATCAGGCGCTTGATGTTCATTGCGACCGAGCGGCGCAGATCGCCTTCAACCAGATGGTCCTGATCAATGGTTTCGCGCACCTTGATGACTTCTGCTTCGGACAGGTCAAACACCCGGCGCTCGGCTGGAATGCCAACCCGCTCACAGATTTCGACCGCCTTGTTGCGACCGATACCATGAATGTAGGTAAGCGCGATCACAACCCGCTTGTTGGTCGGAATATTTACACCTGCGATACGCGCCACGTCCTGTCTCCTTAATTATACAATCCTGCCTGTTTCAGGCCAGAATTACTCTATAAACTCCCCAATGCGGACAACCGGCAGCCAGATAGCAACCGGTTTAATCAGACTATTTGAGGCGGCCAGATCCCGAGACCTGTAAAGTTGGCGGATTATAAGTATTTCCAGCCATCCGTCAAATAAATCCTTATTCGCACCTAACTCATTTTAACCCGTCCAGAAGCGCCGCGATCTGTTTTGCCACGCTTTCCACCGCCTGCATGCCATCAATGCTGCGTAATTTGCCCTGCGCGCTGTAATAGGGCAGCAAAGGTGCCGTTTGGGCATGGTAAACCCCCAAACGGTTGCGCAGGGTTTCTTCATTGTCATCGGCCCGGACAGTCCCGCTGGCGGCAGCCGATTCGGCGGCGCGGGTGCGGATACGGTCAAACAGAATCTTTTCATCGACCTTTACTTCGATCACCAGATCCAGCTTTTGCCCCTTTTCGACCAACATTTTGTCCAGCGCCTGAGCCTGGGCCTCGTTGCGGGGAAAGCCATCAAGGATAAAGCCTTTTTTGCAATCCGGCTGATCGATCCGATCGGAAATAATTCCTACTACGACCGCATCGGGTACCAGATCGCCCCGATCCATGATCTCTTTTGCCTTGCGGCCGGTTTCGGTTCCCGCCGCCACAGCCGCACGCAGCATATCGCCGGTGGAAAGCTGTACCAGACCACGTTCCGCCTGTAACCGTTCCGCCTGTGTGCCTTTACCGGCACCGGGAGCGCCCAACAGAATCAAATTCATTTGTTGCGCCCCTTCAGTCTGCTTTTCTTGATCAGCCCTTCATATTGATGGGCCAGCAAATGGCTTTGGATTTGCGCAACGGTATCCATCGTTACGCTGACTACGATTAACAGTGATGTGCCGCCGAAATAGAACGGCACAGAATATTGCGCGACCAGAATTTCCGGCAGCAGACAGACCGCTGTCAGATACAGCGCACCAACAACAGTCAACCGGGTCAAAATATAATTAATATATTCAGCTGTTTTTGCGCCGGGACGAATACCGGGAATAAACCCGCCATTCTTGCGCAGATTTTCCGCCGTTTCTTCGGGATTGAAAACAATCGAAGTGTAGAAGAAACAGAAAAATATTATACCCGCCGCGTAGAACAGCATGTACAGCGGCTGTCCATGCCCCAACAGGCTGGTGACCGTCGTCAGCCATTCCGGGCCCTTGCCGGCGGAAAAGTTGGCAACCGTAATCGGCAGCAATAAAATAGAGGACGCAAAAATTGGTGGAATTACGCCAGAAACATTGAGTTTAAGCGGCAGATGCGACGCCTCTCCGCCGGTCATTTTGCGGCCAACCTGACGTTTGGGATATTGCACCAGAAGGCGGCGTTGCGCGCGCTCCATAAAAACAATCGCGCCGATCACTGCGCCGATCATCACGACCAGCAGTAACAGGAAAATCGTCGGCAGCGCGCCGGTGCGGCCCAGTTCAAACGTGCTGAACAATGCGCTGGGCAGTTCTGCGACAATACCTGCAAAGATGATCAGCGAAATACCATTGCCCACACCGCGCGCAGTAATCTGTTCACCCAGCCACATCAGAAACACTGTGCCGCCAACCAGCGTGATGACCGTACTGAGACGGAAGAAAATCCCGGCCTCGATCACGACATTGCCGGCGCCTTCAAGACCCGCCGCAATACCATAGGCCTGCAATGTGGCCAAAACCACGGTGCCGTAGCGCGTGTACTGGGTAATTTTCTTGCGGCCCTGCTCGCCTTCTTTTTTCAGCGCTTCCAGCCGTTTGGAAACAGAGGTCATCAACTGAATGATAATGCTGGCCGAAATATACGGCATGATATTCAACGCAAAAATCGCCATACGGCCAATCGCGCCGCCGGAGAATACGTTGAACAGACCCAGAATGCCGCTTTGATTGCGCGAAATGATTTCCGCCAGCGCCATCGGATTAATTCCTGGAAGTGGAATATAGGTGCCGAGCCGGTAAATGATAAGTGCGCCCAATGTGAACCACAGGCGCTTTTTCAGCTCCTCCGCCTTGCCGAACGCGGCAAAGTTAAGATTGGCGGCTAATTGTTCGGCAGCGGAGGCCATTCAATATCCCAGGAACGTTTTTAGAGTAAATTTTTCAGAGGCGCCGTGATCACACTAACCAGATCCGACACCCGCCAAACCGACGTAATTCTTTAGGCAGCAACCGAAACGGTACCGCCCAGTTTTTCTACCGCCGCAATCGCAGCCTTGGTCGCGCCGACCACTTCGATTGTCAGTTTTGATTTCAACTCGCCATTGCCGAGCAGGCGCACACCGCCACGAATACGCCGCACCAGACCCGCACCCTGTAACGCCACCGCATCCACAGGCTTGCTGATGTCCAGCTTGCCAGCGTCAATAGCCGCCTGAAGACGGCCAAGATTTACCTCGACGAAATCGCGCGGCGCCAGGGAGTTAAAGCCACGCTTGGGCAGCCGCATATGAATCGGCATCTGCCCGCCTTCGAAGCCTTTGATAGCCACACCCGAACGCGCCCGCTGGCCTTTCACGCCGCGACCGGCCGTTTTTCCGAGACCGGAACCGATACCCCGGCCCAGGCGTTTGCTTTTTTTCCGGGCGCCCGGATTATCACGCAATTCGTTCAGCTTCATAACCGCTATCCCATATTAGGCTTGTAACCGGTTTTTTGTTACCGGCCCGCTACTGTCGCGCAGCGGATCAAGTTTGAAATTACTCTTTGACGCCTATTGAACGCGCACCAGATGCGCGACCTTGGCAATCATGCCGCGTACGGAAGGCGTATCCTCTAACGTCCGTACACGGTGCATTTTGTTCAACCCCAGGCCGATGAGCGTGGCGCGCTGATCCGCTGGACGGCGAATGGGGCTGCCGATCTGTTCGATCGTAACCGTCTTGCCCTTCATGCTCTCGGCAGGTTTATTCTTGTCCGCCATAATGCCCTACTCCTGACCCGAAATATCATCGGCGGCGCCGCTGCGACGCTGCGCAATATCGCCAATCTTTTTGCCGCGCCTGGACGCAACCATGCGGGGCGAAACCTGCTTTTTCAAACCGTCGATCGTGGCGCGCACCATGTTATATGGATTGCTTGAGCCAACAGATTTGGCCACCACATCCTGAAGGCCCAGCGTTTCAAACACCGCGCGCATCGGACCACCGGCAATAATCCCGGTTCCAGGCGTTGCCGAACGCATTACCACTTTGCCCGCGCCGTGACGGCCTTCCATATCATGGTGCAATGTACGACCTTCGCGAAGCGGTACACGGATCATATTGCGCTTGCCGGACTCGGTTGCCTTGCGGATGGCTTCGGGCACTTCGCGCGCCTTGCCATGACCAAAGCCAACCCTGCCTTTTTGATCGCCAATCACGACCAGCGCGGCAAAACCAAACCTGCGGCCGCCTTTAACCACTTTGGCAACGCGATTGATATGCACCAGCTTATCAACCAGATCACCATCGCCGCGTTCACGTTCGCGCTCAAAACCGTCATTACGTGCCATGTTGTGGCAACTCCCTAGTGTTTTTCAGCAAGTGACTGCCTCAGAATTCCAATCCGCCCTCGCGGGCACCGTCCGCCAGCGCCTTAACCCGACCGTGATACAAATAGCCACCACGATCAAATACCACCTTGGCAATACCCGCCGCCTTCGCGCGTTCAGCAACCAGCTTACCAACCGCCGCCGCCGCCGCGCAATCAGCGCCGGTTTTTGCCGTTTCACGCATTCCCGCATCCAGACTGGATGCAGAAACCAGCGTGCGGCCCGCCACATCATCAATGACCTGCGCATAGATATTCTTTGAAGAACGGAATATCGAAAGCCGTGGCCTGCCATTGCCGACGACCCGTAACTTGCTGCGCACACGCTTTTGACGACGTTCGCCTAATTTTTTCAGATTTTTCATAACCGCCGCTCCGCCTACTTCTTCTTGCCTTCCTTACGGAAGATGAATTCATTTTCGTAGCGAATGCCTTTGCCCTTGTAGGGTTCTGGCGGACGGTAGCGGCGAATTTCGGCCGCAACCTGTCCTACACGCTGTTTATCGATACCGGTGACCGCAATCGCTGTTGGCTTTTCGCAGGCGATTTGCACATCCGCAGGTATTGGGTAGATCACATCGTGGCTATAGCCCATCTGCAATTGCAGATTTTTGCCCTGCACCGCAGCGCGATAGCCAACGCCGTTGATTTCCAGTTTGGTCGTAAAACCGGTCGTCACACCTGCAACCATATTGCTTACCAGGGTGCGTTGCATGCCCCACATGGTGCGGCCCTGCCGATTATCATTGCGCGGCGCAACCCTGATGCTATCGCCTTCCATTGAGATGGCAATTTCATCAACCATGGTAATCGCCAGCTTCCCCTTGGGGCCACTGACCGAGATATCCTGCCCTTTAATGTCAACCGTGACCCCTTTGGGTACAGCGACCGGGTTTTTGCCTATTCGAGACATTTTCTTTGTCCGATTCCTGTCGTTCTTCGAAAAAACCAGCACATAATCAGGGATGATTACGGGCTAGAATACCTTGCATAAAACTTCGCCGCCAATATTGCGCTCACGCGCCTGGACATCCGAAATCACACCTTGCGGTGTCGATAAAATCGCCAGTCCAAGGCCATTGCGAACCCGGGGAATTTCACTGACCGAAGAATAAACCCGGCGGCCAGGGCGCGAGATGCGCGATATTTCCCGAATGACCGGCTGGCCATTATCGTATTTCAGCTCAATCTCCAGCTCGCTTTTGCCACCTGGATATTCAACCCGCGTATAACCGCGAATATAACCTTCATCCTGCAGGACATCCAGCACGCGGCGACGCAAATTGGATTCAGGCGTAGCTACTTTCGCCTTCCCCCGCATCTGTGCGTTGCGTATGCGGGTCAACATGTCCGCCAGAGGATCTGTCATCGTCATAAATGATGCTCCTTACCAGCTCGACTTGACCATTCCGGGGATCTGCCCGGAAGAGGCCATGTCACGCAATGCGATACGCGACATGCGCAGCTTGCGGTAATATGCTTTGGGTCGACCGCTGATTTCGCAGCGGTTATGTACACGGACTTTCGCGGAATTACGCGGAAGTTCCGCCAGCTTGAGACTTGCAGCAAAACGCTCTTCCGGCTGCAATGCCTGATCCATCGTCACCGCCTTGAGGCGAGCGCGCTTGGCCGCATAGCTTTTGACCATTCTTTCGCGTTTCTTGTTCCGTTGTATGGCGCTTGTCTTAGCCATTCAGAAAGTCCTTCGTCATTTTTTCGCCGCTGCTCATGTCAGAGGAAAATTAAAAAGCTTTAACAAAGCCCGTGCTTCGTCGTCAGTCTTTGCCGTAGTGCAAACCACCACATCAAGCCCCCAGAAAGTATCAACCTTGTCGTAGTCGATTTCCGGGAAAACGATATGTTCTTTCAGGCCCATCGAGAAATTGCCACGGCCATCAAAACTTTTTGCGTTGAGCCCGCGAAAGTCACGAACCCGTGGCAGCGCCACATTGATCAGCCTGTCGACAAATTCATACATGCGCGCCTGGCGAAGCGTAACCTTCACGCCGATCGGCATGCCTTCACGCAGCTTGAACGCCGCAATGCTTTTCTTGGCGCGCGTCACCACGGCCTTTTGCCCGGCGATCAGCGTCAATTCTTCGGCTGCGATGTTGATCTTTTTTGAATCCTGGGTCGCCTTGCCGACGCCCATATTCAGCACCACCTTTTCAAGGCGGGGCACTTGCATCACATTCGCATAGCCAAAATCTTTCACCATGCCGGCCCGAACGACCGCGTCATAATGCGTCTTTAGCCGTGGTGTGTAGGCTGCCTCAGACATCGATCACTTCTCCCGAACGCTTGGCAAAACGAACCTTGCGTCCATCATCAAGAATTTTATAGCCAATACGTGTTGGCTCACCTGTTTTTGGATCCACATGGGCCAGATTTGAAATCTGGATCGGCAATTCCTTGACCAGAATGCCGCCTGCAGAAGTCTGGCTTTGTTTCGTGTGCCGCTTGACCTGATTGACACCGGAAACCAGCGCACGATTTTCCGTCACGAACATTTTGACGACTTCGCCCTTTTTTCCCTTGTCACGGCCCGCGAGGACCACAACCTTGTCACCCTTTTTGATCTTGAATTTCGCAGCCATCACAGCACCTCCGGCGCGAGCGAAATGATCTTCATATGGTTCTTCGCACGCAGTTCACGCACAACCGGACCAAAAATACGTGTGCCAATCGGCTCGCCCTGATTGTTGATCAGCACGGCCGCATTGCGGTCAAACCGGATAGCACTGCCATCAGGGCGCGCAATGGCTTTCGCTGTGCGCACGATTACCGCTTTCAGCACATCACCGGCCTTTACCTTGCCGCGCGGAATCGCTTCCTTGACGCTGACAACGATTACGTCGCCCACGGTCGCGTAACGGCGTTTGGAGCCGCCCAACACCTTGATGCACATCACTTCACGTGCACCTGAATTATCGGCTACATCTAGCCTGGATTGCATCTGGATCATTGCCGGATACCATTCATCAAAGTTATCTCTGGGGTAAAATTTCCCAGACTTAAAATTACAATTTCAACCATGGTCATCATGGAACATCACGCGATCATACCGATCAGGCGTCGTTCCCGATAACCTCCCAACTTTTGGTCTTTGAAATTGGGCGGCATTCCCTTATCCGCACATTTTCGCCAACCGAAAAACTATTGTTCTCATCATGCGCATGGTATTTTTTTGAACGCCGCACAGTCTTTCCCATTACTGGATCGGGAAAGCGGCGTTCTACTTTTACCACCACGGTCTTGTTACCCTTGTCGCTTACCACGACACCCTGCAGGATACGCTTTGGCATATTTACTTGCTCCCTGCGCGGCCAGGCGTGGCTTTCGCCGCCTGTTCATTAAGTATCGTTTTCATCCGCGCGATATTGCGGCGCACCTTGCCCACCTGCGCGGTGTTTTCCAACTGTCCGGTTGCCTTTTGAAAGCGCATGTTGAACTGCTCCTTCTTCAGTTTCAGGATTTCATCCTTTAACTGGTCGGCGGTTTTATCTCGCAACTCTGCGGCCTTCATCAGCATCACCTCTATAACGTCCGACCAACCACACGGGTTTTGATCGGCAATTTCATGGCCCCTAACCGCAGCGCTTCACGCGCCAATGGTTCCGGCACCCCATCGATTTCAAACATAATACGGCCTGGCTTGATCCGGACCGCCCAGAATTCCGGCGTTCCCTTACCTTTACCCATGCGCACTTCGGTCGGCTTCTTACTTACCGGAACATCCGGGAAAATACGTATCCACACCCGGCCCGCACGTTTCATGTGACGGGTTATCGCACGACGCGCCGCTTCAATCTGGCGCGCGGTGACCCGGTCCGGTTCCATCGCCTTTAGCCCATAACCACCGAAGTTCAGGGTGAAGCCAGCTTTGGCGACGCCCTTGATGCGGCCTTTATGTGCCTTACGAAATTTTGTCCGTTTTGGCTGTAACATTGCTCTTGCCTTTTACCTTGTCCGCAGTTGCCTAATCGCGATCTGCGCGATTACGATCCCCACGATCACGATTTTCCCTATTATCCCGATCCGGCCTTGCGCCACCGGCGGGCCGTGGTGGACGCGCGCCTTCCTGCGCCGCCGCCATGCGATTATCCTGGGCCATCGGATCATGTTCCAGAATTTCGCCCTTGAACACCCACACTTTGATGCCACAGGCCCCATAAGCGGTTTGTGCCGTAGCCACGCCGTAATCAATATCCGCGCGCAGCGTATGCAGCGGCACCCGACCTTCATGGTACCATTCGGTACGCGCGATTTCGGCACCGCCAAGACGACCGGCGCAATTCACTTTGATGCCCTGCGCACCCAACCGCATGGAAGACTGCACCGCACGCTTCATGGCGCGACGGAACGACACACGACGTTCGAGTTGCTGCGCAATATTTTCAGCGACCAGCTTTGCGTCAATTTCCGGCTTGCGAATTTCAACAATATTCAGGTGAACCTCGCTCGCCGTCAGTTGCGATAATTCCAAACGCAACTTTTCAATGTCGGCGCCTTTTTTACCAATAACCACACCGGGGCGCGCCGAAAAAATCGTAACGCGGCATTTGCGATGCGGCCGTTCAATCTGAATGCGTGACACGCCGGCCAGCGCCAAACGTTTCGACAGCACTGCGCGAATACGAATATCTTCGTGCAACAGATCGCCATAAGCCCTGCCTTCGGCATACCAGCGCGAATCCCACGTGCGATTGATACCGACCCGCAAGCCGATCGGATTTACCTTATGCCCCATCAGGCAGTCTCCTCACGCTCACGGACCACAATGGTCAGGTGGCTAAACGGTTTTTCCACACGGCCGGAACGCCCGCGTGCGCGCGGATGAAACCGCTTGATCACCAGCGCCTTGCCGACCGACGCTTCTTTTACATACAGACTATCCATATCCAGCCCATGATTGTTTTCTGCATTGGCAATCGCCGACTGCAAAACCTTTTTTACATCCAGCGCAATGCGGCGATGCGAAAAGGTAAGCTCCGCCAGCGCCTTCTCGACATGCATGCCGCGAATGCCACCAGCTACCAGGTTCAGCTTCTGCGGGCTAATGCGGATCATCCGCCCAATCGCCTGGGCTTCGTTTTCCGCAAGACCTCTGGGACGCGCCAGCTTGCTCATTATTTCCTCTTTGCCTTTTTATCCGCCGTGTGACCGAAATAGGTCCGCGTCGGTGAAAATTCGCCAAGTTTGTGGCCAACCATTTCTTCGCTGACCGATACCGGAATAAACTTGTGGCCGTTATAGACGCCAAAAGTCAGGCCAACAAATTGCGGCAGTATTGTCGAACGGCGTGACCAGGTTTTGATCACTTCCTTGCGCGCCGCCGAACGCGCGGTTTCGGCTTTCTTTAACAGATACCCATCGACGAACGGGCCTTTCCATACGGAACGTGTCATGGTCTAGCGCCCCTTCTTCAGATGGCGGCTGCGCAAGATATACTTGTCGGTCGCCTTGTTGGAACGAGTCTTCTTGCCTTTGGTCGGCTTGCCCCACGGAGTAACCGGATGACGACCGCCCGAAGTGCGGCCTTCGCCGCCGCCATGCGGGTGATCCACCGGGTTCATCGCCACACCGCGAACAGAAGGCCTGCGGCCTTTCCAGCGGGTACGCCCTGCCTTGCCAAAATTCTGGTTCGAATTATCCGGGTTGGAAACCGCGCCTACGGTTGCCATGCATTCGGACCGGATAATACGCTGTTCGCCGGATGACAAACGCAGTTGGGCATAACCGGAATCACGGCCAACCAATTGCGCATAAGTGCCGGCCGAACGCGCGATCTGCCCGCCCTTGCCAACCTTGATTTCAACATTATGCACGATTGTACCGATCGGCATGCTGGCCAGCGGCATCGCATTACCTGGCTTGATATCAACCTTGTTGCCGGCAATGACTTTATCGCCCGCCTTCAAACGTTGCGGCGCCAGGATATAGGCCTGCTCTCCATCATCGTAATTAACCAGCGCAATAAAGGCCGTACGATTGGGATCATATTCCAGGCGCTCGACCGTTGCAGACACATCGAATTTGCGCCGCTTGAAATCGACCATGCGATAGGAGCGCTTATGCCCGCCACCGCGCTGGAACGCAGT
>CAMTVX010000080.1:0-15897 GCA_947085295.1 uncultured Alphaproteobacteria bacterium | reverse complement strand
GCACCGAGGCGTAGAACTTGAGCGCATTGCCGCCGGTGGTGGTTTCCGGGCTGCCAAACATGACGCCGATTTTCATGCGAATCTGGTTGATGAAAATGATCATGCAGTTGGATTTGGAAATCGACCCGGTCAGCTTGCGCAGCGCCTGGCTCATCAGGCGCGCCTGCAGGCCCACATGGGTGTCACCCATTTCGCCTTCCAGTTCGGCGCGCGGCGTCAGGGCCGCGACCGAATCAATCACCACCACGTCCACCGCCCCCGAACGCACCAGAGTGTCGGCAATTTCCAGCGCCTGTTCGCCCGTGTCAGGTTGCGAGATCAGCAATTCGTCCAGATTAACGCCCAGCTTGCGCGCATAGCTTGGATCAAGCGCATGTTCGGCGTCAATAAAAGCGCAAATACCGCCTTTTTTCTGCGCCTCGGCAATCACATGCAGGGTCAGGGTGGTTTTGCCGGAAGATTCCGGGCCATAAATTTCAACCACCCGGCCGCGCGGCAACCCGCCAATGCCAAGGGCAATATCCAGGCCCAGCGAACCTGTTGAAATGGAAGCAATTGGCGCAATGGCCTCTGACCCGCCCAGCTTCATAACCGAGCCCTTGCCGAAGGCCCGCTCGATCTGACCGAGCGCCGCATCCAGGGCTTTACGCTTATCCATTTTATCCTCACCAACGACACGAAGCGGGCTTGCTGACATGAGTGTCTCTCCTTGTTATTTCACACGTGGCGGCCCCGCACAACCGAACAGCATCCGGAGCCCTGTTCATGTACGCAGTTTGTTCTCACGCTAGGGATTCTGTCAAGCGTTTATTTTCACTTGGTTTTACAGATTTGTTCGAAATATGTTCTCACACCGGGAAAAGCGCGGAATTGCTTAATTATTGCCCATGACTTCTTTCACGCGCGACGCCAGTTGGCGCAGGGTGAAGGGCTTTGGCAGGAAGGCGAAATCGCCCAGATTGTCATCATTATTGCGAAATGCGTCCTCGGCATAACCGGAAATAAAGATCACCTTGGTTTTGGGATCCAGAATACGAATTTCCCTGAGCAACGATGCGCCATCCATGTTTGGCATCATCACGTCGGAAATCATCAGGTCAATACGCCCCGCATTGGCGCGCATCAGATCCAGCGCCATTTCGCCGCCATTGGCTTCCAGCACTGTATAGCCCTTACCCGCCAGCGCCCTTGAAACAAAGGCACGCACCGGCTCTTCGTCCTCCACCAGAAGGATCAGGCCTTTTCCGGTCAGGTCCGCCGGCTCATTTTCAGTAACCTGCGGCGCGAGCGCATCCGTTTCATCCTCTTCAAATCGCGGCAGATAGATTTTGAAAACCGCGCCATTGCCCGGCTCGCTCAAAACATAAATATTGCCGCCCTGCTGTTTGATGATGCCATAGGCGGTGGACAGACCAAGCCCGGTTCCCTTGCCGACCTCCTTGGTCGTGAAAAAAGGTTCAAAAATCTTGCCGACGATTTCCTTGGGAATACCGGGGCCGTTATCGGTAACCTCGATCAGCACACAATCGCCCGGTGGCATCCAGGCGTGATCCAGCGCGCGCGCCTCGCTGGCGGAAACATTTTCCGTTCGTATACGGATGGCCCCGCCGCCTGGGCCCATTGCATCGCGCGCATTTACCGCCAGATTGATGATAACATTTTCAAGCTGTCCCTGATCCGCCTTGATTTTCCCAAGATTGCGGCCATGGGTCATCGTCAGTTCCACATTGTCCCCAAGCAGACGACGCAAAAGATTATTCAGCTCCGCCAGCATATCGGTTAGGGAAACCACTTTTGGCTTCAGCGTTTGCTGGCGCGAGAATGCCAGAAGCTGACGTACAAGATTTGCGGCGCGGCTGGCATTCTGTTTGATCTGATGAATATCGCTGAAAGACGGATCGCCTGCATTATGACGACCAAGCAGCAAATCGCTATAGCCCAGAATGGCTGTCAGCAGATTATTAAAGTCATGCGCGATGCCGCCTGCCAACTGGCCCACCGCCTGCATCTTCTGTGACTGTGAAAATTGCAATTCCAGATTTTTCTGTTCGGTAATATCGACCAGATACAGCACGACCGACGCAATATCCGCCTCTGGTATGCGCGTCACGAATAATTGCGCTGAACGAATATTTTCACCGCTCCCGATCTGGATTTCGATGTGTCCGTCCTGTCTGTTTTTCTCAAGTGCTTCCGAAATTTTGCGGCGCACATCATTGCGATAGTCATGGGAAACCAGTTCCAGAAAGTTTTCGCCCTGCACAGCCGCATTCTGAAAGCGCCGACGAAATGCAGAATTTACTTCCAGAATTTTTGCCTCTGAATCAACGATAACAATACCCACCGGCGCAACATCAAACAGCCGCAGGAACCGGGCTTCGACACCGCCCATCGCTGTAAAATCCAGCGCAGAATCATCGCGCATATCATGGATGATGATCTGTATCTCTCCCGTCGCGCCATTCAATTCCTGTTGAATAAGATAAATTACCGAAACAGGAATTCGCAGACCTTCCGGCCCTAGCAGCGTGGCGCGATCAAACCTGATGGATGGCCCAGGTGTGCATGCGGCAAGACTATCATCCCCGATTGCCCACACAGATAATGGCTCTTCAAAAAAATCGCGTATATTGCGGGCCTCTGCTATCAGGTCCATCAGATCGGCGCCAATCCAACTGGCAAACCTGGGATTGGCGATAATCAATTTACCGTCATTCCTTACGGCTGCCAGGCCGATCGGCGCATTGACGATTATATCAAACAACTGATCCTTGATTTTCTGGATTGCGGCCAGCTCCGCATTCACCGGCGCGGGATCAATGCGCCGCAATGTCCAGACTGATGCCCCATTGGCGTTCGGCAATGGGGCAACACGCACGTTAAAATGGCATTGCTCAGACTGATGATCAAGAAATTGAATCGTCTCCTGTAAAACTTCGCCATTCCGCGCAGCTTTTTGCAGCCGGTATAGACGATCGGCATGTTTATTATCACTACGCACAAGTGTGGCGATGCCCGGTACCGATATGCTGTCTTTAGGAACCCCGGCCAATGCCAGATAGGCGGCATTGGCAAAATATACCTGCCCCGCTTCTCCAGTAATCATTATCGGGTCGCTGGAATTTTCCACAACCGCAATCAGGACGTCGGAACCAAGTCCCGCCGCATCCAGCCCGTGATGTCTGCCACCCCCGTTCAACCACCCCATGCTGGTTAGGTTGCGCAATAATCCTGCCATTGCCCTATGCCCCTGGTTATTCACAACACCTGTTTTAACGAAGCGCACCTTTCTTCTTTTTAAGCTGCATAACAAAGCTGATCACTTCGGCCACCGCCTTATAACTATCCGCCGGGATTTCGCGATCAATCTCTGCCGATGCATATAACGCCCTGGCCAATACCGGGTTTTCAATCACCGGCACCTTATTCTCCTCCGCAACTGCACGAATACGAAGCGCTATATTATCAAGCCCTTTGGCCACGCAAACCGGCGCTGCCATCTTCTGATGCTCATATTTCAGCGCCACAGCATAGTGGGTCGGGTTGACGATGACTACCGTTGCTTCCGGCACTGCGGCCATCATCCGCCCCCTTGCCCTTTCAGCCCTGATCTGGCGCACCCGCGCCTTTATAAGTGGATCGCCTTCGCTTTGCTTGTGCTCGTCTCTTACTTCCTGACGGGTCATGCGCTGCTTTTTCATAAATTCAAAGCGCTGGAAAAAATAATCAACCCCACCCACCAGGGCCATAATCGCGGCCACGGCGCCAAACAGTTTCAGAACCACAGATTGCAGATAGCCCAGAACCGCCAACAGATCAACTTGCATAAATGTGTCAAGACGACCCTGATCCGGCCAAACGACATAGGTTACGATAGCCCCAACCACAATCAGTTTCAGAATGTTTTTTCCAAGTTCCACAACGGATTGTATGGAAAAGATTCTCTGCATTCCCTTCATGGGGGACAGTTTGCCAAATGATGGCTTTAACTTTTCCACGGCCCAGACGGGCCGCTGTTGCAAAAGTGTTCCGGCAACAGCCGCCACCATCAGCACCAGCAAAGGCAGGAATATTGCCTCCAGAACCTGTGCCGACGCCTCCTTCCAGATAAGCAGCACCTGCCCCGAATCCATTCTAAAGGCGTAACCCAGTTCCATATATTTCTGCATATCCCGGAAAAGCGCGTTCCCCATGGAGCTGCCATACATGCCAACGACCAGCGCACCACCGCCAAGCATAAAGAAATGCTTCAGTTCCTGGCTGCGTGGGGCATCACCTTTCCCATGCGCGTCATCCAGCCTCTTTTGGGACGGATCTTCGGTTTTTTCTGTATCGTCCTGATCAGCCATGTTTAGGGTTTCTCATGGTGCGGCCAGAAATGGCGACATTCCGGATTGAAAATAATCCAGAAACCACATCATGGTGCTGGACAGGACTGCGGCAAGAATGATGAAGCCAAGCATGATCTGCGCTGGTGCGGCGATAAAGAAAACCTGAAGTTGCGGCATCAGGCGCGCGATCAGACCCAGGCCCACATTGAAAATCAGACCAAACACAATAAACGGGCTGGCCAACTGGATACCCAGCGCAAAGGATTTGGCCGTGGTAGATATCGCCAGCTCACTGAATTGCGCAACCGGCGGTAAATTTCCTGGTGCGAAAAGGCTGTAACTATCCACCATCGCATGAAATAAAAGATGATGCATATTCGTTGCAAAAATCAGATTAACCCCAACCAGTGTCAAAAACGTCGCCACAATGGCCGACTGGCTTTGTTGAGACGGATCAAAACTCTGGGCTGCGGCCAAACCGGTTTGAATGGCAATCACGGTGCCGCCAACATGCAGCGCGCTCAATAACAAACGCGTCATGCCGCCGATAAACACTCCGATCATCACTTCGGTGCCAACTACAAATGCCAGCGCGGTCGGAAGCGACGGCAATGCGGGCAGCGATGCACTGACAACCGGGAAAAGCACAGCGCTGATGCTAACTGCCAGCGCGATTTTAACCCAGGATGGAACCTGCATTTCTCCAATGCCAGGCATCAGCATCACCATGCCGCCTATGCGGGCCATAATCAGCAGAAATGCAAATATCTGCGCTGGAATAAATTCGCTCAACATAGGCCCGCTTTCTGCGTTGATGGTGAACGGCTAAAGGCTTGAAATTCTTTCCGCAAGCCGCACCATCAGATCATCCATTACCCTGCCCATGAACGGCATAAAAATCAGCAGTGAAGCAAATATCGCAATTATTTTCGGCACAAAAGTCAGCGTCATTTCCTGAATTTGCGTCAGAGCCTGGAACAGAGAAATAACCAGGCCCACGATAAGGCCGACCATCATCACAGGAGTGGATATTTGCAGCATGACAATAATGGCATCGCGCGAGACATCCATAACATCATTTGCTTCCATCTGTTCAACACCCTGTTCAAAAAAAATTTACTATAAAATTCTGACGCAAAAAAAATGCCGTTAGATCGGCATCCGCATTATTTCCTGATAGGCCTGCACCACGCGATCGCGCACCGCCACGACTGTTTGCAGGGTCATTTCCGCGTCATTAACGGCCGTGATCAGATCAACCACATCGGCCTTGCCACTTATCGCATTTAATGAAGCCGTTTCCGACGCTTTGGTAATGTTGACAGTTTCCCCGATTGAATCTTTTACGAGATCGGCAAAACTGGGGCCCGCCGTTGACGCGCCCGTAGAACCGGCATCCGCGCCGTCCAGAATACGGCCCGCAGCCTGCGCATATGCGGACGCGGCGCCCGCCGGATTTGTTATGCTAGCAACCATATTAATTCAATCCTTCTACTGATGATTATCGGATATTGAGAAGATCAAGGGTGCGAACCATCATATTCTGGGATGCCTTTACGGCGGCCAGATTTGCCTCATAGCTGCGCTGCGCCTGTTTCATGTCCATGGTTTCGATCAGCGTATTCACGTTGGGTGTTTTTACATAACCATTGCCGTCGGCGGCAGGATGCGATGGATCATAAACCGTTTCAAACTCGGCCTTATCCGTTTCAACGCCTTTTACTTTCACCAGTTTCGCACCGCTTGCCTTATCCAGCTCATTGGTGAAACTCACCACGCGACGGCGATATGGTTCTCCGTCCGGTCCCTTGGCTGTGGATTGCGCATTTGCGATATTTTCTGAAATGATCCGCATCCGTGTTCCCTGGCTATTCATGCCGGAAACCGATGTTGCAATCGCTGATTTAAGATCCATGAACTTTCTCCTTTATAAACCTGATCGGGTAAATGCGGGCCGTGCGTTAGTTTCGATTGCCAAGCGCAAGCTTCAAAAGCATCGTCTGTTTTCGGTATATCCCAGTTGCCGCTTCATATTCCATTTGGGTTTCACCAAGCTTGACCATCTGTTCCTCTATGGAAACCGAATTTCCTGATGGATTAACTTCCGTCGCCGTCGCTATTTCAGGCTTGAATTTGAAACGCTGCGCATCGGCAGCGCCCTTCAGATGCTGGGTGTGCGTAATCGCAACTTCCGATGTTGAGCCGCGCTTTAGCATTTTATGAAAATCCACCGGTTTAAGATCGCGCGAGCGATAGCCCGGTGTATCCGCATTGGCGATATTTTCCGACAGCAGTTTCTGCCGTTCAGAAAGCCATTCCATCCGGGCCCGGACAGCAGACAAAAGCGGGATGTTTTTTGAATCCATCTATAATTCCAGCGCATTAAACGATGCATCTATCGCAGGCGCATAGCCGCCTGTGCCTGTATTTTCCCCCTTTGCAATTAAGAAAACTTTAATGGGGCGCTTATTGCGGATTTTTAATTTTAACCCGTTGTTAAGCATAAATCGGCACATTTCGATTTAGGTACAATGCCTACGCGTATCTTTATGGGAAATTGCGCTTGGAAATGATGGAATATCTTCGTTTTGGTCTGGCATTAATATTTGTGCTTGGGCTGATTGCCGCGTGCTCCTGGTTTGGCAAACGCATGGGGCTTACCCCCCGTGTGACTGGTGCCAAAGGCGATAGCCGTATTGGCGTTATTGAAGTGCAGGCCGTTGACGCCAGACGAAAGCTACTGCTGATCCGGCGCGATAATGTCGAACATTTGATTTTGCTGAATGGTGACCGCGATCTGCTGGTTGAAAGCAATATCGATAGTGTTGCCGCATCGAACGTAAAAATTGCAGTAGAACCGCGTGGCCAAAACTCCCTGTCCCGGATACTGCCTTTCATGGGAAACAAAAAGGCGTGAATAACCGGTGCGTGAAATATTTTATGAAATTACGCCATATATGGCTGGCAATATTCTGTGTTGCCATACTGCTGAGCAGTTTTACGCCCACTTTTGCGCAATCTATTTCGATTGATCTTGGTGGCGCCGCTGGCGCCGGGGCGGTCGCAAATTCAGACGACGAAGCGGCACTGGGTGGCGCCGGATCGGTGACGGGACGAATTATTCAGCTTATTGCCATGATCAGTGTGCTGAGTGTTGCGCCCGGCATTCTGGTTACGGTCACATCTTTCACCCGGATTGTTGTTGTCCTGTCTTTGCTGCGAAGCGCAATAGGAACGCAAACATCACCGCCCAACACAGTGATGATATCGCTGGCGTTGTTCCTGACCGCGTTTGTGATGGCGCCAACATTTCAGAAATCATATGAAGATGGCATTCTTCCCCTGATGGAAGAGCGGATTACGCCGCAGGTCGCCTTTGAGCGCACGGTTGCACCCCTACGGCTATTTATGATGTCCCAGGTGCGCGAGGCGGATTTACAATTATTCCTGGGACTTTCAAAATCCGAACAACCGCAAACCCCGGAAGCAACCCCGCTTCAGGCGCTGATCCCCGCGTTTATTATTTCGGAACTAAAGCGCGCTTTTGAGATGGGCTTTCTGCTTTTTATTCCGTTTATTGTCATAGATATGGTGGTGTCGTCTGTGCTGATGTCGATGGGTATGATGATGTTGCCGCCTATAATGATCTCGCTGCCGTTCAAGCTGATCTTTTTTGTGCTTGTCGATGGGTGGGGGCTTGTTACCAGCAGTCTCGTGAAAAGTTTCGAGCCCTGACTGCGGACTTGCGGAAAGCGCCTATGTCCCGTTAACCTGTCTGCAAGATCAGAACGATGCAGGCAGGAGAGACGGCCATGAAACTGGGACTTTCAATTGGATATTCGGGCGAGCGGATGGCGTTACCGGTGGAGCGTATTCTACGCGCCGAACAGTTGGGATATGATTCCGTCTGGACCGCAGAGGCCTATGGCTCGGACGCGTTCAGTCCGCTGGCTTATCTTGCGGCCCTGACCAAACGCATCCGTCTTGGCACCGGCATTATCCAGCTTGCCGCGCGCAGCCCTGCCGCCACCATGATGTCGGCGGCGACCATTGATGATCTGGCGGGCGGGAACCGCTTTATTCTGGGGCTTGGCGTGTCCGGGCCGCAGATCGTCGAAGGCTGGTATGGCCAACCCTGGGGCAAACCCTATTGGCGTATCCGCGACTATGTGCAGATCATGCAAAAAATTCGCGACCGCGCGGAACCCGTCACACATCAGGGCAAGGAAATCTCCCTGCCCTATACCGGCCCAGGCAGCATGGGGGTTGGCAAACCGCTGAAATCAATCCTGCATATGAACCCGAAACTGCCGATCTGGCTTGGCACCGGCACAGAGGCCAATACGAAGCTGACAGCGGAAATCGCTGATGGCTGGCTGCCGCTGAATTTTGTGCCCGGCTCGATGAAGACGTATAAGCCGTGGCTGGAGGAAGGCTTTGCCCGCGCGGGCGGCGGCAAGAGTTTCAAAAATTTCGAAATTCAGCCCAGCGCCACCGTTGTCGTCACCAATGATGTGAAAGCCGGACTGAAACGCATGAAACCCAATGTCGCGCTCTATGTCGGCGGCATGGGCCACCCGGATTTGAACTTTCACAAGGAAATGATGATCCGGCGCGGTTATGGCGAGGCGGCAAACCGCATTCAGGAACTGTATCTGGCCAAGCGCAAAAACGAGGCCGCCGATGCCGTGCCCGATGATTATCTGGACGAGGGTGCGCTGGTTGGCCCGCGTGATCGCATTGAAAAACGCTTTGCCGATTGGGCCGACAGCGGCGCGACAGGCCTGACCATCGCCACCAGTCAATTAGAAGCGATAGAGCTGATGGCCGATATTGCAGGGACACGGGGAAAGGTAACTGAGACGGCGTGAGAGGCGGGAGAGCCTGCAATAAATTAGCTGGCTGTCATTAGACCATTTTTCGTTCTCATTGAACCGCCCCACCCACAGTGTCACCCCGGATTTATTCCGGGGTCCAGGAGCCACACGCTCAGGCTTGAGTTTGGAACCCTGGACCCCGCATCAAGTGCGGGGTGACATTGTGTGTAGGGTGTTCAACATAAGCCAACCCCGCTATAGCGCGTAATTCAGTTCATAGCTCGTCGAAAAACTGCATGTATTTCCTCATCATTCATCTTCTCAATACGCAGAAGCTCATCATTGATCGAGTTGGATGATGTCAGAAAACCACGAGCACGTAGTAAAGAAATAGCGCGTTGCTTTGCTGAGGCATCATCGCTTTGTCGCGCTATCTCAACCAACGCGAGTGTCGCATCTCGAGTATGCTGTCGCGCCAGAATTATCATTTCCTCTTCGCTCGTCATATAGCCTACCTGTTCATATCTTGTACGCCAGTCCCACTACGCTCATGCTTCGCATGAGCTTCGAGGGACACTCCGTTTCGCAAGACCGCGCCAAAGGCGCGGGCGAAACGCGTGGTGGGCGGTGACAGGCTCGAACTGCCGACCCTCTCGGTGTAAACGAGATGCTCTACCAACTGAGCTAACCGCCCGCAGGAATACTATTGTACCAACGGCCCTAATTTATGTTCTGTCATCCTGAGCCGCAGGCGAAGGATCTCGCAGTTACAAAGAAAGATTCCTCGCTGCGCTCAGAATGACAACGACTCAAACATAATGAGGACTGGTATTAATTACTGGCAAAACGGGTAACCAGAAACAGCGCCAGATTAGTTTACGGCGTCCTTCAATGCCTTGCCGGCCTTGAATTTCGGCTGCTTGCTTGCTGGAATTTTGATTGGCTCACCCGTGCGGGGATTGCGTCCTTCGGATGCCTTACGCTTCACAACAGAAAAAGTGCCAAATCCCACAAGGCGGACTTCGCCATTCTTCTTCAGGCTTTTGGTGATGATTTCCAGAATGGAATCAACAGCGCGCGAAGCATCCGCTTTAGTGACATCGATGTCATCGGCTACGGCTGCGATCAGTTCATTTTTGTTCACGAGGGCCCCCTCAATATTAAGTTGCACGTCAGGTCAGGTATTCAAGTCAGGTATTCAGGTCATGATCTTACGTCCATCAGACTCGGACGACGCAGACTAAAAACACTCGCGGAGTTTGCCTATCTTCCCTGGTTCCGTCAAAGAAAAAAGGCTGTTTTCCCCAGATTTTTGTGCATTTAGGGGTGAATTTTCCCTTGCGAACCAACAATCGGTATTAAATCACAAAAAACCGGCCATGTTGCCATGGCCGGTTAGAATTGATCCAGAAACTTCGAATCACAATGACCGGGAAAACTATCCCTGCATCAATGCGCGCGCAGTCCGTCTGACAAACCTTTTTTTGCCTCGTTTGCTGCGGCCATTTCTTTTTCCTCGTCCCATTCGATGGGAACCAGCGGCCGCACCAGCGCATGACGCAACACATCGTCCAGCACTGTCATCGGAATAATCTCCAGATCTTTTTTGACATTGTCTGGAATATCCGCCAGGTCTTTGACATTTTCCGACGGTATCAGCACGGTTTTAATGCCACCACGCAACGCCGCCAGAAGTTTTTCCTTCAGGCCGCCAATTGGCAGGACCCGCCCACGCAGGCTGATCTCGCCCGTCATCGCCACATCGCGACGCACCGGATTGGACGTCAGTACAGAGACGATTGACGTCACCATCGCCACGCCTGCGGACGGCCCATCCTTGGGCGTTGCGCCTTCCGGCACATGCACATGGATATCTTTTTTCTCAAAGATCGAAGGCTTGATGCCAAAATCAACCGCGCGCGAACGCACATACGAAGACGCCGCCTCGATGGATTCCTTCATCACATCGCCCAGCTTGCCGGTTGTCGTCATGCGCCCTTTGCCGGGCAGCATGACAGATTCGATATTCAGCAACTCGCCGCCAACCTCAGTCCAGGCAAGCCCCGTCACGACGCCGATATGATCCTCCAGCTCCGCTTCTCCGTATCGGAAACGACGCACGCCGGCATATTTTTCGATCAACTCTTCGGTCATCTCGATATGCTTGACGTCCTTGTTGGATACCAGTTCCCGCACCGCCTTGCGCGCCAGATTGGCAAGATCACGCTCAAGGTTTCGCACCCCTGCTTCACGGGAATAGTACCGGATAAGATGGCGGATGCCCGCATCCGAAATCGAGAATTCATGCGCTTTCAGACCATGCGCCTCGCGCTGTTTGGCCACCAGATGGCGTTTGGCGATTTCGATTTTCTCATCCTCGGTATAGCCGGGAATGCGAATGATCTCCATCCGGTCCAGCAGCGGTTCGGGCATGCGCAAACTGTTCGCCGTGGTCACGAACATCACGTCGGACAGATCATAATCCACTTCAAGATAATGATCCGAGAACGTACTATTTTGCTCAGGGTCCAGAACCTCCAGCAGGGCCGATGACGGGTCACCACGGAAATCGGCGCCCATCTTGTCTATTTCATCCAGCAGGAAAAACGGATTGGAATATTTCGCCTTGCGCAAACTCTGGATCACCTTGCCCGGCATCGAGCCGATATAGGTACGCCGATGGCCACGAATTTCAGCCTCATCGCGTACGCCGCCCAGAGACATGCGAATAAATTCACGTCCCGTTGCACGCGCAATGGATTTACCAAGCGATGTCTTGCCAACACCTGGCGGTCCAACAAGGCACAGGATCGGACCCTTCAGTTTATTGGTGCGCTTTTGCACGGCAAGATATTCAAGGATGCGCTCCTTTACTTTTTCAAGCCCGTAATGATCGTCATTGAGAATGGCTTCCGCGCGCGCCAGATCAATATTCACGCGCTTGCGCTTGTTCCACGGAATTGACAGCAGCCAGTCGAGATAATTGCGCACGACTGTGGCCTCGGCCGACATCGGGCTCATATTGCGCAGTTTCTTTAACTCGCCTTCGGCTTTCTCGCTGGCTTCCTTGCTCAGCTTGGTGCCTTTGATCCTCGCCTCAATCTCACCGGCTTCGTCTTTGCCGTTTTCGCCTTCGCCAAGCTCTTTCTGAATCGCCTTCATCTGCTCATTCAGATAAAACTCGCGCTGTGTCTTTTCCATCTGCCGTTTGACACGCCCGCGAATTTTCTTCTCGACCTGCAAAACGCTGATCTCACCTTCCATCATGGAAAGCAGTTTTTCCAGCCGCGCCGCAGTATCGACCATTTCAAGCAATTCCTGTTTTTCAGGAATCTTGACAGCAACATGCGATGCAATTGAATCCGCCAGCTTGGCCGCGCCATCAATCTGTTCAACCGACACCAGAACATCCTGAGGCAATTTCTTGCCCAGCTTGACATACTGATCAAACAGCGATGTGACCGAACGCGCCAGCGCCTCAGTCTCCGGCGTATCATCGTCGCCAGAAGAAATAATTTCGACTTCCGCCTGCATGAATTCAGAATTATCCGTGAAGCGCCTGATGCGCGCGCGCGACACGCCTTCAACCAGAACCTTGACGGTTTTGTCGGGAAGTTTCAGCAACTGCATTACGGTGGCGATGGTGCCAATCTGATAAATATCATCTTTAGACGGATCATCATTGGTGGCGTCACGTTGCGCGACAAGCATGATCTGCTTGTCTGTCTGCATCATATCCTCAAGCGCGCGAACGGATTTTTCCCGCCCAACGAACAATGGCACAACCATATGCGGAAATACGACGATATCCCTAAGTGGCAAAACGGGAAGGATGCTGGTCTGTCCGGTCTTTTTCGTTACTTCTTCCATAGGAATCCCCTAATAAATGCGCTGTGCCAGTAACCCCGCCTAAGCCAGGACCAAGTCACGCGCAAACCCGCCCGGCCATCCGGCGCGGGGTGCAAACTTAACTTGGGATTAACCGGAACAATTTTCAAGATCCGTTCGCGAGATAGGCCGTTTTTCCGGAATATCCGGAAAAACGATAGGGCTTGATCACGCAGAAGCGCCCGCGTCTTCGCGGCGATCCCGGTCTGAGTAGATATAGAGCGGGCTTGCCTTGCCATCGACAACCTCGCCGCTGATCACAACCTCTTCGACTGATTCGAAGCTGGGCAATTCATACATGGTATCCAGCAGAATGGATTCCAGAATGGAGCGCAGGCCGCGCGCGCCGGTTTTACGCGTGATGGCCTTTTTGGCAATCGCCTTCAGCGCCTCGTCCGAGAAGGTCAATTTGACATTTTCCATATCAAACAGGCGTTGGAATTGCTTGGCCAACGCGTTCTTCGGCTTGCTGAGAATATCAATCAGCGCGGGTTCATCCAGATCGGTCAGCGTTGCCAGTACCGGCAGGCGGCCAACAAATTCCGGGATCAAACCAAAGGCCAGCAGATCTTCCGGCTCCAGCATTTTAAGAATATCGCCGGTGCGACGATCATCGGGCGATTTGACATTCGCGCCAAAACCAATCGAAGAGCCCTGCCCGCGCGCCGAGATAATCCGTTCCAGCCCGGAAAATGCGCCGCCGCAAATAAACAGAATATTGGTCGTATCCACCTGCAGGAATTCCTGTTGCGGATGCTTGCGTCCACCTTGTGGCGGAACGCTGGCGACCGTACCTTCCATCAGTTTCAGAAGCGCCTGCTGCACACCTTCGCCGGACACGTCACGCGTGATAGACGGGTTATCCGACTTGCGGCTGATCTTGTCGACTTCGTCGATATAGACGATGCCGCGCTGCGCTTTCTCAACATTATAATCGGCGGACTGAAGCAGCTTGAGAATGATGTTCTCCACGTCTTCGCCCACATAACCGGCTTCGGTCAGTGTCGTGGCGTCAGCCATGGTGAACGGCACATCCAGAATGCGCGCCAGCGTCTGCGCCAGCAATGTCTTGCCGCACCCCGTCGGGCCGATCAGCAGAATATTTGACTTGGCAATTTCAACATCGCCCGCCTTGGTCTGCTGGTTGAGCCGCTTGTAATGATTGTGCACCGCCACCGCCAGAACACGCTTGGCGTAATCCTGGCCGATGACATAATCATCCAGGGTCTTGCGGATTTCTTTTGGGGTAGGCACACCCGCGCGTGACTTGACGAGCGATGTTTTGGTTTCTTCGCGAATGATATCCATGCACAATTCAACGCATTCATCACAGATGAATACGGTTGGACCTGCTATCAGCTTGCGAACTTCATGCTGGCTTTTGCCACAGAAGGAACAATACAGCGTATTCTTTGAATCGCTACTGCCGCCGCTGACCTTGCTCATTTGAGAGACTCCGTCTGCTATTATGATTCACACCCGATATGCGTAACACCGGGTAGAATGCTATATTTCCTGTTTTTCCCAAAGCCCCTTTTTAAGAACAGGGACCAGGGCACTCTTTTTCCGGTTCAATTCGAATCTCTCACACGATTCTGATGCCCCGAACATCAATACGAGCATGTTAGCCCATATAATTTCAACATTTCATTAATATAGGCATTAATACTGGCACCGGCAGCCTTTTATCAGCCCTCCTCAGGGATCGGGCGTTTTTCGACCACCTTGTCTATAATACCAAACTCCTTGGCCATTTCTGCAGTCATAAAATTATCGCGCTCCAGCGCTGCTTCAACCCGCTCAACCGGCAGACCGGTATGCCGGGCGTAAATCATATTAAGCCTTTGTTTCAAAGCCCGGATTTCCTCCGCATGCAGCAGAATGTCGGTTGCCTGGCCCTGGAACCCGCCTGAAGGCTGATGCAACATGATGCGGGCGTTGGGCAGTGCAAACCGCGCATCCTTTTCGCCCGCCGCCAGCAATAGTGATCCCATCGAGGCCGCCTGCCCCACACACAGGGTCGAGACCGCCGGGCGGATATATTGCATCGTATCATAGATGCCCAGGCCGGATGTCACCACGCCGCCGGGGGAATTGATGTACATAAAGATCTCTTTTTTCGGATTTTCCGCTTCCAGAAACAGCAACTGCGCTGTCACGAGCGTCGCCATGTGATCTTCAATCGGGCCTGTAATAAAAATAATCCGCTCTTTCAGCAGGCGCGAAAAAATATCATAGGCGCGCTCGCCACGGCCGGTTTGTTCCACCACCATCGGAACAAGGTTCATATAGGTTTCGACTGGATCTCGCATGATATGTTGTCCTGATCTGATGCTGACAAAGTTTACGGCTTGATGCGGCGGTAAGGGGTTACATTTCGTCGTCGGGTTCCTTGAACAGTTCTTCCCTGCTGACCGGTTTATCCGTCACCTGGGCAAGTTCCAGAACAAAATCAACGACCCTGTCCTCATACAGCGGCGCGCGCAGCGACGCCAGCGCCTGCGGGTTTTTCTGATAATAATCAAACAGCAGTTTTTCCTGACCCGGAAATTGCGAGGCCTGACGGAAAAGCGCTTCGCGTATCGCTTCTTCCGGCACAGTGATATTATTGCGCTGACCAATTTCCGCCAGCAACAAGCCCAGACGCACTCTGCGATCCGCTATTTTGCTATATTCCTTGCGCAGTTCTTCCTCGGATTTATCTTGATCTGCAAGGGTTTGACCGCGCCTTTGCAGCTCCTGCTGAAACTGCTGCCAGATCTGTTCTTCTTCGGCCGCCAACATTCCGGGTGGCACTTCAAACATATGCCCATGATCCAGCGCGTCCAGCAAATTGCGCTTCAAACGCGACCGGGTGATGG
>CAMTVX010000079.1:0-20600 GCA_947085295.1 uncultured Alphaproteobacteria bacterium | reverse complement strand
CCCCCAGACCATTTATGGGCAGCGCGGTAATTGACGCATGGCTGGATATGACCGGCCTGTTGCTTGCGCTGGCGGGTTCGGGCCTGCGCGCCTGGGTAATCGGGCTGGCCTATATCAAGCGCGGCGGACAGGATAAGAAAGTGCATGCGGATACGCTGGTCAGTTCCGGCATGTTCGCGGTGTGCCGCAATCCCTTATATGTTGGCAATGCGCTGGTGCTGCTGGGCCTGTTTGTGGTGCATAACAATCCGCTCGCCTATCTTGCCGGCCTGATCTTTTTCGGTGTCGCCTATTGGGGCATCGTGACGGCGGAAGAAAAATTTCTGGTTGAAAAATTCGGCGATGACTATCGCGCCTATTGCCAGCGGGTGAATCGCTTCTGGCCCGATTTCACGCATTACCGCGAAGCCGTCGAAGGCATGAATTTCAACTGGCGGCGCATCGTGATCAAGGATTATTCCACCGTCTACACCTGGGTGGTGGGCATGATCATCCTGATCGCGTGGGAACACACCTATTGGGCTGGCGGCTCGTTCCTTGACGCAATATCGTCCGTACTCATCCCGCTAGGCATCGCCACTGCAATCGTCCTGCTGGTCCGCGTCCTGAAAAAACGCGGCCTGCTGTCAGAGCATGCCGCGTGATGCCTGTCAGACCGGAAGGCCCAGCGTCGTTTTGGCGAAATTGGTGGCGGTTTTGTAATCGGCCTTGCCGTTGACGGCGCGCAGGGCGATTCCGGTGGGCAGGATACGCTTGGGAACTTTGTATGGCGCGAGGTTTTTACGCACAAAGCTGCGCAAATCTTCCTCGTTGAAATTAACGCCCGGCTTCATCCTGATGACGCCGGTTACGGCCTGGCCCCATTTTTCATCGGGAACGCCAACAACCAGCACGTCATCGACCTGCGGGTGAGTCTTGATGACCTCCTCGACTTCCTCGGGGTAGATTTTCTCGCCGCCGCTATTGATGCAGACGGAGCCGCGCCCGAGCAGCGTCAAGGTCCCGTCTTTTTCCACCGTGCACCAGTCGCCCGGGATCGAATAGCGCACCCCGTTTATGACCGGAAAAGTTTTTTCTGTTTTTTCCGGATCCTTGTAATAGCCAACCGGAATGGCGCCGGTACGCGCGATAAAGCCGGGGACGCCACTGCCTGGCTCCACTTCGCGGTAATCCTCAGTGAACACTTTGCAATCCTCGCCAATGGCGAATTTCGCAACTTCCGACGTGCCCGCCGCCGAGGTTTGCGAACGCCCAAAACCAACCGCTTCGGATGCCCCGAATGAATCCACCAGGATCATATTCGGATTGTGCCTGAGCAGCCCCTGCTTGACTTCCGGGCTCCACATGACGCCGGAAGACAGAATGCCGAACAGCGACGACAGATCATACGCGCCGGGATGTGCATCCAGGCTGCGCAGCATCGGCTTGGCGAAGGCGTCGCCGACAATGGCCATGGAGTTGACCTTGTAGCGCTGTACCGTCTTCCACAATGCGTCCGCATCCAGATTGGCCTCTGGCGTCGTCACCACACACCCGCCCTGGGTGTGGCAATTGAAGGCGGAAATCATTCCGGTGCCGTGCATGAGCGGGCAGGCGGGAATAAGCTTGGCCCGCAGCGGCAGGGCGGCCACCCGGCCGGCATGTTCTTCGGCTGTCTTCGGCGGGGGCGCGTCCGGGTTGAACAGCGACGCGCCGCTTCCTGTCGCCGTCCACAGGGCCTCGTGCTCCCACATCACGCCCTTGGGCATGCCGGTGGTGCCGCCGGTATAGATGAACAGCATGTCCTTGCCGGACCGCTCAATGCCCAGTTTGCCGCCGTCTCCCGTATTTGCCAGCGTTTCAAATGATACGGCGAAATCCGCCACTTCCGCATCCAGCTGATCATCCGGGGGCACCTCAACCCACAGCTTGACGCCGGGCAACCGCCCCCGCAGGGCCCGCACCTGCTCGCGGAACTCCGCCCCGAACACCACCACCGTCGAATCCGAATTGTCGAGAATGTACCAGAGCTCCTCGTCCAGATAGCGGAAGTTGACATTCACATGCACCATCCGCGCCTTGAACGCCGCCGTATAGGTTTCGACATAGGCGGGCGCATTACGCATGTAATGGGCGACCTTGTCGCCGGTGGTGGCGCCAGCCGCAAGAAAATGCCGCGCCAGACGGTTGGTGCGTGTCATGAAGTCGCCCCAGCCGATCACCCGGCCTTCGCTGCCGCCGGGTCCCGCATGAATAAGCGCGGGCGTTTCCGGCGGTGTCTTATCTGCTATCGCTTCGAAAATATCGGCGTAATTCCAGGCCATAAGCTGACTCTCCCTGCTACTCATTATTACTGCCATTTAAAACACGGCATTCCACCCTCAACCGGGCTGACGGCGTATAATCTATTATAAGATATTCGTGGTTTCCATAACAATCACGCCCGGATAGCCCGATCCTTACCGCTATTTCAATTTCGTGCATACTGGCTGAAAGTATAGGGCGAATGGCGCAAATCTGTTTTCAACCTGGAACTCTTGAACTGCTAGTATGGCAGCTCGTCCGCGCATAATTGCTGTGGTCCGAATGTGGACCGTCATTCATGGGGGAATATATGCCGACTAATCTGGAAAAGCAGACAGCACAGGCGATAGTCAACATCTTCGAAACAGGGCGCATATTGGGCGACTATGGGATGGTCACCTTGCTTAGGAACGACACAGGCCAGCTCACCTACGGGCGCTCGCAGACAACGCTTACGAGCGGCAATCTTTATCTGCTGATCAAAGACTATTGCGAGATCCCGGACGCAGACTTTGGTGCGCAGTTGCATCCCTATCTGACGGCGCTCAAGCGGCACGATGCCGCGCTGAATACGGATGTGGCCTTTCGGGGGTTGCTCAAACAGGCAGGTGATGATCCGGTCATGCAGAGCTGTCAGGACGCATTTTTCGACCGGGTTTACTGGACCCCTGCCGTTCTGGCCGCCAACAATACCGGTGTTGCCTCGCCTTTGGGCGTCGCCGTCGTTTATGACAGTGTCGTGCATGGATCCTGGCGCCTGATGCGCGACCGCACGCTACAAAACTATGGTAACGCGCACGATAAAGGGGAACAGGGCTGGGTTTCAAACTATGTCGCGACACGCCGGGCCTGGCTTGCAGGTCATTCCAACGATCTCCTGCATAAAACGGTTTATCGCATGGACACGTTCAACCAGCTCATCGCCACCGGAAAATGGCAGTTACCCTTGCCGCTTATTGTCCGTGGGCGGACAATCGATGAAGCGGCGCTTCTTGCCGGCGGAACGATCCGCGTTTCAGCACAAATTGCCGAGGAGCGCAATCTCATGCTCAAGACGCCGTTTCTTCAGGGTTCGGACGTCAAGGCGTTGCAGGACGCACTTGTCAAAGCTGGCACAGAGTTGGAAGCGGACGGGATATTCGGCCCCGCAACCCAGAAGGCCGTTATGGCATTCCAGAAAAAACGCAACCTCAAAAGCGACGGGATAGCAGGACCAGCAACACGTGCGGCCCTTGGCCTATAGCAGGCGATGCTGCGGATCGTTTATTGATCGCGTTGACGCATGCCCTGTTTTCCCATTATCAGTGCCCGGTTTATCCGGGCACTGACACCATGGCGGCAGAGCCCCATCAACGCGATCAGAAAACGGTCTGGTCACACCCCGTCGAGCATTTCGATCACCGGGGCGCCATCCAGGCAGGCGCCCATTTTTTTGAAGCCCGCCTGAAAATGGGGCGAGCCCATATGCGCATCCACCGCCGCCTGATCCTTATAATTTTCAAGCACCACATAAAGCTGCGGATCGGCTTTCGATTTGTGCAGGGCGTAAAAATTACAGCCGGGCTCATTTTTGCGGGTGGCGCCCGCCAGTTCGGCAAAGACCCCCTCAAACTCGGCATTCTTGCCTGCCGCCACTTTGATCTTCGCCACGATTCCTATGCTCATTCTATCTATTGTTCCTTGCTGATTGTTGTTATGATTTGACGGTGCGCGTCCTATACCCCGTCGAGCAGTTCGACCTCGGGTGCGCCCGCCATGCAGGCGCCCATTTTTTTGCCGCCTTCCTTGAAGTGTGGATATTCGCGGTGCGCGGCAAAGGCCGCAGCATCCTTGTAATTTTCCAGCACCACATAAAGCAGCGGGTCGGTCTTGGATTTGTGCAGGGCGTAGAAATTATTGCCCGGCTCGTTCTTGCGCACGGCGGCGGCAAGCTCTCCGAAAATTTGCTCAAACTCGGCATTCTTGCCGGCCTGTATTTTGATCTTTGCAATGACGCCCAGGCTCATGGTTTCTTCTCCCTGCTGTTATGGACCCCTATTATGCCCCTATTATTGCGCAATCGCCAAGTCCTCTCGCAAGGTTTTTGACGCCATCCAGAAATGCGCCGCCGACCATATATGCGCCATGGAGACGCAGAGCAGCGCATAGCGCAGCGAATCCGCCCCATATAAAGGATGCAGCAGATCGCTGAGAATGCCCACCAGTTGCGGCCCGATGCCCATGCCGATAAAGCTGCTCATGAATAACAATATCGCTGCAGCCATGGCCCGCATCTTGAGGGGCGCCAGCGCCTGCGCCATGGCGAACACCGGGCCATGATACAGATTGGCGAATATGATCGGCACGGCAAACCAGGCCAGCGTCGCAAATGATGTGCCGGAAAGATAAATCCCAAAACTGAACGGCACGGCAATCAGGCCGCCCAGCGCCGGGATCCATAATTGCCAGCGTACATTGCGCTTCGCCAGATGATCGGCCAGATAACCGCCCGCCGCCGTGCCAATGACGCCGCCAATGCCCAGGATGATCGCCAGCGCCGTGCCGACCTCACCGCTGGTCATATGATAGCTGCGATGCAAAAAGCTTGGCACCCATATCAGGACGCCATATCCCGCAATCGCCTGGATGCCGATCGCAACGACCAAATGCCGGAAGGACTTTCGTTTCCACATGGTCTGCGCCACTTCGCGCAGGGGCGGCTGTTCGGCTTTTACGGCGCTCGCTCTGCCACTCGCCAGGGCGAAGCCGCCAGGAGTAGCCTGGTCGGCATGGCCGCGCGGCGGTTCGCGCAAAGTCAATCGCACCAACACCGCCAGCAAAAGCCCCGGTACGCCCACGGCCATGAACGCAATGCGCCAGCCATATAATTGCTCCAGCCAGCCGCCAACCGCAAAACCGATCATGATGCCAATGGGAATGCCCAGCGAATACATCGCCAGCGCCGAACTGCGGGTTTCCAGCGGCACATAATCCGCGATCAGCGAATGCGAGGATGGCCCGCTGCCCGCCTCGCCCACACCCACCAGAATGCGCGACGCCAGCAATTGCCAGAAATTTTGCGCCAGCCCGCAGAGCGCGGTCATAAAGCTCCAGAGCGCCACGCTGATGGAAATAATGTTGACCCGCGAACTTCTATCCGCCAGCCGCGCAATGGGGATGCCAAGCGTGGCATAGAACAGCGCGAAGGCGATGCCGGACAAAAACCCCAGCGCGGTGTCGGAAAGCTGCATCTCCTCCTTGATCGGCTGCATCAGGATCGACAGGATTTGCCGGTCGATAAGATTAACCGCATAGACCACCGTCAGCATGCCGATGACATAGCGGATATAGGGTTTGCTGAAATGCGCGGCCGGTTCATGGGCCGGTGTCAGGGCCGCTGCTGCGGCGCCGTCTTCGTCAATGCTGGTCATGTTTTCCCCTTGTTATTCTATCGCCTGTTTCAGGTCTTCGCGCAGGGTTGCTGATGCTTTCCAGAAATGATACGCCGACCAGAGGTAAAATGAGCTCGAAATCAGCAGGGCGTAGCGCAGGGATTCCTGGCCATGGGCAGGCGCCAGAAGATCGCTCATGATCCCAACCGCCTGCGGACCCAGTCCCAGGCCGATAATGTTCAGCACAAACAGCAATAGGGCGCTGGCCATGACGCGCATCCGCACCGGCGCCAGGGTCTGGGTCACGGCAAATCCCGGCCCCAGCCATGTGTTCACCAATATCATCGGGAAAAACAGAAAAATCAGCGACCAGAGCGCCCCATCGGACAGATATATGCCCACACAAAAAGGCGCTGTGAGAAGAATGGAAATCGCCGGAACCCACATTTGCCAGCGCATATCCCGCTTTGAAAACAGATCCGCGAGATAGCCCCCCGAAAACGTGCCGATCAGACCGCCCACCCCAATGACTAGCGACAGCCACAAGCCGATCTCGCCACTTTGCATGTGATAGCTGCGGGCAAGGAAGCTGGGTATCCATTGATAGATGGAATAGGTGGCGAATGCCTGCAACGCCGTGGCCAGTGATAAGTGCCAGAATGTCGGCACCGCCCACATATGACGCACCACATCCATAATCGGCGGCGTTTCCACCGGCGTCCTGACGCCGCCCTGGGAATGCCCGCGCGCTGGTTCGTCCAGGGTATAGCGAACTATGACCGCTAAAATCACACCAGGTAATCCAATTGCCAGAAAAGCGGCGCGCCAGCCATAATATTGTTCAATCCAGCCCCCCAGAAGATAGCCCGTCAACAATCCTAGCGGCACGCCAATTGCAAAAAAGCCAAGCGCCGTGGAACGGCTTTCCACCGGCACATAATCCGCGATAAGCGAATGCGACGGCGGACTGCCGCCTGCTTCGCCTACGCCCACGCCAATGCGCGCCACCAGCAATTGCCAGAAATTCTGAGCCAGACCGCAAAACGCCGTCATCACGCTCCACAACACCAGACAGATTGTGAGAATGTTCACGCGCGAATGCTTGTCAGCAAGACGCGCAATCGGCAAACCCAAAATCGAATAAAAAATTGCAAACGCGATGCCGCCGAGAAAACCCAGCTCTGTATCGGAAAGCAGCATCTCTTCCTTGATCGGCTGCATCAGGATGGCCAGAATCTGCCGATCGGTCAGATTGACAAGATAAACCACAGACAAAATGCCCACCGCATAGCGCACATAGTTTTCGCTATACACCGTCGGCAGATTTTGCGGTATGGCATCGGACTTTACCGAACTGTCAAAACGTCGCATGCCACCCTCTTGTTTCTGGTTAAGCTGTCATTCGGCATCGGCGAAAAACTGTTATCGCGTCTCCAGTTGTGCGGCATGCCCGTAATCTTCCCGCGCGGCTTTGGCTGCCAGCGCAAAAAAAGCCGCCGCCGCAAGATACGCCATACACCCAATCAGAATGCCATAGCGCAACGATTCATCGCCGAAGACCGGACGTAGTTGATCGCTCAAAATACCTACAATTTGTGGACCAAGTCCAAGACCGATAATATTGATCATAAACAGCAGCAAAGCGCTGGCCAGCGCGCGCATGCGCACCGGCGACAAGGTTTGCGTAACCGCAAAAGCCGGACCCAGATAGGCATTCACCGCAATGGCGTGCAGAAAAACATAAATCATCACAGTGTCGGGATTATCGGAAAGCAAGATCCCAAATGCAATAGGCGCGCCCAGAAAGCCGCCAATGCCCGGCAACCACAATTGCCAGCGTAAATCTTTTTTCCCAAAACGGTCCGCAAGATATCCCCCACCTGCCGAACCGATGGCCCCGCCCACACCAATGGTCATCGCAAGCCAGAAACCGATATCACCGCTCGTCATCTGATGGCTGCGCGAAAGAAAGCTGGGCAGCCACTGGATCAACCCATAGCCGGCAAAGGCCTGCATCGCACAGGCAAAACACAGCAACCGGAATGTGCGTATCGCGCGCATATGTTTCGTTACCTGCTTGATGGACGGCTGATCGGCATGAATGACCTGTGCTTCCGCCTGGGAATGGCCGCGCGCCGGCTCTTTCACTGTCATGCGTAAAATTACGGCAAGGATCAGTCCCGGAAATCCCGCCGCAAGAAAGGCCACCCGCCAGCCATAATTCTCTTCCAGCCAGCCGCCAACCTGAAATCCCACCATCAATCCAATGGGCACGCAAAGCGCAAACACGCCAAGCGCGGTGGAACGGCTTTCAACCTTTACATAATCAGCGATCAGCGAATGCGACGAGGGGCCGCCGCCTGCCTCACCAATGCCGACACCGATACGCGCGCCAAGCAATTGCAGAAAATTCCCGGCCACCCCGGAAAGCACGGTCATAAAACTCCAGATGCTCAAACAGATGGTAATGATATTCACGCGCGAATATTGATCAGCCAGCCGTGCGATCGGCACGCCAAGCGTCGCGTAAAATAATGCAAAAGCCACACCGGACAGAAAGCCAAGCTGCGTATCTGAAAGCTGCATTTCCAGCTTGATCGGCTGCATCAGGATCGACAAAATCTGCCGGTCCATGAAATTGAAAATATATACAACCGTCAGAATGCCAACAACATAACGTACATAACCCGCGCTATAGACAATCGGCGCGTCTGCCGGAGGCAGATCGGATTTTTCCGAACTGTTGCGAACTTCCAAGATGGTGCCCCGTTATTTCTTTTTCTTGCGTACTTCGCGCCCCAGGGTCTTTTCGTAAACCCGCATGATGGCGGTGGCGTCATCGCCGCCATAGCCCAGGCCGCGCGCCATGCGCATCAGATTATGGGTCTGCGCCCCCATCGGTAATGGAATGCCCAGTTCATCGCCCAGTTCCAGCGCCAGATGCAGATCCTTATAGGCCAGATCAATGGTGAAGGTGGCCGACCAGTCGCCATTCAGCGTTTTATGCGCCACGCCGCGATAGGCCATGCTATTGCCGGAACTGTTGCGGATCACCTCGTTCAGGGCTTCGGGGTCGATACCTGCCGCCGCGCCCAGCATCAGCCCTTCGGCGGCGGCCGCCATATTGCTGAAGGCCAGCATATTATTGACGATCTTGGCGATGGCGCCGCTGCCGAGTGCGCCCAGATGCGAAATGCTCTGCCCGAAACTTTCAAATACCGGCATGCAAGCGTCATAGGCCGCCTTGTCGCCGCCCACCATGATGGCGATGGTTTTCTTTTCCGCGCCAATCGCGCCGCCTGACACCGGCGCATCCAATGTGACGACGCCCTTTGGCGCCAGCACGCCCGCGATTTTGCGGATCATGGTCGGCGAATTGGTCGACAGATCAATATAGATCGTACCCTGACGAATGCCCTCGATAATGCCGTTTGGGCCCAGCGCCACCGCCTCGACATCTTTGGGCATCGGCAGCGAGGTCATCACCACATCCACCAGCGACGCCAGTTCCTTCGGAGATGTGGCTGCCTTTGCCCCCAGATCGGTGCAGGTCTTAACGGCCACCGGATTCAGGTCCAACACCGTCACGTCATGGCCACCCTTGATGATATTGCGGCACATCGGGCCGCCCATATTGCCAAGACCGATAAATCCAACTTTCATGATGTTGTTTCCCTTTATATAATGATCTGTAGACGGATTTTATTATTAAATTTCAGGCGTGCGCATTTTAAGAATGAAATGCCTGATCCACATTACGGTGTCACCCCGGATTTATTCCGGGGTCCAGGGCCTCACGCACAGGCCTGAGACTGGAGCCCTGGACCCCGCAACAAGTGCGGGGTGACAGATCGAATGTGGGAACGCCCACCTTAACCCGGCAGCAAACCCGATTGCTTGATGCCTTTCAGCGACTTGCTGTTGGCGGCCCAGTCATAGGCGTCCAGCAGCCGCTTGTTGCGGGTTTCAATCAGATGCTTCAGACCGGGATCGGTGAAAATATACATTTGATCCGCCAGTATGCCTTCCAGCACCAGATCGCCAACAATATCGGGATTAAGGCCCTGGGCCAGCATTTCCGCAGTTTTGTCACGCGGGTTTGGCTTGGTCGCGCCGCCATATTGATCGGGCCGGTTGCGCGCCGAATTACCGATATTGGTGGCGACCACACCGGGGCATAAAACCGACGCGCCGATATTATCCTTGCGATGATCGGCGGCGAAAGTTTCCATCATGCCGACCACCGCGAATTTCGTGGCGTTGTAGGGGCCAGCGCCGCGCAGGCCAACCATGCCCGCCATCGATGCGGTGCTGATCACATGGCCGCCTTCGCCGTGCGAGAGGATCAGCGGCACAAACGCCTGCAAGCCATATACGACGCCCCACAGATTGACATCCACCACCCAGTTCCAGTTTCGGATGCTGCATGTTTCGCTGTATCCGCCCACGGCGACACCGGCATTGTTGCTGATCACATGCACCTTGCCGAAAGTGTCTATGGTTTGTTTGGCGGCGTTCTGAACCGATTCCAGTTTGGTGACGTCGACCTGCACACAGGCGGCCTCAAGTCCCTTGGCTTTCAGCTCGTCCACGGCGCGTTGCGCGGGCGCCAGTTCAATATCGCCGATCATCACTTTCATCCCTGCGGCGGCAAAGGACCGGGCCATGCCCAGACCCATGCCGCTGGCAGCGCCGGTAATGAACGCCACTTTTCCTTTTACGTCTTTCATGCTGTTTGCGCCGTCTGTTGTACCAGACGCCTCCCTTGCTAATGTTGTGCGGGGCTTGTTTGCCCCGCTTTATTGTGAAGCCGAATTATTTCGTCAACAGGCCGCCAGGCAGGCCATCGGCCTGTTTTTCGCCTTTCAGCGCCTTGCAGTTCGCGGCCCAGTCATAGCCCTGCAAAATGCGCTTGCAGCGGGTCTCGATAATGTGGCGCAGGCTGGGATCGGTGAAGATATAGAACTGATCTTCCTGAATGGCTTCCAGCACCTGACGACCGACCGCATCGGGGTTCAGCCCCTTGGCCAGTTCGGTGGCCGAGATGCCCTTGTCGCTGGCCTTAGCCGCGCCGCCATAGGTTTCCTGCCGGTTGCGGGTGGACGATGCAATATTGGTGGCGACCAGACCCGGGCACAGCACCGAGGAGCCAAGATTATCCTTGCGATGTTCCGCCGCAAAGGTTTCCATAATGCCGACCACGGCGAATTTCGTTGCATTATACGGCCCCGCACCGCGCAGACCCGCCATACCCGCCATCGACGCCGTGCTGGACACATGACCACCCTCGCCATGCGAGAGGATCAGCGGCACAAAGGCCTGAAGCCCATGCACCACGCCCCACAGATTAACATCCACCACCCAATGCCAGTTGCGCATGTCGCAGGTTTCGCTCATGCCGAACACGCCAATGCCGGCATTGTTGCTGATAATGTGCACTTTACCGAAAGTGTCCACCGTCTTTTTGGCGGCGGCGTGCATTTGATCCAGCTTGGTTACGTCAACCTGTAACCAGGATGCCTCATAGCCCTTGCCGGTCAGTTCATCGGCCGCGCGTTTGGCGGGTTCCGCCTCAATATCGGCAACCATCACCTTCATGCCTGCGGCTGCAAATGCGCGCGCCATGCCCAGGCCCATACCGCTGGCGCCACCCGTGATGAACGCCACTTTTCCTTTTACGTCTTTCATGCTGATTACACCGCCTGTTGTAACAGACGTCTCCCTGTGCTGGTTGCGCGGGGCTTTAGCGCCCCGCAATTTTTATATGCTTGCAGCTTTGCTTAACCCGGGGTGCGGGTCAAGTAACTTGCTATTCCTTGAGAATGCCGCCCGGGATCCCGCCTGCCTGTTTCTGACCTGCCAGCGCCTTGCATTTGTCGGCCCAGTCATAGCCCGCCATCAGGCGTTTGTGGCGCGATTCGATCATTTTGCGCATGGTTGGATCGGTGAAAATATAGGGCTGGTTATCAATAATCGCCTCCAGCACCTGTTTGCCAACGATATCGGGATGCAGGCCCTGGGCCAGCACATCGGCGATGCGTTCTTTTGAACTTGGGGGCGCAGAACCGCCATAATCGTCCTGCCGGTTGCGCGTCGAAGTGGAAATATTGGTCGCTACCGCGCCGGGGCACAATACCGAAATGCCCAGATTGCTTTTGCGGTTTTCCGCCATCATGGTTTCCATGATGCCGACCACCGCGAATTTGGTGGCGTTGTAGGGACCGGCACCCGAAAGACCGACCATGCCCGCCATCGAGGACGTGCTGACAATATGTCCGCCTTCGCCGTGTGAGAGGATCAGCGGCACGAACGCCTGTAGTCCGTACACGACACCCCACAGATTGACATCGACCACCCATTCCCAATTCTTGATATTGCAGGTTTCGCTTTTGCCGAACACGCCAATGCCCGCATTATTGCTGAGCACATGCACCTTGCCGAAAGTCTCCACGGTCTTTTTCGCCGCCGCATGCACATCCGCCATTTTGGTGACGTCAAGCTGCACACACGCAACGTCATAGCCTTTCGCCTTGAGCCCATCGGTCTCACGCTGCAATGGCCCGGCTTCAATATCAGCCAGCATCACCTTCATACCCGCTTCTGCAAAGGCCCGCGCCATGCCAAGCCCCATGCCGCTGGCAGCGCCCGTAACGAACGCCACTTTCCCTTTTACGTCTTTCATATCGTCTTTCTCCCGCTGATTACTCCGTTTACGGAGTTATGTGATTAGATCGCTTTTTGGTTCAGCCCGATACGCCCCACCCACAGTGTCACCCCGGATTTATTCCGGGGTCCAGGGGCCACACGCAAAGGCCTGCGTTTGCAGCCCTGGACCCCGCAACAAGTGCGGGGTGACACGCTAAATGCTGGGTATAGCCGATCAGAACAAACTGTCTCTTGACCCTTCTTCAACTGCGCTGCAAGCTGCCCTGCTTCACCCCCGCGAGCGCATCGCAGCTATCAGCCCAGTCATAACCCGACAGGATTTTGCGGAAGCGCGATTCGACCATTTTACGCATATTGGGATCGGTGAAAATATAGGGCTGGTTTTTCAGGATGGCTTCCAGCACCTGTTTGCCGACCACATCGGGATGCAGGCCCTGGGCCAATGCGTCATTGGTAATGTCCATGGTGCTGGGGGCCGCCGAGCCGCCATATTCGGACTGCCGGTTGCGCGTCGAATTGCCGATATTGGTGGCGACCGCGCCCGGGCACAGCACCGAAACGCCGATATTGGTGTTGCGATTTTCCGCCATCATGGTTTCCATGATACCGACCACCGCAAATTTCGCCGCATTATAGGGACCAAGATTACGCACCCCATACATGCCCGCCATAGAGGCCGTGCTCATTACATGGCCTTCTTCGCCATGCGATTTGATCAGCGGCATGAATGCCTGCAAGCCATAGACAACGCCCCACAGATTGACATCCATGCACCAGCGCCAGTTGCGCATGTCGCAGGTCTCACTTTTACCACCGACGCCGACGCCTGCATTGTTGCACAGCACATGCACCTTGCCGAAAGTATCAATGGTTTTTTTGGCGGCGTTTTGCAGTGCTTCTTCCTTGGTGACATCCACCTGCACACCCGCCACGTCATAGCCTTTGGCTTTCAGATCCTTGACCTGCGCCTGCAACGTCGTATCCTCAATATCGCTGAGCATCACTTTCATGCCCGCCGCACCAAATGCGCGCGCCATGCCAAGGCCCATGCCACTGGCAGCACCCGTGATAAAAGCAACTTTTCCTTTAACGTCTTTCATGGTCTTCCCTCCGGTTTTTTTTATAGTTTATCTGACTTTCACCGCATGTCCACCATCGAAGGGACGGCGGGACCGTTGCATTGAATGTCAGACCATCTTGACGGCCCAACAACAATACATATATTGTACATATGATCAAGTTCGAGTGGGATGCCGCCAAAGCTGCGTCAAACCAGAAGAAACATGGCGTTTCTTTTGAGGAGGCGGAATCTGTCTTTTACGATGAATTCGCCAGACAGTTCTTTGATGCGGATAATTCAGAAACAGAGGAACGTTTTCTGATGCTTGGCCTCAGTAACAAAACAAGAATTCTTCTCGTGTGCCATTGTGAGCGTGGTTCTGAAAACACCATACGCATCATATCCGCCCGCAAGGCAACACGGATGGAGCGAAAACACTATGAAGGTGGCCAGCCATGAAACAGGAATATGACCTGTCTAAAATGAAGTCCCGCAAAAATCCCTATGCGTCAAAGTTGAAAAAGCCCGTCACGATGCGTCTTAGCGAAGATGTCATTGGCTATTTCAAGGCAATGGCCCAAGAGGCGGGCGTGCCCTATCAGAGCCTTATAAACCTGTATCTTCGCGATTGCGTTTCGCATCATCGCAAGCTGGACATGGTCTGGCGCACCAGGCCGTAACACCAACGGCCCTAAAGCGGTTTCTGTTCAGACTGAATCACAAAATTTTAGTTCGTCATTGCGAGCGAAGCGTGGCAATCCAGAGTCACACGGGAAAGCCTGAGATTGTGGCCCCTGGATTGCCGCGTCGCTTCGCTCCTCGCAATGACGGCGGAGGGTTCCGCTTCAGGCTGATCAGGAAATGATCTAAATAATGCGCTGTCATCCTGCCTGAAGATGCATAACGACAATGCGGCAAAACATAGGGCCGCTGGTTTATTATCTATCCAACTTTCGCCGCATGACCGCCATCAATGGGCAATACCGCGCCGGTGACGAAATTTGCTTCGTCGGACGCCAGATACAGCGCCCCATAGGCCACGTCCCAGCCGGTGCCCATCTTGCCGCGCAACGGCACAATGCGATCACGCATGGCGCGCACCTCTTCACGCGAAATGCCGCGCGCGGCGACATTGCCTTCGATCGCCATTGGCGTATCCATCAGGCCGGGCATGATCACATTACAGCGTACGCCATGTTTGGCATTGGTCATGGCGATGGATTGGGTCAGCTTGTTCACCCCCGCCTTGGAAATTTCATAAGCCGTGATGCCGCCCGAAGACACCGCCGCCGCAGATGAAATATTGACGATAGATCCGGACTGCTGTTCGCGCATCACCGGGATCACATGTTTACAGGTCAGCCACATCGCCTTGAGATTGACCAGCATGATCTGGTCATACGCATCCTCGGATAATTTATGCGGCTGTGCATCGCCTGCGCCGATGCCGACATTGTTGTGCAGAATATCGATGCGGCCCATTTTTTCGACGGCTGCTTTCACCAGCGCGATGTTCGCCGCCTCGCTGGTGATGTCAGCCTCATAGGCGAAAGCGTTGCCGCCTTCGCCCATGATCATATCCACCGTGTCCTGCGCCGATTGCAGGCGTTTATCCACGCACATCACCTGCGCGCCTTCACGCGCAAACAGGATGGCGGTGGCGCGGCCATTGCCGATGGTTTCCCCCGGCGTTTGCCCCGCGCCGATGACGATGGCTTGCTTGCCCTGTAGCCGCATGGCTAGAAGCCCTTCACACCTTCATCGAGTTGCACGCCAAACGAATTCAGCGCCATCGACACCAGATTATACTGGCCGACGGTGAACACCACGTCCATCAATTGATGCGTGTTATAGGTCTTGGCCAGCCCGTTCCACACCGCGTCCGAAATACAGGCGTCCTTGTGCAGATCATCGGTGGCGCGCAACAGCAGCGCGTCATGCGCGCTCCAGCCCGGTGCGTCTGCGCCCAGTTTGATGCGCGCGATTTCCTCATCGCTCAGCCCGACCGCGCGGCCAAACACCACATGCTGGCCCCATTCATATTCCGCCACACACAGCCAGCCGATACGCAGGATCAGAATTTCCCGCTCGCGCGGCGGCAGGGTGTTGGTTTCACCCATAATATGACCGGCCCAGACGCCGAATTTCTTGTTGGCCTCCGGATGGCGCGACAATGTGCCCAGCACATTATAGACATGCATCTTCGCGCCAAATTCCGTGCTGCCGGCCTTGAGACGGCCCAGCGTCTTGGCCTGCTCCGGCGTCCATTCGCTTTCATCCAGCGGCTTGATGCGTGGTTTTGACAGTTTCATGATGATCCCTCCCCTTTGTCCTCCGAAGCTTTAGCGTAGGAGGATGTTTTTATTTTCTTATAAGGGATCAGTCTGCCCGAAACTTTCGCCGGGTACAAAGGATAATGGGGGGAGGGAGAAAGAGAACGCAGAACCTCAGCAGAACTTCTAAATTGTATTGACAATGTCGTGACGTTACTTATACTATAATCCATCGACTCCGGGAGAGATCCAATGACACAAGTGACTGAGGATAAGCGCAGGACGCCCGCGCCCCGCAAGGACGATGTAATTCAAATCCGCGCCTCGGCCGGCACGAAAGCGATTCTGAGCCGGGCGGCAACCTTGCGCGGTCAAAAGCTTTCCGAGTTCATGCTGGAAAGCGCGCGGCGTTTGGCTGAGGAAACGATCCTTGATCAGCGTAGCTTCTTTCTTGATCCAGAAGCGCACGAGAAATTTCTGGCGATGCTCGACGCCCCGGTCCGGCCAAACAAGAAATTGCGGGAATTATTCCAGCGTAAGCCCGTCTGGGATCGTTGATGTCCGCCAAGGCGGTGTCAGCCCGTGTGCTGCCGCCAGAACGGCTGGCTGGACACCATGATGTTTCCACTTTCGACAATGGCAGACATGCCACGCTTGATGCGTGGCTGCGGGATCGCGCGTATGCAAGTGAAGGGCTTTCGGCGCGGACCTATGTCGTTTGCGGTGCAGACGCGCCAACGCGGGTTGTCGGCTACTATGCAATCTCGACCGCAATGGAACAACGCATTGCCATGCCCAATGCCAAACTGCGGCGTGGCATGCCCGAACAGATTCCTTTGCTATTGATTGGCCGGTTGGCGATTGATCGCGGCTTTCAGGGGATCGGGCTTGGAACCAGTCTGCTGGCTGATGCGTTGCAGCGTTGCATTGCGGCTTCTGAAATCGCCGGTGTGCGGGCAGTGGCGGCCCATGCCATCGATGATGACGCTGTTGGCTTTTATCAACGGCACGGTTTTATGCTATCGCCACTGGGTGAGCGCGTCATGCTGATGCCAATAGAAACGGCGCGCACCCTATTCGAAAGATAACCCCCTACCCGTCCGCTTTATCTGCGCCTGCGAACAGATCCTTGATGCGGGCGAAGAAGCTGCTGGATTCGGGGGAGGTTTTTTCGCTCGCTTCGCTTATTGGTACCTGCATCTTCAGGCAGGATGACAACAAGAAAGGTTTTTCAGCGGCCTGCTAGATGATCAGTCGATAACTTGAACCACACAACTAGTGAGTGCGATCATTATGCCAATAACTCCAATGCCAAGACTAGCAAAGTTAGTTAATCGTTGTTTTCTAGCAAAGGATTTTATCATCGGTTCAGCATTTCGGAGTATTTTAAACTCCTTAACGAGGTCTTCGTATTCATTCACTTCCAAGGATGCATATATCACTTCACGGTTTTGTCTGGCACCCCGCGCTTCCGCAATTCTCTCTTGGATTTCAGAAAGCGTGTTCCTAAAAGCAATGAAACCTGGGTGAACTTTCAAAATAGCATCATATCCGAGCTTCCTGCCCATGATTTCAATATCGACTGCTATCTTGGAAGTTGCGGCGTCTATCGCGTCATGACGCGCGCGATGACAATCAAACTTTGCATTACGAAGTAAAGCCTCTATGTCCGCTTGGCTACCCCCAGTGAATATTTTGTCCAACGCATCCACGAAACGGCGGCCTGCGTAGCGCAACTCCAAAATTGAAGGTATTATGACGACACCGTCGACTAACTCGGCTTTTTTTACCACTCGTTCAGCGGCATTCCACTCATTGGCAAAATCGGCAATGGCATCTTTGAAATCATCAAGAGTGGCCATAAATCAAGGCAACCTCAACGATCAGCTTTTATTTTCGGACGCCAATCCCGGATGCTCTGCATCGCCTTGTCGCCAGCCTTACGGAGTTCTTTGAGATCATTTTCGTCAATGAATTGCCCCAGTTGGACGGCTACATTCCCACGCGCATACCGTGCTACAATTTGACGCGAGGCCGCTTTCTTAGCGGCTTCATAGCCACCAAGCAGTAACCGGTCCAATATTTCTCTAAGGCGCATGCTCCATCTCCCGTGGCCTCCGAATCGGAGAGCCGGGGAATCTACCATATAGGTGAGGTTGTGTCAATTACGAATCAGTCATTGCTAGAAGCCTCGCCTCAAGATGAGTCAAGGTGATTCTTGTGTCAAATACTAATTTTATAGAAATTGAGGTTTCTTGCTAATGTTAGCAAGGGTGCCCTTACCCCTCCGCCTTATCGGCAGTAGCGCCCGCGAACAGATCCTTGATGCGCGCAAAAAAGCTGCTGGATTCGGGCGAGGTTTTTTCGCTGCCGCCTTCGGCGAATTCGCGCAGTAATTCTTTTTGGCGTTTGGTCAGGTTCATCGGCGTCTCAACCACAGTTTCGATGAACAGGTCGCCAAAGCCTGTGCCGCGCAGGGGTGGCATGCCCTTGCCGCGCAGGCGGAACTGGCGGCCGCTCTGGGTGCCTTCGGGAATTTCAATGCGCGCGGGCGCGCCTTCCATTGCGGGCACTTCGATCTGGCCACCCAGCGCTGCGCTGGTCATGGAAATGGGTACGCGGCAGAATAAATTATTGCCGTCACGCTGAAACATCGGATGCGGCGTGATGGAAATGAACACATACAGATCGCCCGATGGTCCGCCCTGAATGCCCGCCTCGCCTTCGCCCGACAGGCGGATGCGCGTACCTTCTTCGACACCGCGCGGCACGGCGAAATTCAGTGTACGTTCTTTCTGTACACGGCCTGCGCCATGACAGGCCTTGCACGGACTTTTGATCACCTGGCCGCGTCCGCCGCACGATGGGCAGGTGCGTTCGATGGTGAAGAAACCCTGTTGCGCGCGCACCTTGCCCGCCCCGTTACAGCCTGCGCACACAGCAGGTTGCGATCCGGCTTCTGCGCCGCTGCCCTTGCAGGGGTCGCAAGCCACCGAAGTTGGTACGCGAATATCTGCCTGTTTGCCGAGATATGAATCCAGCAAACTGATTTCCATATTGAAGCGCAGATCGGCCCCGCGCGTGCGATTGTTGGCACGCCGTCCACCCATGCCGAACAGATCGTTGAACACATCGGACAAATCGGAAAAGCCGAAGCCGTCACCGCCGCCATTGCCGCGCGGGCCGCCATTCTCAAATGCGGCATGACCAAACCGGTCATAGGCCGCACGTTTCTGATCGTCTTTCAGAATGTCGTAGGCGTGGGTAATTTCCTTGAACTGGGTTTCAGCGGCTGAATTTTGCGCGGCGTTTTCCCGGTTCTGGTCGGGATGATGTTCCTTGGCCAGCTTGCGATAGGCTTTTTTGAGAATCTCGGGAGAGGCCCCCCGTGCAACCCCCAGGGTTTCGTAATAGCAACGCTTAGACATTCCGGCCCGTCCTCGATTCATTCTTTTTTTCTTCGTCATTGCGAGGAGCGAAGCGACGCGGCAATCCAGGAGTCACAAACTAAGGCCATGCCGTATGACTCTGGATTGCCACGCTTCGCTCGCAATGACAAACTGTTGTTACGAACGCATCACACCTAGTCTTTCTTACTGTCGTCGATTTCTTCAAAATCCGCATCAACGACACTGTCATCGCCACCGGCGTGACCGGCATCGTCGGCTTCATCCTGCGGCTTGTACATGGCCTCGCCGACTTTCATGGAGGCGCTCATCAGCGCCTGAATTTTCGGGGCCAGTTCGGCTTCCCCGGCATTTTCATCTTCCATTGCAGATCGCAGATCGGTTATGGCGGATTCAACTTCGCTCTTAAGGGCCGCATCGATTTTATCTCCCGCTTCGGCGATGGTGCGCTCGGTCGAATGGATCAATTGTTCGGCCTGATTGCGCGCCTCGACACGGGCGCGTTTGGCCTTGTCTTCGGCGGCGTGCAGTTCGGCATCCTTAACCATTTTGTCGATGTCGGCATCGCTCAGGCCACCCGACGCCTGGATCTGGATATGCTGTTCCTTGCCGGTGGCCTTGTCCTTGGCGCCGACATTCACAATGCCGTTGGCGTCAATATCAAACGTCACCTCGACCTGGGGCACACCGCGCGGCGCGGACGGAATTCCCACCAGATCAAACTGATTGAGGAATTTATTATCAGCGGCCATTTCGCGTTCGCCCTGAAACACGCGAATGGTCACGGCGGACTGATTATCCTCAGCGGTGGAAAACACCTGGCTTTTGCGTGTGGGGATGGTGGTGTTGCGATCGATCAGCCGGGTAAACACACCGCCCAGCGTTTCAATGCCGAGCGACAGCGGCGTTACATCGAGCAGCAGCACATCCTTGACATCGCCCTGCAACACGCCCGCCTGAATGGCCGCGCCCATGGCGACGACTTCATCGGGATTGACGCCCTTATGCGGCTCGCGGCCAAAGAAATTTTTCACCACTTCGCGCACCTTGGGCATGCGGGTCATGCCGCCCACCAGCACCACTTCATCAATCTGCGCCGCGGTCAGGCCCGCATCTTTCAGCGCCTGCGCACAGGGCGCCACGGTTTTCTGAATCAGATCATCCACCAGCGCTTCAAACTTGGCGCGCGTCAGCTTCATGGTCAGATGCTTCGGCCCGGTCTTGTCGGCGGTGATGAAGGGCAGGTTGATTTCGGTCTGCGGCGTGGAGGAAAGTTCGATCTTGGCCTTTTCGGATTCTTCCTTCAGGCGTTGCAGCGCCAGCTTGTCATTGCGCAGATCGATGCCATGTTCTTTCTTGAATTCATCGGCCAGATAATTGACCAGCCGCATGTCGAAATCCTCGCCGCCGAGGAACGTATCGCCATTGGTGGATTTAACCTCGAACACGCCATCGCCGATTTCCAGCACCGACACGTCGAACGTGCCGCCGCCCAGATCGTAAACCGCGATCACCTTGCCATCCTGCTTGTCGAGGCCAT
>CAMTVX010000078.1:0-17178 GCA_947085295.1 uncultured Alphaproteobacteria bacterium | reverse complement strand
GGGGTTTACAAACGCAAACCAAACCCAGGAACATCCTTGCAGGGGCCGTATGGCTACATCATGGAGTAATCGGACGTGTTGCGCATGCAGATGAAACAATATCCTTCGCGTCATCGAATGACAGTAAACGGGTTGCGTACTGCGCTTGCAGTGCTGGCCGTCACTATTGGCGGCTGTCAGCAGGATAGCATGATGTTATCGCAGGCCGAACCGCAACCGAGCGTAAGGGATAAATTTCCAATTTCGGTCACAAAGCAACAGGAAACAATGCCCCTGTCCCCCGTGCTGGTTGGTAAAAAACTTGGAAATTCGGACACCAGACTTGTTACGGATTTTGCCGGAAAATTTCTCAAGGATGGTCACGGCCAATTGGCTGTTGTCCTGCCTTCAGTTCCCGCTTCGCCGCAGGCCACGGGTCAGATGGCGGCTATTAACGAAGTGCTGGAAAATCGCGGCGTACCTGCATCGCGCATCGAGTGGCGTATTGCAACGCCCGGCGCGCCTTCGCCATCGGTCGCCCCCGCAGCAGGTGGCGGCGCGGCCGGTTCCGCCCCGCTGATTTTCAGTTTCACCCGGTACGTGGCATCGGTAGAACGAGAATGTGGCGATTGGGAAAAAGACACCAGTGACGATCCCGATAATCAACCCTGGGCAAATTTTGGTTGCGCAAGTCAGCATAATCTGGCCGCAATGGTAGCTGATCCGCTTGACATCAAGCAGCCGCGCCCGACGACGCCAGTTGACGTTGATCGACGGACAGTTGTGATCAAGGCCTATCGTGAAGGAGAAGCGACTTCCACCGAGCGTACCGAGGGCGAAAAAGGCACTGTCAGCGAAGTAGCAAAATGAGCGAAGCAGAAAAAATTCAGAACGGCGATAACGTTACCACGGGCAGTCAGACTATCCCGCGCGTGACCCTGCATGCTTTTATGGACAAGGCAGTGGATCGTGACAACCTGGCCAAGGCCTGCAATGACCGTCGCATGATCCGGGTTACCAGCGAAGTACATGAAGGTAGTGTCGCCAAGGCGTCCGAATATTATTCCGATAAGCCGACCCCGAATTTGCTGATTGTGGATGTGCCGCTGGATCGGAATGAGGCATTTGCCTATTTACAAACACTGGCGGAAGCCTGTGATCCTGGAACCCAGGTTGTCGTTGTGGGAACCATGAATGATGTCAATGTCTACAGGGATTTTATGCGCCAGGGCATCAGCGAATATCTGGTTAGCCCTGTAAGCTCTGTGCAGTTTATAGAAACCATAGCGAATATATACGCCAATCCCGGCTCGCAGCCTTTGGGCAAGGTGCATTGTTTTACAGGTGTCAGTGGCGGTGTTGGATCAAGCACGATTGCCCATAACGTGGCGTGGCATTTGGCCGAGAGCTTACATGAAAGCACCGTTATTCTGGATCTCGATTTGCCGTTTGGAACGTTGGGGCTAAATTTTAATTTTGACGGGGGCAAGGGTATTACCGAGGCGCTTCTGGAACCGGATCGGCTTGATGATGTGCTGCTGGATCGCCTGCTTTATAAGGCAACGGACAAGCTTAGCCTGTTTACTTCGCCGTCTACCCTTGATAGCGGATTTGATCCCGCGCCCAAGGCGCTGGAAAAGGTGCTGGATGTTGTCAAAAGCAACTTTGCCCATATTGTGATTGATCTGCCGCATACCTGGTCGGGCTGGGCGCGCGGTGTGCTTATGGCGAGTGATGAGGTCGTACTCAGCCTGCTGCCGGATCTTGCCTGCCTGCGGAATGGAAAAAGCCTGTATGATCATCTGGTTGCGCAGCGACCCAATGATGTCGCGCCGCGCCTGGTGTTGAATATGACAGACGCCCCAAAACGGCCCGAAATTCCCATGAAAGAGATTGCCGATGCTGTTGGGGCGAGCCCGGCCTGTATTTTGAGCTATGATAATCTTTTGTTTGGAACTGCCGCCAATAATGGCCAAATGGCCAGTGAAGTGGACGCGAAAAACAAAAACTCCATTGCGCTGCTTGATCTCGCTTCCATGTTGGCCCGTCGTGGTGCTAGCCTGACCGGAAGCGCCAAGGATACTTCCCCATTAGCTCCATTGTTGGCGCTTTTGAAAGGTCTGAAGGCTTAAAGAAAAATGTTCGGCAAGCGTACGGATACCAAACCGAAGCCCGCGCCGGGGAATGCCACGGACACACGTGACATGCCCGAGCAGCCGGTTGAGGTGAAATCACAGCCGACGTCGTCCACTACCGCCTCTGCACCCGAACCCGCGCAGATAAACCTGGAGCCTATAGGCGGCGATAATGCGCGGTCCGAGCAATATTATCAGGTCAAAACCAGCATCTTTAACGCGCTGATCGACACAGTTGATCTGGCGCATATGGCCGCACTGGAAACGGCCGCCGCGCGTGAGGAAATTGGTGACATCGTCACTGAAATCATCGCCATCAAAAGTCTGGTGCTGAGTGTTTCCGAGCAGCAACGCCTGATCAACGATATCTGCAATGATGTGCTTGGGTATGGACCGTTGGAAACGCTTCTGGCGCGTGACGACATTGCGGACATCATGGTCAATGGCGCGGGCCTTACTTTTATCGAGGTCAACGGCAAGATCGAGAAAGCCGGAATTAAATTTCGCGATAATGCGCAATTGATGAATATCTGTCAGCGTATTGTCAGCCAGGTTGGCCGTCGGGTGGATGAGTCCAGCCCGATATGCGACGCAAGACTTGCAGACGGTTCACGCGTTAACGTGATTGCCCCGCCACTGGCCGTTGATGGCCCGGCATTGACCATTCGAAAATTCAAGAAAGACAAACTGAAGCTAAGCGATCTGGTAAACTTCGGGGCTATATCCATACCAGGGGCGACACTGCTTGGCATCATTGGCGCCGTACGTTGCAACGTGGTTATTTCCGGGGGCACAGGTTCGGGGAAAACCACCTTGCTGAACAGTCTTTCCGCCTTTGCAGCGAATGATGAGCGCATCATCACCTGCGAGGACACGGCGGAACTGCAATTGCAGCAGCCCCATGTCGTGCGACTGGAAACCAGACCGCCAAACCTGGAAGGGGCTGGCGAAATCACCATGCGTGATCTGGTGAAAAACTGTCTGCGTATGCGGCCCGAACGCATCATCGTTGGCGAAGTGCGCGGACCCGAGGCGTTTGATCTGTTGCAGGCGATGAATACCGGCCATGACGGTTCCATGGGCACGCTGCACGCCAATACGCCACGTGAAGCCATTGGCCGTATTGAAAGCATGATTACAATGGGTGGTTTTAGTTTGCCTGCCAAAACGATCCGCGAGATGATTGTGTCGGCGGTTGATGTGGTGGTGCAGGCGCAACGTCTGCGCGATGGATCGCGGCGGATCATCAGCATCACCGAAATCATCGGGATGGAAGGCGACGTGGTTATCACGCAGGAAGTGATGACCTATGAAATATTTGGCGAAGACGCCAAGGGAAAACTTGTCGGTTTGCACAAGCCAGGCGAGGTAGGCATTCCGAAATTTATGGAAAGGGCGAGATATTACAACATGGGCGACAAGCTTGCCGAAGCCATGGAAGAAATGAACGAAATCTATATACGAGAAAAACCTGGCGCCTTGGCCAGGGTTGTTCGTTAAATCGGCAGTTCCCTGCCTGAAGTTTTTGGATCGAGTTTTGTGCGCAATCACCGGGGCTGAACCTGATTATGGATCCGACTACGATTATAATTTCTACCGCTGTTCTGGCTGCGCTTAGCGCGGCGGGGGTTGGCTATGCATTATTTGGCCGTCGTATTGATGACAGCGACCGGGTGCGTTCGCGCGTCCAGTCCATCGGAAATACAAAAGGTGGCGGCGGCACGGTTCGGAGCGCGACTCAAAAAAATTCCGGTGGCGGGGGAAAACGCAATGTACAGGCGGCCCTGAAAGATCTGGAAGATGCGCGCAAGGGACAAAAGAAGGCGTTGAACCTGCGTCAGAGATTTGCCCAGGCCGGTGTTGATTGGACCGAACAAAATTTTATTATTGGATCGGTTATTTTTGGCGCGCTGGTTTTTCTGGTTATTCTGGTTGCCGGCTATGGGCTTTTGATCGGTATTGGTGCCGGGTTTGCCGCCGGATTTGGGGCGCCACGCTGGTTGCTTGGATATTTTTCCAGAAAAAGGCAGAAGGAATTTTCGGAGTTGTTTGTCAACGCGGTGGATGTGGTTGTGCGGGGCGTGAAGGCCGGCCTTCCTATCGGCGAGTGCATGGCGATTATTGCGCGCGAAAGCCCTGATCCTCTTGGGCACGAATTTCGCACATTGGTCGAGGGGCAAAAACTTGGGATCAGCCTGACCTCCGGCCTTGAGCGCATGTATGAAAGGATGCCCAGTCAGGAGTTAAACTTTTTTGTCATTGTGCTGACAATTCAGGGCAAGTCGGGCGGAAATCTTTCAGAAGCTTTGGGTAATCTTTCAGGCGTGTTGCGCGAACGCAAGCTGATGAAAGCAAAAATACAGTCGATGTCAGCAGAAGCCAAGGCCTCGGCGATGATTATTGGGGCGTTGCCAATTGCGGTGTCATTGATGATGTTTCTTATCGCCCCGCAACATATCAATGTTCTGTTCACCACCACGATGGGAAATATGATGATTGCGGGTGGATTGGGATTGATGGGGCTGGGTGTTTTTATAATGAGTAAAATGATGAATTTTGATTTCTAGGGAGGCAGGGAATGAATTTTATTGCTTCCTATATGAATGCGCAGTTTGTGATTACGGTGCTGACCTTTGTTGCGGTGCTGGGTACGATTGTTTCTTTTGCATTGCCTTATCTGCAAAAAGATCTGCTTGGTGAACGCCTTAAGGTTGTGTCTGAACGCAGGGATGAACTAAAGGCGCACGCGCGCGCTGGACGGGACAGCAGAAAAAGCAAACTGCGCCCAACTGCCAGCAGTTACATGCAGGAAGTGGTAGACCGGCTTAGCCTGCGAAGGATTCTTGAATCACCGGAGACCCGGCTGAAACTTTCACAGGCAGGTTTGCGCGGACAGGCGCCGCTGGTGACATTTCTTTTCTTTCGTCTGGTGATGCCGGTTATCGTTTTTGTCGGTACGTTACTTTATCTTTTGGTCACGGATAATTTTGCCGGTGACATGGTGGCAAAGCTCGCGGTGTCGCTTGTTGCCGGGGGTATCGGATTTTATCTGCCAAATGTTTATGTCCAGAATTTAATATCTAAACGCCAGCAGGCCATTGGACGCGCCTTTCCGGACGCGCTGGATTTGTTACTTATCTGTGTTGAAGCGGGCATGACCATAGAGGTTGCATTTGGTCGTGTTGCCAAGGAAATTGGCGGCCAATCGATTGAGATGGCTGAGGAGCTTGGGCTTACAACGGCAGAGCTGGCCTATTTATCGGATCGTCGCATTGCGCTTGAAAATCTGGCCCTGCGCACCGGGTTGGAAGGCGTGAAAGCTGTCGTAACCGCGCTTATCCAGTCAGAGCGATATGGCACGCCGCTGGGGCAGTCACTGCGGGTAATGGCGCAGGAAAATCGCGATATGCGTATGGCGGCTGCGGAAAAAAAAGCTGGCTCTCTGCCGGCTCAATTAACAGTGCCAATGATCGGCTGTTTTCTGCCGGTGCTGTTTCTTGTCATCCTTGGTCCCGTTGCCATTACGATAATGGCCAACTAGACATTTATTCCACAGCGCTCTGGGTAAGCCCCGCAAAATAATTCATATTGTTTTGCGCCATGGCGTTTGGAAGATCGGCCTGCGAAAGCTGTCCCGCTCCTTTGATGTCTCCCTTCATGGCCAGCAGCAGGGACAAATTCTGCCGTACCTGCATATTGGCATTGGGGTTTTGCACCGCGCGCTGTAAAGTGGCCACGGCTTCATCGTGACGACCGGTCAAGGCAAGGCTAAGCGCCAGATTGTTGAGAACTTTTGGATTGTCTGGTGAAAGGGTCAGGGCTTTTTTGTAGGCCTGCTCTGCTTCACCATGCCTGCCAAGGCGATCAAGTATCACACCATGTGCAGAATGAACTGACCAGTCAGCGGTACTTGCCGCGCTGGCGATATTTATATCTTCCAGCGCCATTTCGATATTGCCCAGGGCGGCGTATGCCTTGCCCCGTTCGGCATGCAGCAGAACATTACCAGGATGAATTTTCAATGTGTTGCTAATGACATTGACTGCATCACCAGGACTGTTGGCAAATCGCATATTGCTGGCGCATTGAAGCGCTATATTCAGGTCGGATGGGTTTTCCTGATGCAGGGCGTACCAATAAGTGGCGGCCTCCAAATATTCCTGGTTAGAGGATGATTTGATTGCCGCTTCCTGTAAATATGGTTTCAACGAAAACGCATCATCACCGGGTTTTGGTATCTTTTGATTTGCCATCTGATTTTCCATCAGAGTGTTGGTCGCATCTGGCTTGCTGCTACAGCCTGCCAGCAGGACCGTGACAAAAAAGACCGGTAAAATGACAGGTTTCTTACGCATGACGACTTTACCCCGGTTGCCAGGATTGATTTAGACGGGGAACGCCCCCATTTTGAAAAGATATATAATGCGAACAGATTTGACGGGCGACAAACCTGACAGTTCGTAATAAGAATCACCTATACCACTATCCACTGATGAGTATAGATATAGCATGGTTAATATTGTTTAATAATTAACAAATGGTGTAGATTATTGTTTGTTTTTCGCAAGCAGTGAGGGGGCGATATAGCGCTGGGGACCTGCCAGGTCTTACTGCATCAAAGTAAAACTCTAAGGGCCATCTGAGGGCTGTAAAGCATTGGGCGAGATAGGCTAAACGGCGCTTCTAATACTAATCTACCGAAATCGTCTGTTAATATTTCGGGTTTACACATTTGGGTTCACTTTAGAAAAATTGGGATCATCATGCCAGACTCTTCAAAAACGCGGTTCACGACCAGTCAAATGATTATCAAGCCCCAATCAACACTCATCGGGCATTTCCATATTAGGCGGCTTGGCGCTGCCATGCTGGTGATAACGGCTTTGGCTGTTTATGGAATGGTCGCAAATGGGGCGTGGGCGGCGACAGAAGAATCCCAGGAATATTTCATGCAGGCCCAACAGGCGCTGAAAGATGGAAATGGCAATGAGGCGGTCATCCATCTGAAAAACGCAGTGCGCGCGGACCCTGATAACGTGGATGCGCGTTTTATGCTTGGACAATTCAATTTACAGCGCGGTGATATGCAGGGCGCGGAAAAAGAGTTTCGTGAAGCGCGCAGCCGGGGCATGGATGAAGATAAGGTTTTGCCCTTGCTCGCTCAGGCGCTTTTATCACAGGGCAAATCAAAAGAGCTGCTGGCCGAAATTAATACCGATTCCATGAAGGGCGCCACCAAGATTACCGGCCACACCTTACGCGCGCGCGCGTATCTGGTTGAAAATGAAGTGGCCAAAGCCAAAGCGGAATTGGATATTGCGCGTCCAGACGCGGCGAATGACGCCCCCTTCCATGCCGCAGATTCTGAAGTATTGCAACGCGAGGGAGATTATCCCGGCGCCGAAAAGGCCATCGACAGGGCCATCGCTATAAACCCGAAATTCAGTCTGGCGCTTTGGCTGAAAGGCGAATTGCGCCGTATACAGAAGGATCTTCCCGGATCGCTTGAGGCATATAACAAGGCGCTGGAGGTAGATAAAAACTCCTTGCAGGTGTTAATTGGGCGCGCCTTCGTCTATCTGGGACTTGGAAAGTTTAAGGAAGCAGAGGCCGATACGGACTCCATTCTTGCCCGCATACCGAACATGCCGATGGCGCTATATCTGAAGGCGGCCATATTGTCGCAACGCGGTGAAGATGAAAAAGCGCTGGAAACCCTACAGCCGGTCGAATTCCGAATGGCGTCGTTTATGCCGGCGGTTTATCTGATGGCCAATCTAAATCTGAAACTAAACCGTCTCGAAGGCGCTGTGAATTATGCGGTGCGCTATCATGCCGCCAACGAAGACAAGCCTGACGCTGTCAGACTTCTGTCTGCTGTCTATCTCCGGCAAAAACGCTATCCCGAGGCCATCAAGCTTCTAAAGCCACACGAAGAGGAAGAAGGGTATAAGGACGATATCTATTATTTGCAGTTGCTTGGTAATAGCTATCTGGCGGTTGCCGACTATGCGTCTGCTTCGCGGGTTTTCAAGTCCCTGCAGAAATTATCGCCGGACGACACCACGATTCGGGAACAATTAGCCATTACCAGCCTGGGTATGGGTGAGCAGGACGATGCGGTTCGTGAACTTGAAGCGATGGCAGAGGGGCAGGGCGGATCGGATCGCGTCAACCTCCTGCTGATCCTTACGCATATGCGCAACAAGGAATATTCCAAAGCGGAAACTGCGGCTCTGAATTTTGTAAAAAATCGCGCAGAAAGCGGAACTGCGCAAAATTTGCTGGGTTCAGTATACCTTGCCCAGGATAAACGCGCCGAGGCCCGTGCGTCATTTGAGACGGCATTAAAGGTGGATCCGAAGTTTTCACCCGCCGTACTTAATTTGGCGCAACTGGAGCGGATGGAGAAGCGGCCAGAAGTGGCGCAGAAAATTCTTAAGGCCCATCTGGAGAACGATAAGGGCAACGAAAAAGTTTTGACGCAGCTTGCCGATATTTCTCTGGCTGAAAAAGATATGGATGGCGCTGTTGCCTGGCTTCAACAGGCCGCCGAAGGAAACCCCAAATCAGAGGCGGCGCGCATTCGGCTTATTGAAGTGCAGATGCGGATGAACAAACCCGAAGCGGCGCTGCAAACAGCAACTGATCTAAGTGGCATTGCACCAGAATCGCCAACCGCGTTAAACGCATTGGCTCAGGTGCAGATATTGAATAAACAACTGGCCAGCGGGATTGCGACATACCGAAAACTGGTCGCGCTAGCGCCAAATGCTGCGCAGGGCCACTTGCTATTGGGCAAAGCGTTGCAGTTGAACGGCAATCTGACTGAAGCCAAAGCCTCCTTTGATGAAGCCATCAAGCTTGCGCCAAACATGCCGGACGCAAAGGCGGAACGCCTTAGCGTGGAATTGAAAGATGCCGGGGTCGAGGCCGCAACACTGCTCGCTGAAAAATACCGTGATGAAACGCCTGAAAACGCAATTACCCACATAATGCTGGGTGATGTGTATCTGCGTGGAGAAAAATATTCCCAGGCTATAACTTCTTTCGAGAAGGCCCAGGATCTAAAACCGGGCGGCGGTGTGTTGCGTCGTTTGTATATCGCAAAGGTTAGAGGCGGCAAAGAGGATGAGGCCTTCAAAAATCTTCGAAGCTGGACGGAAAAAAATAGCGAGGACTGGGAAAGTCGTCTGCTGCTTTCAACTGAATTGATACGGCGCGGCGATCTTGAAGGGGCCGTGCTTGAAAATGAAGCACTTAACGAAAAACTGCCTGGCCGTCCCGTGATACTCAACAATCTGGGCTGGCTTTATGCGCGCAAGGGCGATGCCCGGGGTATAGGACTGGTGAAAACTGCTTATGAACTAGCCCCCAACGCGCCAGAAGTTCAGGACACGTATGGCTGGATGCTTGTGAAGGCCAATAAAACATCGGAGGGGCTTGAGATACTTCGTAAGGCAGCAGCCTCGCTTCCGAATTCAGCAGAGGTTCAGTATCATTTTGCTGCGGCGCTTGCCAAAAGTGATAAAAAAACCGAAGCGCTTGAAATATTGACGCGCATCCTTGCCGGAAATAGTGAGTTTGAAGAGCGCAAGGAAGCCGAGGCCCTGATGGGATCACTGAAGGCGGGCTAACAAACATCGCGATTGGATTGTGACATCCATTTCAATCCAATCGCATCAGGCTCCTACGTAAATTTAACTGACATTCACTTTTCGCGTGAGGACTTTGCTTTGCGAATCCTGACATTCTCAACGCTATATCCCAATTCAGCTCAGCCATCCCAGGGCATTTTTGTTGAAAATCGGTTACGGGAACTGCTGACAAGTGGTGAGGTGGAGGCGCGGGTAATGTGTCCTGTCCCGTGGGCGCCCTGGGGTAGCCAGTTTCTTCCCGGCTATGCAGTTTTTCGCAAGATCGAAACGCAGGCAGTACGGCATGGGATTAGCGTCTGCTATCCCAGATATTTTCTGATACCAAAATTTGGTATGACACTGGCGCCTGGCACGATGTTCCTGTCCGTTTATAATTCCGTTCGCAAGCTTATTCGGGATGGCTATGATTTTGATCTGATTGATGCGCATTATTTTTATCCGGATGGGGTTGCAGCAGCGATGATTGGCCGGTTACTGAATAAACCGGTGGTGATTACTTCTCGCGGAACCGATATCAATCTCATCCCGGCATATGACTTGCCGCGTCGTCAGATTCTGTGGGCGGCGAAACAGGCCAGCGGGCTGATCACGGTTTGTCAGGCCCTCAAGGATACTTTGATTGAGATGGGGGTTGCGGACAGCAAAATTCATGCCTTGCGAAATGGCGTTGATCTGGTGCGTTTCCAGCCGCAAAATCGCACCGGGGCGAGGGAAGCATTAGGGGCCTCAGGAAAAACACTGCTGTCTGTTGGGCATCTGATCGAACGCAAGGGGCATGACCTGGTTATACGCGCGATGCCAGAGCTGCCGGAATATCAACTGCTCATTGCCGGCGATGGACCTGAACGCGAGCGGTTACATGCACTGGCAGAGGAACTGGGTGTTACAAGGCGCGTTCGGTTTCTTGGGTCCGTGCGACCAGAAAATATGACGCAGTTGTATAATGCAGGCGACGGGCTGATCCTTGCGTCCAGCCGGGAAGGCTGGGCGAATGTACTGCTTGAAGCAATGGCTTGCGGCACGCCAGTTGTCGCTTCAAATGTATGGGGAACGCCAGAGGTGGTTACATCTCACAAGGCCGGCATATTAATGCATGAGCTTACGCCAAACGGAATTGTCCAGGGTGTGCGCCGTTTATTTGAAAATCTGCCGACGCGCAGTGAAACCCGGCGCTATGCCGAAGATTTCAGTTGGGCGCCAACAACGGCAGGCCAGCTTGCCCTGTTCAGGGAAATTCTACAAAACAGGTAAGAATAAATTTACTATAAATACGATTTTAGTGATGAAAATCACTTACCAGACTGCCTGACCCGATTATATGTCATAGCAGTAAAACGGTAATAAGTTTCAGTTATGCTGTTTCAATCGCGAAGGGCCCAAGGAAGGTCTTCGTGGTGCGCAGGGTATCGCAAGGGGGAGAATATGTTTTCCAGACGCATGGTAGTGATAGGCGCAGCAGATTTAATGATCTTGCTGGTTTCTATTGTGTTTGGATTATTAACTTCACAGTCGGGCATTAGCGCATTTTTCAATGGTTATTCAAATACACCTGTTGAATGGACAGCTTACGTCATTGTCATCATGGGCTGCCTGATTTCTATGGGGTTGTATAATCCGGATTACATGTTCGATATGCGTGAAGCGGTGACCCGTCTGATCACTGGCTTTCTTATCGCCTTTATTCTGGTTTCCATATTGCTGGGTTTGATTAAAACGGCCCCCCAATTGAGTCAGGCCTTGCCGCCAACCATGGCGCTTAGCTTTGCAGGCCTGCTGATTATCCGTTTTACAGCCAGCCACGGCACAGTGTCGCAATTTTTGAAACGCCGGATTCTGGTTCTTGGCGCGGGAATGCGCGCGCAACGCATTGAAACCGAGGTCCGTAAAAAGCATGGCCATTGCGGCTTTATTCCGGTTGCCTACATTCCGACGACACCGGATGAAACCGGCGTATCATTAGTAAATGTGATTGATGATCCGATTGATCTGCGTAGTTTTTGTGCCGAAGCCGGCATAGATGAAATCGTTATTGCAGCCGACGAACGGCGCGGTACGATGCCTATAGACATGCTGCTTGAATGCCGGATGAGCGGGCGTAAAATCACTGCGGTAACCGATTTTATAGAAGGCGAAGCAGGGCAGGTTGAGCTTGAAGGCCTGTATCCAAGCTGGCTGGTTTTCTCATACGGTACAGCACGAAATAATCTTGACCGTTTCATAAAGCGTTCGGTGGATATTGTGACAAGTAGCATTTTGTTGCTGGTCACATTGCCGGTGACATTAATCACGGCGTTTCTTATCTGGTTTGATGATGGTTATCCTGTTTTTTACCAGCAGACACGGGTGGGTCTTAACGGTAAAAATTTTGATGTTGTGAAATTTCGCAGTATGCGAAATGACGCCGAAAAAGATGGCGTGGCGCGGTGGGCAACGAAAGACGATGATCGCGTAACACGCATCGGAAAGTTTATCCGCAAGACCCGTATTGATGAAATACCCCAGATCTACAATGTGCTTTCTGGCGACATGAGTTTTGTTGGCCCCCGTCCTGAACGGCCGTCGATCGTTGCGGATCTGGAAGATAAAATTGCCTTCTTCAAATATCGCCATGTGGTAAAGCCTGGCATTACCGGCTGGGCGCAAGTGAATTATCCCTATGGCGCCAGCATTGAGGATGCGCGCGAAAAACTGAAATATGATCTCTATTACGTCAAGAATGAGTCGATCTTTCTGGATTTTCTGATTTTGATGGAAACCGTGCGGGTTGTTTTCTGGCCTGATGGCGCGCGTTGATCTGATTTTCCGGCATCATTATCTTCTTTCCTGATCCTGCATAATTGTGAAATACTTCCACCCGCTGCCTCCAGGCGTGTCCGGGCAGTTTTAACCGGCCCCGATTCAGGAGGGCCGGGATAGCCGCGCAAGGCCGTGGTTGCAAAAGGGGGAAGACCGATATGTTCTACGGATGGGTCATTCTGGCCGCGCTTAGTGGTATTTATTTCTTCGCAGTTGGCACCGTGGTGTACGGCTTCAGCGTGATCATCCCGGATATGATTACGGCAATGAACTGGACGCGATCAGAAGCCAGTCTGGGATATTCCATTTTAGCATTTGTACTGGGCATGTCGGGGCCCGTGGCGGCCTATTGCATCAACCGGTTTGGCGCCAGAGTGACGATGACAGCAGGCGGCCTTATCGGTGTATCCGGCGCCGTGTGCAGTTATTTTATGAGCACGCTGATACAATATTATATTTTCATTGGGATCGTGGCCCTTGGCCTGGCGCTGCTTAGTATCGTTCCGGGATTGCATATTCTAGCCCACTGGTTTGCGCGCAAGCGTTCGCTGGCCATAGGCATCTTTATGTCAATGGGAGGGCTGGGGGCGTTTTTTGCGGCGCCTGCTATTTCCCTGATGGTTCAGACCACTGGAAACTGGCGTAACGCATGGCTGGTTATGGCAGCTACGATGTTGATTGGTACGCTGATTGCCGCGATTTTTGTACGCGAAACACCTGCGCACAGCGGAACCTTTGTTGATGGGATTGACCCTTCAACTATTTCTGCTGGTAATGCTGTTCAAAAACCAAACCAGGTTCACCAGTCCACAATTTCCTGGGAAATAAAAGATGCCCTGCGCACCGTTCCATACTGGATAATTGTCGCCACCGTATCAGCGGTGGTTTTCGGTCATGGCGTTGTGAACAGCCAGGGTGTTTTGCATCTGCGTGATTTGGGCATTACCCCGGTTACGGCCGCTTCGGCGATTGGAATAATTGGTATGCTTGGCGCCGCTGGGCGGCTGTTCACCGGAATTTTGGGCGACCGAATCGATCCGCGTTATTTGCTGGCTTTTGGGCTTTTGGCCGAATTGGTGGGGATTGTTCTGCTGATTTTTGCCGATAATGTTGTGATGGTTTATACTTTTGCTGTGATTTTTGGCGCCGGTAACGGCATGGCCATTGTGGCGGGCCCGGCATTGCTGGCGAATTATTTCGGCAACAGGAATTACGCTAGTCTGATCGCCATTCGGGGATTGATCGTTACCCCTGTCTCTGCGTTGGGGCCGATCGTTGCGGGGCGCACATTTGACCTGACAGGTAGTTATACGTCTGTGTTCCTTTCAATTGCGGTGATCGGTTTAATTCCGATATTAGTTCTTCTCGTGATGCGCCCACCCGTGCCAGCAGCGGCGGCGCCACTTGGTGTAAAGGTATAAAATCATGTCGCTTTTTGATCTGACCGGTAAAGTCGCCATTGTCACCGGCGCCACCAAAGGCATTGGCGAGGCGATTGCCCACCGTCTGGCCGAACATGGGTCGAAAGTGGTTGTTTCCAGCCGCAAACAGGACGCCTGCGAACGCGTGGCGGCTGCTATTAACCAGAAGTGGGGCAAAGGGGCAGAGGTTGCGATCCCGGTTGCCTGCAATATTGGCCATAAGGATCAGCTGCAGAACCTGGTGGATCAGACGGACGCAAAATGGGGCAAGGTCACTACCCTGGTCTGTAACGCGGCGGTGAACCCACATTTTGGCTCAATGCTGGATATTCCTGATGACGCTTTTGAGCGGATCATGCGGTCCAACATCCTGTCGAATCAGTGGTTGTGCAATATGGTGCTGCCTCAGATGATTGCCCGTAAGGACGGCTCCATTATCATTATTTCATCTATAGGCGGTCACCACGGCAATAATGTGATCGGCGCCTACTGCATCTCCAAGGCAGCGGATATGCAGCTTGCGCGCAACATTGCCCTTGAATTCGGGGTGCATAATATTCGCGCCAATGCCATTGCTCCGGGCCTGGTCAAAACGGACTTTGCCAGGGCGCTCTGGAGCGATCCGGCAATACTTGAGGAATCGGTGTCCGGCTCAACCCTGAAACGAATTGGTATGCCGGACGAGATAGCCGGGGCGGCAGTATTTCTGGCCTCGGCGGCAGGGGCCTTTGTGTCTGGCCAAACCATTAATGTAGACGGCGGGGCAACCGCATTCTGAACAAAAAAAACCCCCAAACCATTGGGGTTGGGGGATAAGTTGGGGTTGGGTTCCTCATAGGAGGAACTTTCATACTATATGACTGAGGGTAAAGGTTTAGTGACGACGGTCACCTTGAAAATGGTTAATTTATTTTTTTGTAATTATTTGCAGGTTTATGTGATCTTGGTCACAATGCGGGTGCACAGGATTCGCGTGATTCCTGAAATTTATGGCCAGGTGCTATCGGGTCTGGTCAAAAGGGCTAAAGGCAATGGCTATTATGAGGGGAAATTAAGTGGCCGAATCTAGGGACGATCTTCCTGGTATAGTCATTGCCGCTGAAACGCAGGGCAATTCGCTTAATTCAAACGTACTGTTTGAGGGCTTTGATCCAGTAAAATTAAAGCTTATCGAGCGCTCATGTGTCTGGCGCAAATGCAAGGCTGGCGATCAGATATTGACCAGAGACAGTCTGAGCCGTGATATTATATTTGTCGTTACGGGCGAAGTCAGAATCGTAAACTACTCCCTTACCGGCAGGGAGGTTGCGTATGCCGAGGTTAAAGGCGGCAGTTATTTTGGTGAACTGGCCGCAATAGACGGTGAGCCACGATCAGCTAACGTTGTCGCGCATCAGGATTGTCTGCTGGCCTCGCTTAGTCCGCCGGCATTTCGCGCTGTGCTGTCTGATCATCCGGAAGTGGGTGTGCGCGTCCTCGAAAAGCTGGCCAAAATTGTGCGTGTTTGCGATGACCGTATTATGGATCTGGCAACATTGGGTGCGCACCAGCGTGTGTATCGTGAATTATCAAAACTGATTGCCGAGGATCCGGTCCGGCCCGGTTCCTGGATGATATATCCAAGTCCCACACAGTCAGTGATTGCGGCCAAGGCCAGCACGACCCGTGAAACCGTCGCCAGGGTTATGAGCCAGTTGGCAAGCGCGGGCATAATCGAACGTAAATCAAAAACCCTTTATGTTCGCGATCGTGGTCGGCTGAGCCTGTTGATCGAACATGTTTCATCAACGGATGATTCTGCCCGCTAATTGGCATGGCGGCGTTCATGCGCAAGCAGCCATTGCTTGCGCGCCAATCCGCCGCCAAAGCCGGTAAGTTTTCCCGTACTGCCAATCACGCGATGGCATGGCACGATTATCACAACAGGATTGGCGCCATTGGCCCCACCCACTGCGCGGCTGGCCTTTGGCTTTCCAATTGCTGCTGCCTGCTGCGCATAGGACAGGGTTGTGCCTGCGGGAATGGCGCGCAACGCTGACCATGCCTGCTGTTGAAAGCACGTTCCGCCAGTCGCAACAGGGATGGATTCGATGCTTCGAAGATCACCATTAAAATAGGCTTCAATTTTGTAAGATAGATTCTGCGGTAACCGCGCCTGTATCAGTTCGAAGCTGGAATAATGATTTTTGAGCAACATATGCATGCGCGCCTCAAATTCTTCAAAATCCATCGCGCGCACGTGTTCGCGTTCATCCCATACAATAAAATTTCTGCCAACAGGTGACGCTAAGCGATCAATCATCAAACGCATGGGGAATGTCCTTTCTGGTTGCGATGGGGGCGGACGCGGCATCAGATGTCCATAGATGCAATGCCGCATACGCGCGCCACGGACGCCAGGCTTCGGCGCGCGAAAGCAACTGCGAGGCGCCAATCCTTTTTGTGTCATTTACACTTAACGCCCGTATCAATGCGACATCGCCACTGGGAAACGCATCGCTTTCGCGCATCGCCCGCATGGCAATATATTGTGCTGTCCATGCGCCGATGCCGGGTAGGGATTGCAGGCGTGATACGCCGTCTTCCAGGCTTTGAGAAAAATCAAAAAGTTTTGGATCACCAAGCGATGCAGTTGCCACATTGGAAATTGTTGCCCCACGGGCGCGCGGCATCCCGATTTGCGAAATCTCCTGGCCTGCCAATTGTCTGGCCGATGGAAACAGGTGCGTTAATCCGGTTGGCGCACCGCTGTCAGATATTTCAGAGCCATATGTTGAAACCAGCTTTGCGGCCAGTCGCGTGGCGGCGGACACCGTGATTTGCTGACCAAGCACGGCGCGAACGGCTATTTCAAAACCATCCCATGCGCCGGGTACGCGCAGGCCAGGTCTGGCCGAAACCATGTCCGCCAAAAATGGGTCGCGTGACAGGGCGACGCCAATTGCAATGGGGTCTGCCGCAAGATCAAAGACGCGCCGCAGTCGGGCAACGATTTTGGGCAATAGTTTGAAACCGGGAAACGCCAGCGTGGCGCGAAGTGCGCTCAATTTGGCGTCGTTCCTTATTTCAAGCCAGCCAGTATGACCATCCAGTGAAATCGTGCGCATATACGAATTGTTGCGCACGACTTCCACCCCGGGAATGGCCCGCACGGACAGAAAATTCAGTATTGCGTCCCAATCATAGGGC
>CAMTVX010000077.1:0-32919 GCA_947085295.1 uncultured Alphaproteobacteria bacterium | reverse complement strand
GTGCATATCGGCGCGGCACCCGCATCCGAATCCTATCTGGTAGCCGACAAGATTATTGCGGCGGTCAAGCAGACGGGCGCGCAGGCCGTGCATCCGGGTTATGGATTCCTGTCGGAAAATACCGCGTTTGCGGAAAGGCTGCAAAAAGAAGGCATCGCCTTTATCGGGCCCAATGTGCGCGCCATTCAGGCGATGGGCGACAAGATTGAATCAAAAAAACTGGCGGCGGCCGCTAAGGTCAATACGGTGCCAGGTTATCTTGGCGTCATCAAGGACACCGATGAAGCGGTAAAAATTTCATCCGGCATCGGTTATCCGGTAATGCTGAAAGCGTCGGCGGGCGGCGGTGGCAAGGGCATGCGCATCGCCTGGAACGAGGCCGATGTGCGCGAAGGCTTTCCCGCCGCCACGGCGGAAGCGATTTCCAGCTTTGGCGATGACCGGGTGTTTGTTGAAAAATTTGTCACCGAACCCCGCCATATCGAAATTCAGGTGCTGGCCGACAAGCAGGGCAACACGCTGTATCTGGGCGAGCGTGAATGCTCCATCCAGCGCCGCCATCAAAAGGTCATCGAAGAAGCGCCAAGTCCGTTTCTGGATGCCGCCACGCGCAAGGCGATGGGCGAGCAATCGGTGGCGCTATGCAAGGCAGTGAATTATGAGTCCGCCGGCACAGTTGAATTCATCGTTGATAAGGACCGGAATTTTTATTTTCTGGAAATGAACACGCGCTTGCAGGTTGAGCATCCGGTAACGGAACTGATCACCGGTATTGATCTGGTCGAACAGATGATCCGCGTAGCGGCGGGTGAGCCACTTTCGATCACGCAGGCGGATGTGAAACTGAATGGCTGGGCGATGGAAAGCCGCGTGTATGCGGAAGATCCGTTCCGCAACTTCCTGCCCTCCATCGGGCGGCTGGTGCGCTATCAGCCGCCTGCGGAATCCGTGCATGACGGCGTTACCGTGCGCAACGATACGGGTGTGTTTGAGGGCGCGGAAATTTCCATGTTCTATGACCCGATGATCGCCAAGCTATGCACGCACGCCGCCACCCGTACCGAAGCGATAGCGGCGATGAGCGATGCGCTCGACGCCTTTCACATTCGCGGCATTCAGCACAATGTGCCTTTTGTTGCGGCGGTCATGCAGCATCCGCGTTTTGGCGAAGGGCGGATAACCACAGCCTTCATCGCCGAAGAATGGCCCGATGGTTTTCATGGCACAGAATTATCCGCAGAGATAAAGCGTGATCTGGCGGCGCTCACGGCCTTTATCTATTTGCAGCAGGCGGCGCGCGCAGGCGACATTACCGGTCAGATCAAGAACAGCTATCAAAAACCCCGTGGCCTGGATTGGGTCATCACACTGGATGATACGAATTATCCGGTTGGCGCAGAACTGGCAGAAGGCGGTTGCCTTGTGACATTTGCTGGCGCCGCCAAGGCCGTGCGCGTTACGACGGGCTGGACGCCGATGCAGCCGGTGATGCGCGCCACCGTGGGGGGCCGCAGCCTGATTGTACAGGTGGACCGGCAGGCCAGTTACCGGCTGCTAACGCATCGCGGCGCGACGGTGAAGGGCGTAATGCGCAGTGTGCGTTCAGCGGAACTGTTTGCGCTGATGCCGGAAAAGGTGGCGCCCGATCTGTCGAAATATCTGCTGTGCCCAATGCCGGGTCTGGTGGTGTCCATCGCCGTCGAAGTCGGGCAGGAGATCAAGGCGGGCGAAACCCTGGCCATCGTCGAAGCCATGAAGATGCAGAATATTCTGCGCGCCGAAAGCGATGGCGTGGTTGCCGCCATCAAGGTCAAGGCAGGCGAAAGCCTTGCCGTTGATCAGGTGATATTAGAGTTTGAATAACAGGCGGCGATTCAGTCAGATCAGAATAACGGTTTCATGCCAACGGTCATGTGTTTCGACTCATCGTCATCCAAACACTACTCAGAACAAAACGATGTCATCCTGAGCGAAGCGAAGGATCTCTCTTTGCGTCAAGGAGATCCTTCGCTTCGCTCAGGATGACAAAAAGAAGAGATCAGGATAACAGTACATTACATAGGGCCGTTGGTTTCACAGTCGCAGATCGCCGGTTCAGCGCACCCCCAACCGGCGGATCGCATCTGGCGTATAGCGATCTTCTTTTAATTCGTCGGCAAAGAAATTGATCTGCGGTTCCTGGTTGGTGAAGCCCAGAACCAGATAACGTCCAGCATTCAGGTCGTAAGAGATGGAGGCCCCCGCGCCGCACACCGGCACCTCAAAATAAGTATATCCGTATTCTTCCTGTGCACGCCACAGCGCGCCGCGCGCATCGTACTGGCTGGTATTACTCACCTGCCATGCGTCCGTTTCTATCCAGAATTTACGTTTGGGATACAGATGGCGAAACTCAGCGCGCAGATTAGCGCCGATCATTTCGGATCGCTGTAATTCGTAGCGCACAAAATCCTGATTGATATGCCCCCCTGCCAGAAATATGTCTTTATACTGATGTTCACGTAACGCCAGATCATAATTGTTCGCGGGCAAATAGGCTTCTTGGCGGCCAACATAGGTCCAATCATACCGGTCGGTCGCGCCATTATATCCATCAAAGCTGTCCACGGTCTGCAAGCCATCGGTGTTGGTGCCCGGATTATCATAGGCAATATCGGGCGCGCGTCGTACACGGCGTGTGCCGGGACTGTAGACCCAGGCTTTGCGGGGGCTTTGTGACTGGTCGATGGTTTCGTGCACCATCACGACATTTCCCGCAGCGCGGGCCGGTGCGATGGTATTGGCGATGTAACGCAGGCTGATATTGTTGAGTTCCGAAACGTCTTTTTTGGCAGGGTTCGAATAATCCTGCATGACTTCATCCTGCACGACATACTCGTTAAAGTCGCCGCTTCGCGTTGGCAAAGCTGCTACAAACTGCCGCGTGACTTTGAAATTGCGGAATTTGAGTTTGTGGTTCCAGATAAATTGCTGTGCTGTACTGGGAATTGGAAACGCCGTGCCGTGAATGGCCCCGGATAGACCCGCGCCATCCGGAGTTTCGGCACTCGTAAGTGCATTATTTTTTATTGACGCATATATGGCCGCCGGCTGCGCACACGACCGCCGCCCCGGATAGACATGCATTTTGTAAGTGTCTGGATAGGCGGTCAACATCGCTTTGGTGGTTTCAGTCAGATTTTTTTCGTACTGGGCCTTGTTTTGCGCCGTGATGGTAAACAGTATTTTGTCGTCTGCGAACGGGTTAGGGTGGCGGTCGCCCAGTTTGTAGGTGACATTTGCAGGCGGTGATTGCAGGCCGCCGGTCCATTCCGGAATCGTCCCCGCTTTGTTACCGGATTTTTGCGACCCCATCGGGGTAAGGTCATTACCGAGACGATCAGCAACCTCAACCGGCACACCGGAGGACGCCGCTGACGATAGCGCGATGGCGCCAATACAAATAAGGCTGGCGAAAAATGCGGTGATACTGAAACGATTAGGCTGAGCTTGCACTCGGATGGGCATAGTATTCTCTCCAGCCAGTGGCAGCATACCAATAAATGATATGCGCTGATACTGGGGGACACAAACCATTTTCCAAAAATATACTGCGGCCTATTCGGCGTCCGTCATACTCGCAGCTTTTAGCAGGATGCCTGCCGGTACGGGGCGCAGGATGAACGCTGGCACATGATCGCCCATGCCCACGATGCGGTGATCGTCGCGCCGGTGATCTTCACGGGGCAGCAGGCGCGAAACATGGCGGTCATCGATGGGCGCGGCTTCAACGGGTTTTTCCGCCAGCAGAACCGTGCCGGTTTCGGGCAGTTTTTCCGTCTTCGCACGTCTTGCGGCAGGTCTGCGGCGTTTGGGGGCTTCTTCGGTTTGTTGTTCCGCCTGTTGCGTTTCCGGCGTCCCGTCAGCTACAACGGCCCGCGCATTTTCGACCCTGGGTATGGCAATACCCGTCATGCGTTCAATGGCGTCGACATATTTTGTCTCGGCGGGGGAGGCGAACATAAACGCAAAGCCTTCGCGGCCCGCGCGCCCGGTGCGGCCAATGCGATGAATGTAATCTTCGGAATGGATCGGCACATCGAAATTGAAAACGTGGCTGACCTTGGGAATATCCAGGCCGCGCGCGGCAACGTCGCTGGCGACCAGTATCTGAATTTCATCGGCCTTGAACTGTTCCAGCACCTGCAAGCGGTGCCGCTGTTCCATATCGCCATGTAATGCGCCGACGCTGAAGCTATGCTCCTTCAGGCTTTTGAACAGCATATCCACATCGCGCTTGCGGTTGCAGAAAATAATGGCGTTCGCCACCGGCTCGGAACGCAACAGGGCGCGCAACGCTTTACGCTTTTCGCGGGCGTCCACTATGACCAGAGACTGTTTGACTGTCTTGGCGGCCGAGGTGGGCGAGGCGACTTCGATGCGCTTGGGATTTTTCAAAAACGCTTCGGTCAGGCGCTGAATTTCCTTTGGCATGGTGGCCGAGAAAAACAGCGTTTGACGGGCAGGCGGCAGCAGGCTGCAAATTTTTTCAATGTCCGGGATAAATCCCATATCCAGCATGCGGTCGGCTTCGTCGATCACCAGAATTTCGACGCCATGCAGCATCAGCTTGCCGCGTCCGAAATGATCGAGCAGGCGGCCTGGTGTCGCGATCAGCACATCGACGCCACGATCGATCAATTTTGCCTGATCATTGAACGACACGCCACCAATCAGCAGCGCCATGCTCAGCTTGTGATATTTACCATAGGTTTCAAAATTCTCGCTGACCTGCATGGCCAGTTCGCGCGTTGGCTCCAGGATCAGGGTGCGGGGCATGCGTGCTTTTGCGCGGCCCTGCGCCAGCAGATCGATCATGGGAAGGGTAAAGCTGGCCGTTTTGCCAGTGCCGGTCTGGGCGATGCCAAGAATATCCCTACCGCCTAAAACTTCGGGGATGGCTTCTGCCTGGATTGGCGTGGGGGTTGTGTAGCCGGCGTCGCTAACGGCGCGCAGCAGGTCTGGGCTCAGACCGAGATTGGAAAAGTCCATGTGTGGTTAGGATTACCTGCAATTGTTACTGACAAAGATTACGAAGAAATGATCTGGAATACGCTGGGCGAATCTCGCCTCCCCCGCAAATCCGGGGAATTTACGCCGGACAATAGTCATATGGGGTGATTTGTCAACAAAACTAGGGCCGTTATGGGTTAATACGGCTTTCCCTGTGCTTTTCGCTTCGAAGCAAAGCGGTAATACAGGGTTGGCACCACAAATATAGTCAGCGCTGTCGACATTAATGTTCCAGACATCAGGCTGACGGCCATGCCGACAAACATCGGATCGGCATAAATCACCGCCGAACCCAGCACAATCGCCAATGTGGTCAACATGATGGGGCGCAGCCGCACCGCGCCGGCCTCCAGCGCAGCTTCGCGTAGCGGCATTCCCTGGGCTTCATTGTCGCGGATAAAATCGATCACCAGCAGTGAATTGCGCACCACAATTCCCGCCAGGGCCACAAGCCCGATCATCGAGGCCATTGAAAACCAGGTTCCAGTCGCCCAATGGGCTGGAAATACACCAATAAACGCAGCAGGTATCGCGGCCATGGAAAGCAGCGGAATTACAAAGGAACGGTAATACGCGACCAGCAGCAGGTAGACAAAACTGATGGCGACGGCAAGTGCGCCCGTCATATCGCGAAAGGCGTCCAGGGTCAGGCGCATTTCGCCATCCCAGAGCAAATGATAACCGCTGATCGTGTTAACCTCGGCCGGGACAAGCCGCATATTGCCGGTGCTCAGGCGCAAGCCATCGGGCAGTACGCGCCCATTCAGGCGTTGATCCAATTCCAGCACCGCATAGACAGGCGCCGACTGGTTCAACTCGCCACCGATATAGCTCACATATTCATTGTTCTTGGTCAGGATGGGGGTGTCTTCGAGCGCGGCAACGGTGTGCGTGATTTCCGACAGCGCGATCCGGGCGCCGGTATTGTTTGGGACCGATATCCGCTCCATTTGCGCTGGCGACACCGCATAACGGTGCGGTGTCATGAGGCGGATGGGAACGGGGTTCTGTTCGCCTGCCAGATGGGCGCGGCCAATAATGGCGCCGCCAAACAACGCCTGCAGGGCGGTGGCGGCGGACGCTGGACTGACCCCGGACAGCGCCGCCTTGTCCCGGTCCACAATGACCTGGTGACGAATTATGTCGGCTGGGATCGTGTCCATAACCTCCGCCATGTCATAGGTGCTTTCGAACTCTTTGCGCACCATTTCGGCCACGCCCCGTAAGCGGCGCGGGTCGGGACCATAAATTTCCGCCAGAATGGTCATGCGGGTCACGGGTCCGGGCGGATCTTCCACTAGCTGGATTGTACTGCCTGGATAACGCGCTGCAACGGCCTGCACATGCGGGCGTAGACGGCGCACGATGTCATTGGACGTGGGTGTGCGCGCCTCCTTGTCGACCAGATTGACCCTGATCTCGCCCAGATGCGGGCCACGCCGGTTGCCATTGCCACGCAGCAGCCCGCTAAAATCAATGACGCCCGGCATGCCGACATAAATTTGATAATCGGCTATCAACGCATCGTTGCGCAGCACGCCGGCAAGTTCTCCCGCCATCCTCGCGGTAATCTCAACAGGTGTGTTTTCGGGCAGCGCCAGCGTAATATTGAAAGTATTGGTGTCGTCTCTGGGCATCAAACCGAATGTCATGGACCAAAAAGAAAGCGGCGCGCCAATCCCCGCTGGCCGGATAAATTGCCAGGCCGGCAGCAGGAGCGCCCCAGTAAACATCGCCGCTATCGCAACTAGTCCCCAGCGGCGATAGCGCCGGTCATCAAGCAATGGCGCGAGTAAGCGGCGGTAAATATTCTGCACCCTGGTGTTGGCCTGGTGCGCGCCATGCCCGCCATTGACGGGAACGGGAAGCCAGCGCAGCGCCGCCCAGGGCGCTACAATATAGGCCGCGAGCAGCGATGCCCCCATGGCGACCGGTACGCTGAACACGATGGGATGGAAATAATCGCCGTTCATGCCGGTCACAACGCTAAGCGATGAAAATACGGCGATAACTGCGAAAGTGGCAAGATTGGTCGGATTTCCGATTTCATTCGCCGCTTCTACGGTAAGTGCGCGTTTGTCACCGGTTTTTGTGGCGTAATGCCGATTGATATTTTCCAGCACCACAATGGCGTCATCGACAAGCATGCCCAGCGCAATAATCATCCCAAACAATGTGATGCGATTGATTGTGATGCCAGCAAGATAATCGGCGGCAAGCGTAAAAAATACGATCACGGGCACGTTAATGGTGACGATCATCGCCTCGCGCCAGCCCAGAAAAAGAATCAGCACAAAGAACACCGCCGTAACCGCAAACAACAGATGGCTGAGCAAATTGTTTACGGATGCGTTGGAGCGCCTCCCGTCATCGCGGGTGATTATCACCTGTACCTCTTGCGGTAAAAATCCGGCCCGCATTTCATCAATGCGTTGGTGGACGCCTTTTGCGACAGCAACAGCGTTGGAGCCTTTTTGCTTGGCGACGGCGATAATGACGGCGGGCATTTCCTGCATCTTGGCGTTGTTGAACTGCGCAGAGCCCGGGCCATACCCAAAACTGCTGTAGAAGCTGCGTTCTTCAGGCGGCCCGTCGATCACATCGGCGATATCTTCAATGCGCACCGGGCGGCCCTGATGCTGGGCGACAACCAGTTCTTTTACGTCTTGGGCCGAGTCAAGCTGACTGTCCAGAAAAACACCTTCCAGCCGGTTATCATTCACCCAATGCCCGGCAGGCAATGCGACATTCTGCGCAGCGATCACATTGGCGGCTTCGAGCGGCGATACATCAAAGGCCTGTAGCCGCTCGGGATCCAGTTCCAGTCTTATCTCGCGATCGCGCCCGCCATGCACTTCAACAACCGAAACCTGACGCAGGCTGCGCAACCGGTCCGCCATGCGATCCGCCATCCGCTTAAGGGCGTAATCATCATATTTTTCCGAGGCAAGCGTGATGGTCATAAACGGCACATCATCAACATTGACGGATTTTATCAGGGGTTCGCTGGCTTGGTCGGGCAGGCGGTCGCGATTGCTACGCACCCGGTCATAAAGCCGGACCAGGGCTTGCTCCTTATCCAGTCCAACTTCGAATTCGACCGTGACAATGGCGAGCGAATTTGCCGCCATGCCAAAGGTATGTTTTACGCCTTCTATTTCACTCAGAACCCCTTCCAGGGGCGCCACCACCAGATCATGCATTTCCTGGGCCGATGCCCCCGGCATCGTTACGCGCACATCGGCGGCGGGCACAACGATCTGTGGATTTTCCTCGCGCGGCATATAAAGTATTGTCAGCAGGCCAATAGCTGCGGCGGTGATCAGCAGCAATATCGTCAATTTTGAGGTGACGAAGTGCTCCGCCAGCCAACCGGCGACATTTTTTGGCGTGTTATTCACTGGCTTCGCCCGGCTCAGGTGCGGTTGGCATACCATCGCGCAGTGCTTCCAGCCCACTGACGGCAATGCGTTCGCCGCCACCAAGCCCGGCCTGCACTTCCACCCAGTCAGCGGTTTCGCGCCCCGTGCGCAGCCAGCGGAAACGGGCGATATTGGCGTCGTCGATCTCGAACACGCCGCGCAAGCCGCCGCGCTCCACGAGTGCGCCTGGTGGCGCCACCGGGCTGCGATCTTCGCCGATTTGCAATTTCGCCCGGCCGAACATGCCGCTCAGCAGGCCGGCCTGTTCTGCGAACGCGACTTTGACCAGAAAGCGCCGTGTAACCGGATCGCCGGCTGGCACGACCCGCACTACGGCGCCTTCACGACTCGTGGACAGCGCGTCAATCTGAACGGATGCCGGATCGCCAATGCGAATATGCGCCACCAGGCTTTCGGGAATAAATGTCTCAAACAGCACGGCGCGATCCGACACGATCACCAGCAAAGGCTTGCCTGGGGTGGCAAGATCACCCGGCTCGACATGGCGTTCCACCACCACGCCGTCAACAGGGCTGGTAATGCTGGTATAACGCAACTGCGCACGGGCGGTGTCGCGGGCGGCGACGGCTTCGGCCTTGCGCGCCAGGGCGAAGCTGCGCCGCACCTGGGCCTTGCGTACCGTCTCGCTGGCGACTGTGCCGCTTGCCGCCAGTTCGACGATCCGGGCCTGATCCCGTACGGCGTCTTCCAGTTCGGTTTCGGCAGCCTTTACGGTGGCTTCGGTTTGCTGAATGGCGCCTTCCAGATCGCTCGGATCGATTTGCGCCAGCAACGCGCCCGCTGCAATCCGGTCGCCTTCGCGTACCGGTAGCTGCTGGATAAACCCGGTGACCCGCGATGCAATGTGAATGGTTTCGTCCGATACGACGGAACCCGGCGCGGCATAAAGGCGTGGCAGCGTGGCAATCTGCACGACCGTTGTTGTAACTTTGGCGGCGGCGGGCGCCGCATGCTGGCTGTCCTGTTGCGCCTCGCCGCAGGCTGCCAGCCCCAGCAGGGTTGCAAACATCGCCGACAATATTTTGAAAGACTTCATTATGGTCCCGTAAGCACAAGTTTGATGACGTGATCGGCCAGAAAATCCGGGCTATCGTGGATAGGCAGATAACCCGGCAGGGAACGGCGAATGACCGCGCATTCATAATGGCCGAGAATGATGGTGATCATGGCGTTTGCCGTGAAATGATGATCGCGCCCCGGCGCCAGGGCCCGCAGTAATGTCGCAAAACTGTCGAAGGTTTCCTGAAACACCTGGGTGCTAAGCCGCTGCATGCGCGCAGCACTTCCGTCCAGCAGTTCGCGGTGCAACAGCCGGGAGAATATTTTGTCATTGGCCACGATGCCCGCGAAGGCCATCACAAAACCACGCAACATATCGGCGTTTGATTGACCGTCCATCGCCAGCACCGCATGCAGGGCCTGGGTGCGGCTGCGGTAGACATGTTCCAGCACCGCCTCATACAGCGCGTCTTTGTCGGCAAAATGACGGTATAGCGCCGCCGGGGTCAGCGCCGCCGCTCTGGCGATCTCACGCATGGAAACGGCGGCATAGCCAAGCTCGGCAAACAGCTCCGCCGTCAGTTCCAACAGCCGTGTTCTGGTATCGGTTTGCGCGCGCGCCATATCCCTACCTAACTAAACGTTCGTTTAGTTAGGGTTAACGCCCCGGTGTGTCAAGGCGCAAGGCGACCACCCGAAATTCTTAAAACCACGATATTCTTAAAACGATGAGAAATGCGTACTTTCAATGCGCGCTGTATGAAAGTAAGCTTGCAGACAATAATAATTCACAGACAGGGGGGAGCGAATGCTCGATATCTTTAATCTTACGGGCAAGGTAGCCATTGTTACCGGCGGCAATGGCGGGTTGGGGCTTGGTATCGCGCGCGGGTTGGCTAATGCGGGCGCGGCGGTGGCAATTGTAGGCCGCAATCAGGATAAGCTGGATAGCGCCTATGAGAACCTCAAAAATATTGGCCCCAAAATCCTGAAAGTGAACGCGGATGTCTCGAAAGAAGACGAAGTGAAGCGCATGGTCAAGGAAACCGTGGCGGCGCTGGGCCGGGTGGACATTCTGTTCAACAATGCGGCGGTCAGTTACGGCCGTCCGGCGGACAAGATGACGCTGGAAGAATGGAACATGTTCATCGCCATCAATCTGACCTCGGTGTTTTTGTGCAGCCAGGCCTGCTATCCCGAAATGCTGAAAGCGGGCGGCGGCAAGATCATCAATATCGGTTCGATCATTACCCAGCAAATGGGCCACGCCAAGCTGATCGCCTATGCCGCAGCCAAAGGCGGCATGGACCACATGACCCAGAGCCTCGCGGTGGCCTGGGGACCGGATAATATTCAGGTGAACTGTGTCATACCGGGTCTGGTCGATAGCGAAATGATGCCTTGTTCAGGGCCAAACAAACAATCGAAGATTATCGACCATGTCGTCGAGAAATCACCGGTGCGGCGTTACGGCATTCCTGATGATTTTCAGGGGATATCTGTTTTGCTGGCCAGTCCGGCATCCAGCTTTATTACCGGCGCACTGATTGTCGCGGATGGCGGGCTGTCGCTGGCCGGGGTTTAGCGCCTTCTTCCGCCGTCTGAGTCCCGCCCACTGGATGGCTGCGGCTTTGACATATCGCTGAGTAACAGGTTAATCGCCCCCGTAACGCCTGCGGGGGTGACAGCGGTCGTGGGAACCCGCACCTGCCCGCTGGCGGCAAGGTGGGTGCCAATGCAGAATGCGGCCATGACGCGCACATCCTGGCCACCGCTGGCGGGAATTTTGTCCGCAGCATCGCAGGCCCTGTCGGGCAGTGTCTGAAAATGCGGACCGAACACCAGCACGATTCTGAAATTATGCCCAGCCGTGCCAATCATGGCTTGCAGCCGGTCCTGTATCAACGCGACGGGATTGTCCGCCGAAGCAGGCGCCGGGTGACCGGCTTTCCCATCAGTGATCAGGCGCACGCCTTCGGTCCTGCCCGGAAGGTTTACCGCCTGGGCAATTTCCTGCGCCGTCATGCCAGCGGGCAGGGCGCCAAAAATTTCAATCGGCACAGCACCATGGCGCGCGGCATAGCTGATTAGCGATGGTTGGAATATTGGCCGTTGATTGACATGGGTGATGACGCTCTGCTGGGCGCATGCAGCCAGAAAAAATATTGTTGCGCCCATCAGAGTTTTTAACATGTGCAGACCGCTGACCTCTTTACTCAAATGATCTAGCCATTGGCCGTGGTTGGATCGATCATGCGCCGCACCTCGGTGATTTTGTTGGCCGGGAAACCGCTTTTCTTTGCGTGGTCAAGGATAAGAGATTCATCTTTGGCCAGATAGACGCAGAATGTCTTGTCGGCTGCGACATAGGATTCCAGCCACTGAATATCTGTTCCCAGTTCGGACAACGCCTTGTTGGAGGTTTTTGCTGCCTCTCGCAATGCCTCGCGCTCAGCGCTGCCAATTGCAGGAAGTTCGCGTTCAATAATATATTTTTTCATGGGGGTTTCCTGCCTGTTAATGCCAGCCACGCAATGTAGCTGATAATGCGTATTCAATGAAACCTAAATATCCAGCCCGATGGCAAAGGCGGCGCGCTCCTGAATAAAGGCAAAGCGGGATTCGGCTTTGCGCCCCATCAACTGTTCGACCAAAATAGCGGTTTCAGATTCGCCTGCCTGACTTAAAACAACCCGCAACAGGTTGCGTTTCTTACGGTCCATGGTGGTTTCACGCAATTGCGCGGGCATCATTTCGCCCAGTCCCTTGAAACGGCCAATATCCACCTTGCCGCGCCCGTTAAATATTGTGGCCATCAATTCATCCTTATGCGCATCATCGCGCGCATAGGCATTTTTTGCGCCCTGCGTCAGCCGGTACAATGGGGGCAGGGCGAGATACAAGCGCCCGTTTTTGATCAGATCCGGCATTTGCCGATAGAAAAACGTGATCAGCAGCGACGCGATATGCGCGCCATCCACGTCGGCGTCAGTCATGATGATGACCTTGCCATAGCGCAATTCACTATCACGGTATTTGTCCCTGATCCCGCAGCCCAGCGCCAGCGCAATATCGGCAATTTCTTGATTGCCCGAAAGCTTGTCGATGGATGCGCTGGCGACGTTCAGAATTTTACCGCGCAATGGCAATATGGCCTGGGTTTTGCGATCCCGCGCCTGTTTGGCGGAGCCACCGGCGCTGTCGCCTTCGACCAGAAAGATTTCGGTTTCTTCTATGCGGTCGCTGGAACAGTCCGAAAGTTTTCCTGGCAGGCGCAGTTTACGGGTGGCTGTTTTACGGCTGGTTTCGCGCTCCTGGCGGCGCTTCAGCCGTTCTTCGGCGCGTTCAATGCACCAGTCCAGAAGTTTATTGGCGTCGCTGGGCGCGCCCGACAGCCAATGATCGAAATGATCGCGCACCGCATTTTCAACCAGCCGCGCCGCATCCGCCGAAGACAGTTTTTCCTTGGTCTGGCCCTGAAATTCCGGTTCACGGATAAACAATGACAGTATGACGCCGGCCGTTCCCGTTACATCGTCGGCGGTCAGCAGCGCCGCCTTTTTGTTGCCGGTCAGTTCGCCAAAACCACGCAATGCCCGATACAGCGCCGTCTTTAATCCGGCTTCATGTGTGCCGCCCGCAGGTGTTGGAATCGTATTGCAATAGGATTCCATAATCGCATCGCCATCGCCATACCAGGCAATGGCCCATTCCACCTTGCCGCGATCCTTGGGTAATTTTTCGCTGCCGGTAAAACTGTTTGGCGTAACAAGTGCATAACCATTGATCGCGGCATTCAGATAATCGGAAAGCCCGCCGGAAAAATGCAGCACTTCGCTTTCAGGTGTATCGCCCGCGCCTTTCAATAATTCGGGGGCGCATTTCCAGCGGATTTCAACACCCGCAAACAGATAGGCTTTTGAGCGCGCCATCTTGTACAAAAGCGCTGGCTTGAAATGCGCCTGTGCGCCAAAAATCTGTTTGTCCGGGAAAAAACTGATGGTGGTGCCGCGCCGGTTATTCGCGGGGCCGGTATTGCGCAGCTTTCCAGTGGGTGCACCCCGGACATATTCCTGTACATAATGCAGTTTATCGCGCGCCACCTCGACCGTCAGGCGCTCAGACAATGCGTTCACGACCGACAAACCCACCCCATGCAGGCCACCCGACGTTGCATAGGCCTTGCCGCCAAACTTGCCCCCGGAATGCAGCGTGGTGAGAATAACCTCCAGCGCGGATTTGGATTTGAACTTAGGATGCGGATCAACCGGAATGCCGCGCCCATTATCATGCACGGTCAGGCTGCCATCCGCCTCCAGCGTCATTTCTATGCGCGAAGCATGTCCGGCAACCGCTTCGTCCATGGCGTTGTCGAGAATTTCTGCGGCGAGGTGATGCAGGGCGCGTTCATCGGTGCCGCCAATATACATGCCGGGGCGACGGCGCACAGGCTCCAGCCCCTCCAGCACTTCGATGTCCTGGGCGGTATAGCTCTGCTCAGCGGCGGCGGCGTTTTTTTTGAATAAATCAGCCATGTGTGTCCAAATGTAGATTGGCGCCGAATCGCGCCAACCCCTTTTTATCAGGTCTGGATGTGAATGCCGTCAAGATTGCCGCTTTCCAGCATTGTATTGGCCCTGTTGGCGGGTATGCCCATATACCGTTCAGCTCATATGACTTCTCTACTGTTTCCTTCATCCATGGCCCGTCCACCGTGCGAACTAACTATACAGGATCGGTTCGAAGCGAGGGGAACGCCCTGCTGTTTGAAGTAAAAATTGACTATGCCTTTGAAGATGATTTCACGGATCCCTTGAGCATCAGGGAGCGCAATACAGGCACATCTGATCCCAGCAAGGTCCCGCCCGGCATGCCCCTGGAAGGCGAATTAGGAGGGACATTGTATCGCATCTACGATAGCTGGAGCACGGAACTAAACGCCGTAGTGGATATAGACCCAAGCAAGAGCGGGTACAGATAATTTATCTATAAAAAATGTCTAACCACGGGGGCAGTATAATGTGGAAAAAAACTCTTATACCTCTGGGATAGCCCAAAGAAATGCAATTTATCGCCACAAGCAAACTAACGATTAGCGAAAAACCGATAGTGCGCGAACTAAGCCGCAGCCGCAATTTGCCACCGGCAAGTATTTTGCGGTACACCAGCCGCCACGCCAGCTCCCACCAGCCGACATAGGTTGCAGCGGGAATCCAGCCTAGCACCCGGGTAAAAACAAGATTTGCGCCATCCGATATTGCCCACCGCAAATCCTCCTCGGTTGGATTTGGCATTGCGTTGACCGCCTCATGTCTCAAATCCCACTTCAGATTCACAGCAAAATTAATAAGCAGATAGCATATGGCAATGGCGAATGGCAGCCTGCCCACGCGCCACCACTTCGGCGTTTGCGGCGTCGCTGAAAATATAATCAGGGGTACAAGAACTATATATGTCCAGAACCAGTAATTCATGTGGACAGGATAATCGCTTGCTGGCGCGGCGGGAAGCCGGAAACAATCTTGTCCGTGAACCTCAGGGGAAAAAAGCTAGAATACACAATGCGCTTACCCTTCAGTGAGTTCGCTGAAGCATCAAAAACTGAAAATTGGCCGGCCCTGGTGGACGGGTTCAGAACCTGCCCGGCGCGTAGGCTGTTGATTTTGCAGATGTCTGTGACGAAGAAACATAAGTGTATCGAAAATATTGATGAGAGGATTTCAACCCATCTTAATCTTAAGCGATAAGCGGCATTCCGACCATATATGGTGACAGCCCTTGTGGCCGTAGTTGGACAAGATGAGCAAGATTAGCTTGTACTTGCGGGTTATTCTGTCCTTCAACAAACCACTCTCGTACACTATCCATCACGTCTCGGCAAAAGATTACAGCATCAAGGTTCAGAGCATCGTAAATAATATTGTTATGAAATACATTTTGTTGGGCATTTGGAATTGTAAAAAGCACACGGCTATATTGCATACCTGAATGCCCTAGTCGGCCTTGATGAATAACTCCACACCGCAAACTGTAACAATCATCGGCTGTAAAATTGGGATATTTTGTCAATAAATTAGCATCATACCAATCTTTATATCGTGATTTTGTCGTTTCTCCATTTCGTGATTCGAGTGCTGCGCAGATGTCCGGCAATGCCACCGCCATCATTACAGCGAGATAATAAAGTCCTGCATTTAGTGCATGGTCAATTTCTACAAGTATTGTGTTCATACCATATAACCCTTCGGCTTAACGCAGTGAGATTCAAGAACACTAGGCACCCTCAGAGGTTTCGAACCCAAAAAATTGTGAAATTCAACGCTTTGATTTTTCCACTACCAAAACCGCTTGCTCGCAAAGGCTTTGCCGGAACCTGTCTTGAGGTAATACTCAAATTCCTGGGCTTTTCGTTTATCGGCGAAGGCATGATAGGAAATAAGCTGCCATGGCGCAAATTTAGCTGTGTGCTTGGATTCACCTGCATTATGCGCTCTCATGCGGGCTTTCAAATTCTCGGAGAAGCCGACATAAGTTTTATCGGGAAAATTGATGCTTCTGAGCATGTAGACGTAGAACATATTTCGTTCAGCCCTCCTACGCTCCCTTCGGGAGCTACGAAGGGCACTCCTTCGCCCAAGGTGCGGTTCCGTGCGTCTTACGCCAAGTGGCGTAAGCCAGCCGAAGCCCGCAGGGCGAAGGGTGGTCGGGGAGACTGGATTCGAACCAGCGACCCTCTGCTCCCAAAGCAGATGCGCTACCAGGCTGCGCTACTCCCCGTCTGATCGGCTGATCATTACCCTATGTAGGCGGCGGGCGCACCTGCATTAATGCGATATATCGACATTTTTCGTCTCATGGAGAAAAAACATACCAATTATACAGGTCATTAACGCCACGATAACGGGATACCACAGCCCATTATAGATGTTTCCGGTGGTGGCAACGATGGCGGTGGCCAGCAGGGGCAGCATGCCGCCAAACCAGCCATTGCCGATATGATAGGGTAAAGACATGGAGGTATAGCGGATTTTGGCCGGGAACAGTTCCACCAGATAGGCCGCCATTGGTCCATATACCATGGTCACATAGACCATCATAATGATCAGGATCAGTTCGGCCATGATCCAGTCAACTTTGGCGGGGTCTGCCTTGGCGGGAAGTCCGGCGGCGCTAAAGGCAGCCTGCCATTTGGCAGCGTCCCAACCTTCAATTTTTGTCTCGCCGATGTGCAGGCTGACCGGCTGTCCCGGCGCATCCTGCTGATGAAATGAAACGCCCAGTTTGGTGACAAAATCCTGCGCGCGATCACAATCGGAAAAGGTAGACCAGGGGCCGACAAAAATATGCAGATCACACTGTGCGGCATCGGCTGAAACTGTAATCGTCTGGCGTTTCTGAAATGCCGCCAGATCAGGATTGACAGCATCCGTCAGGGCCGTGAACAGCGGAAAAAATGTCAACGCGGCGATGGCGCAACCCGCCATGATTATCTTCAGCCGCCCGATCCTGTCTGACAGCCAGCCAAAAAAGATAAACATGGGCGTGCCAATCAGCAGGGCAAAAGCGATCATCGCATAGGCCAGCAGAAAATCCAGCTTCAATGTGATTTGCAGGAAAAACAAGGCATAGAACTGCCCCGTATACCACACCACACCCTGACCTGCGGTGCCCCCCAGCAGCGCCAGCAGGGCATATTTATTATTTGGATAACGCAGAAAACTATCCGTTAGCGGCTGGGTTGATCCGCGACCTTCCTCTTTCATTTTCTGGAATATCGGCGATTCATTGAGGCGCAGACGGATCATAACTGAATAGACCAGAAGTATGATCGATCCCAGAAACGGCACCCGCCAGCCCCATTCTGCAAAAGCTTCCGCGTCCATATAGATGCGGCAGAGGCCGATCACCAGTAATGCGAGAAAGAAGCCGATCGTGGCAGTGGTTTGGATAAAGCTGGTGGTGAAGCCCCGCCTGTTATGCGGGGAATGTTCTGCAACATAGGTTGCAGCGCCGCCATATTCCCCGCCCAGCGCCAGGCCCTGCAACAGACGCAGGCTGACCAGTAATACAGGCGCCCACCAGCCGATAGTAGAGAAAGTAGGCAACAATCCAACCGCAAAAGTCGCGCCGCCCATAATGATAATTGTAACCAGAAACGCATATTTGCGTCCCACCAAATCACCAATTCGTCCAAACACCAGTGCACCGAAAGGACGCACAAGAAATCCTGCGGCATAAGTGGCGAAAGCCGACATCAGCGCGGCCATCTCATTGCCCGGCGGAAAAAACAATGTGGCAAAGAACGGCGCCAGGGTGGCATACAGAAAGAAATCGTACCATTCAAACACGGTGCCGAGCGACGATGAAAAAATAACAAATCTTTCTTCTTTGCCGATACCCTGTTCTTTTGAAGTGTCCGATCCTTGCGAACTGGTCTGCATGCCTGATTACCCTTCCAGCGCTGCCCGCACTCCGGCAAGCGCGGCGTTGAAGCGTCCTGCCTGATAGGCCTCATCCCTGGCCGTGGCTGCGAACACCGCGTCCAGCGCTTTGGAAAGTTTTTCCAGCCGGGCGTCGGGAACGGATTTTTCCGTCCGCATGGCCGCGATCAATGTATCGATTGCCATCGCGGCCTGTTCGGCATCGGCAAAGTCACTATAGTTGCCTTCAAGGCCGGCCTGCACCAGCCCCCTGAGCATGGCCTGCATGATATCGCCGTCGAAAGCGTTCGAGGCAAACTTTGTCACCATCTGATCGCTCAGTCCGCGCAGATCGGCTGCGGCGGCGGAAAGCTGCGCCATGCCAGTTGATCCATTGCTATGCAGGGTCCGGGTTTTTGCCGCTACGGCCTGCGCAAGTGCTGGATCAATGACTTTGGTGAGAACCTGCAACATCACCAGACTTGAATCATTTACATGCGGCATGCCGGGGGTGCGCACGCCATTACCGCGTGGCTGCCAGTTCTGGTTGCTCATGGGGGTGTGGCAGGAATGACAATCGAACAATACAAATTCGGGAAACAGACCATCGCGATTGCGTTTGCTGTCGGCCAGCGCCGCCATATGTTCGCGCGCCATCATGGCCTGACCAATGGCCCATAATTTAACGCCTGAAATTGTTCCCTTGCGTTTGCGATAATCTTCATCAACGACAAAATGCGCGGGTTGCAGTTGTGTAAATGTATCCAGCTCAAAACTCATGCGCGGATGGCCCGCGCCCATCATCCGGTGGGTGACGAATTTTTCCTGATTGCCAAAGTGGCACGACAGGCACAGATCCGCCCGCACCTTTGGATTTTCTGTGGCGATCATTCCCTTTGCGACATTTTCACTGTGCGGCGGTGCGGAGGTGTGGCTGCTTAACCAGTTTTGCGCAGCCCCATGACAGCCTTCGCAGCCAACGCCTTCGCTGATCTGAAAACTGGGGCTGCGTTTGTCGGCGGATGGATTATCGGCATGACAGTCCAGACATATTTTTGCGGTATGCGCATCCCCAATTCCCAGATTGCGGGCAATACGCTTTGACGTATCGCTTAACAGCACCTCATAGGCCTTGGCATGTTTGTCCCGGCGCACCCAGGTGACATATTCGTTCAGTTGAACATTTGTATCTGCGGTGGGTGTGGTGGCCCCGTGGCAGGTACTGCCTGCACAGGACGCTACCCCCAGATGTTGCCCATCCACACCGGCGGCCCGAACCGGCGTGCCCAGGCAAAACACCATCAGCATCAGTCCAAACAGGGGCAACAGGCAATACTGCGCCAATGTGCAATTTTTCATGTGCTGCCCCCTAACAATGCTAAATATTTCAGTCACCGCAATATCCTTTATAGTCCGCGATGACTCCAGAGCAATAGTCTAACAACGTTAAAATGTGATTCGCATGGCGGTCAGGCAAAAAACAGGCCTTAAAATGTAATGCAGGAGCTGTTGTGTCAATAAAAGGACAGGCTGGAAAGGGCCAGACTGGGAAAGAACCGTCGGCAGACATTCAGGGATTGATTGCCGACGACCTTATGGCGCGTGGGCTATTGCGTTCGGAGCAGCTAGCCCGTGCGGCCAGTGCGCAACAGTCGAATGGCGGTCGGCTTGATCTGGCGCTCACGCAACTGGGACTTGTGGCGGAACGTGACATGGCGCTGGCCTATGCCCAGGTTTTGGGGCTGTCTTTGGCCACAATAGATAGGTTTCCGGCCGTACCAGTATGGCCGGGGCGCCTTTCGCTGTCATTTTTGCGCAAGGCGCGTGTGCTTCCTCTGGCAGAGGCGGGCGGCCAACTGGTTGTCGCCATGGCCGACCCGCTGGATACGCAGACCCGTGAGGCACTGATTCTGGCGCTGGGTTCGGCCCCTGTTATTCAGGTGGGGGTGCCAGGTGACATTGACGCCGCGCTGGTGCGGCTTTTCGGGACGGCTGGGTCGGGTATTCAGTTGTCGTCTGCGCCCGCAGAGAATCTGGCAGCTGATATACAGCATCTGCGCGAACAGGGCAGCGATGCAGCGGCCGTGCGTCTGGTCAACCAGATCATCGCGGGGGCGATCACCGCCCAGGCCTCGGACATTCATATAGAGCCGTTTGATGGCGCCCTGACGGTGCGCTATCGTATTGATGGGGTATTATCGGCGACGCCAGCGCCGGACTTTGCTCATTATCCGGCCATCATTGGACGTATCAAGGTGCTGGCAGGCCTCGATATGGCCGAGCGGCGCAAACCCCAGGACGGGCGTTGCCTGATCAGCGTTGAGGGCCGCCGCGTCGATCTTCGGGTGTCGATTCTGCCAACCCTGCACGGCGAAGGCGTGGTGTTGCGAGTGCTGGATCAGACGCGAGCGCCACTGAACCTTGGCCTGCTTGGTTTTGGATCCGAATTACAGGCGCATATAGGCGGGGTGATTGGCCAGCCACACGGCATCATGCTGGTCTGTGGTCCAACCGGTAGCGGCAAGACGACAACGCTCTATGCCATTTTGCGCAATTTGCAGAAAGAGCAGGTCAAGATTGTCTCGGTCGAAGACCCGGTCGAATATCAGATCGAAGGCGTCAACCAGATTCAGGTCCGCACGCAAATCGGGCTGGGCTTTTCCGAAATATTACGCGCCACGCTGCGTCACGATCCTGATATCATCATGGTGGGCGAAGCGCGGGATTCCGAAACCGCGCATATCGCTATTCAGGCAGCGCTGACCGGCCATCTTGTCCTATGTTCGCTGCATACGAATGACGCGGCGGGCGCCGTGGCGCGCCTGGCAGATATGGGGATTGAGCCGTATCTGCTCGCGTCAACGCTGCGTGGGGTGCTGGCGCAGCGGCTGGTGCGCAAACTGTGTCCGCACTGCCGGGTTGAGGATGTGCTGGCCGCGCGGGCAGGGCAGGATATTGGCCTGCCACCGGGCACAAAAACCTGGGGGCCTGGCGGATGTTCGGCGTGCCGACACACCGGTTATTCCGGGCGGACTGTTGTGGCGGAATATATTCCGGCGAATGAGACACTGCAAAATCTGATTCTGGCGCGTGCTGACAGCGCGGAAATTCAGCGCGCATCTGTAGCCGGGGGCATGCGAACATTGCGTGCGGATGGCCTGGCGAAAGTTGCAGACGGCACGACTTCGCTGGAAGAAGTGTTGCGCGTGAGTGCCGCATGACGCCGTGGTGGCGCTACGCCCCACCGATGACAGTTACGCGCCGCGATCTGGCGCTGTTTACCCGATCTCTGGCGCGTCTGTTACAGGCAGGCCTGCCACTGGCGGATGCGGTGCGGCTGGCGGCGGCGGTGCCAGGTGGCCATCTTTCAGCATTATCCGATGATCTGTGTACGGAAATACGGGCTGGCGCCAGTCTCGCATTGGCGCTGGAACGGTGCGATTCCACCCGACGGCCGATATTTGGCCCGGTATATCGGGCCCTGGTCAGCGCCGCAGAAGCGGGCGGTGTTCTGTGGCAAAGCCTTGACCGGCTGGCGGATTATACCGAACGCGCCGAGCAATTATCGCAATCGGTACGTTCGGCGCTGGTTTATCCGGCGCTGCTGTTAAGCGCGTCATTGCTGTCACTGGTGGTGTTGGTGGTTTTTGTTGTGCCGCGTTTTGAATCCCTGTTTGCAGGGTTGGGGCATGATGTGCCGTTTATGACCCGTATGATTATTGGTGGGGCGGGCCTGTTGCGCAGCTATGGCTGGTTGCTTCTGGCGGCGGGTGTTGCGGGAATTTTTTATGGCCGCCAAAAATGGCAGGACGCATCAGCGCGCGCAGCGATGGAGGCGCGTCTGCTGCGCCTGCCATTGATTGGTCCGATTGTTATGAAAATAATTCTGGAGCGGGTGGTGCGCAGTCTTTCCGAATTATTGCAGAACGGGGTTAGTTTGCCGGATGCGCTGACGCACTCTGCGGCGGTGGCGGGGAATCATCTGTATAGGGATGGTATTCAGATTGCGGGCCAACGGGTACGCGAAGGCCAGTCATTATCCGGCGCGCTGGCGCAAAATGCCCTGTTTCCGGAACTGATGCTGCAAATGATCCGGGTGGGTGAAGAAAGCAGTGCGCTGGCGCAGATTTTGGCGCATCTTGCGGATATATATGCGATGGAGGTTGACGCCATTGCCAAACGCCTGCTCGCGTTGCTGGAACCGGTTCTGGTATTGCTGATTGGCGGCGTCATGGCAGTGGTGATCGTCGGCTTGATTGGGGCTATAACGGGGATCAATGATCTGGTGGTAAGATAGGTTGGTGTGGCGATTATGCAGGAAATGAAAAATCTTCGCAGGCGCGGTTTTACACTGGTGGAACTGCTGGTGGTGCTGGTAGTGCTGGGATTGCTGATCAGCATCGTGGGGCCGCGCGCCATTGGTTATCTTGGCGGCGCACGTTCGGATACGGCGCGCATCCAGATGGAAACTTTCGCGGCTGCGCTTGATCTGTACAGGATGGATATGCGCAAATATCCGACCGCTGAGATGGGCCTTGCGGCGTTGGTCAGCGCGCCGACGGGCACCACGCGCTGGCGCGGGCCGTATCTGAACAAGGCCGAATTGCCGCTGGATCCCTGGGATAATGCCTATGTGTATCTGTCGCCGGGTACGGGTGGCGCGCCCTATCGGATGCTGTCCTTTGGCGCGGACGGCAAAGAAGGCGGTGAAGACGAGGATGCGGATATCAGCGTGCCATGAAGTATTTATCTGTACAAAGACAAAATATGTCAGGCGCGCGCGGTTTCACACTGATTGAATTGCTGGTAGTACTGGTAATTCTTGCGCTGGTGATGAGCATCGCCTCGCCGGTTTTGTTTGCGGCGAATGAACGCGGGCGGCTGGCTGATGCAACCATGAAAGTTTATGATGGCTTGCGCCGCGCCCGGTCCCAGGCTGTTACCAGCGGTGATCCGGTTACGCTTGATGTGCGCCAACTGGTAAAGGATGGCGCGATAAAATTTTCTTCACCGCTTGAACCCCTGGTATTTTATCCCGATGGCAGCGCCAGCCGCGCCCGCTTTGCACTTATATTGGGCGAACAACGACGCAGCCTTACTGTCGACTGGCTAACCGGCCATGCCACATTTGTTGAATAGATCGCATCAATCCGGCTTCGGCATGATCGAAGTGGTGGTGGCGTTTATCGTGCTATCGCTGTCGCTTGGGGTATTGCTGGGCGGCTTGACGGTCGGCCTTCGCAATACGGATCGTGCTGCAACAGTGGGTCTTGCGCTGCTATACGCGGAATCGCTGCTGGCGGAAACAGGGGTCACAATACCGATAAGGGAAGGTGAAAGCGCTGGCCGCACGGACAGCGGCTATTCCTGGAAACGCCAGATCAACCGCCCTTCGGACGCGGGTAAAACGGTGCTTGTTCCATTCACCATCAGTATTTCGGTAGTCCCGCCGGATAATGGCGCGCCCGTGCGCATCGTTACCCAGCGCCTGGTAGATGTTCCGTCTACGGATTATATGCGTCGATGAAGCGGTATTCTGCACAGGTAGGATTTACCCTGATCGAATTACTGGTCAGTCTTATCCTGTTGGGCCTGATGATTACGCTTATTGGCATGGCTCTGCCGCTGGCCATGACTTCGGCTGCACGGACTGGCGAATTGAGCGATGAACTAAGCGCCGTGCAAACGGTTCATCATCTGTTGCGAAATCAGATCGGCGAAATGCCCGCATTTGTGACAGCAGATGGATATGACCGGCGGCCGGTATTTTCTGGCACACAGGACGCCATGCGTTTTGTGGCAAATCCTGTGGCTGCCCAAGGCAATGGGGGGCCGCAAATTGTTGATCTGTCGGTTGTACGGACGGGTGCGGTTGCGCGGCTGATATATGCGGCAGGAAACGAGAAGCGTGATCTGGTGGCGAATGCGCAAAGCATCCGCTTTTCCTATTATGGTCCGCGTACGCGCAGCGATGACGCAGCCTGGCATGAAAACTGGAAAGATGTTGTGCACTTACCTTCGCTGGTACGTATTCAGGTTCAGCCCAATACCGGATCCTTACCCTGGCCGGATCTGATTATCGCGGTCATGGCGGGACCACCGCCGCCATGACATCGCAAGAAAATGGCATGGCGTTGCTGATTGCCGTCTGGGCGGTAATCCTGATTGGTGCGTTTGTTGCGGGCATGGTTACGATGGGCGGTGGTGATGCCGCCATTACCGCGAACCGTATCGAGGCGGCGCGGGCGCAGCATCTGGCCGAGGCCGGCGTGTATCGCGCGATTGCGGCGCTGGTGGATCCCGCTGCGCGCGAAAAGCTTTCCTTGGCGCAGCCATTTTCCGTGCAACTGGAAGACAAAACCCAAATTAGTGTTGAGGTGCGCGATTCCTGTGGGGCGATTGATCTCAATTGGGCACCAGCTGTCCTGTTGCGCGCCTATGGGGTGACGATGGGAATGAAACCGGTAGCGGCGGAGCGTTTTTCTCATGCCGTTGTGGCCCGCCAGCAGGCATCACTAAACCCCGACACAACAGAATTAAACACCGGGCAATGGCAAAGCCTGGATCAGTTGGCGGAATTACCCGGTGTTGGCCGGGAATTGCTGCAAACCCTGCGCCCCGGTCTGACGATAAATTGCCGCGAGGCAGGCGCCGACCCCTGTTGCGCCCCGGAAACCGTCACACAGGCCCTAGCCCTTGCCGGGATAAATGGCGGCCCATCGCATCGGTTGGCCTATGAAATTGCGGCGCAAGCCAGCCTTGCATCGGGCGCAAAAGCCAGCATCCACGCCACAATATGGCTGTCACGCGAGGCCGGGCCGCCATATTATTATGTGACTGGCTGGCGATCACGTTAGTTTGGGGGTCGTTTATGGGCATAAATTTACCTTCTACTCACCATTTAACGTTAGATTCAGGATGCTTCTGCTGTGATGCATCCGGCATTGCTTTGACGTCATTTTGACTGAGGTTGCTTTGGTTAATTCATCTGTCGCCCCCCCGAAAATTGCGCTTGCCGGTTGTGGTTATTGGGGCAGGAATCTTGCCCGCGTGCTGGCTGAAAAAAATGTGCTGGGTGCGATCATTGATCCGGCGCCGGAGGCGGCGGCGCTTGCCGCGCAGTATGGCGTGCTGCACATGAATGACATGGCGGCGGTTCTGGCGCGCGCTGATTTTACCGGTTGTGTTATCGCGACCCCGGCCGAAACGCACTACGCGTTGGCGCGCGATGCGCTGTGGGCCGGCAAGGATGTGTTTGTAGAAAAACCCATCTCGCTGGAGACAGCAGATGCGGAGGAGCTGGCGGCATTGGCGCTGGCGCGTGGCCGTGTACTGATGGTCGGGCATCTGTTGCAGTATCATCCGGCATTTTTACATCTGAAGCAGATGGTGGATGACGGCGATATCGGGCAATTACGCTATGTCTATTCCAACCGTCTGAACATGGGCAAGTTGCGGCGCGAGGAAAATGTGCTGTGGAGTTTTGCGCCGCATGATCTTTCCATGATCCTGGCGCTGGCGGGTGAAATGCCGGAAAAGGTCTGGGCAACAGGGCAGGCGTTTCTGAACAAGCGGATCGCCGATACGACCATGACGCATCTGGAATTTCGATCGGGTCTGAACTGTCATATCTATGTATCCTGGCTGCATCCGATCAAGGAACAGCGGCTGGTTGTGATCGGTGATCGTGGCATGTTGTTGTTTGATGATGCGCAGCCCTGGCAGGATAAGCTGATGCATTACAAGCATGCTGTGGAATGGAAAGACGGCATGCCGGTCGCCACCAAGGCGGATGGCGCGCCTGTCACGCTGCTGGAAACCGAACCATTGGGCGCGGAGATTGATCATTTTCTGCATTGCATGGCCGAGCGCACGGCCCCGCGTACAGATGCGAATGAGGCCATTCGGGTATTGCGGGTTCTCAATGCCGCGCAATCTTCGATGGAAAGTGGTGCGGTTGTACAATTTGACGCAAAAACCCATCGCCCGCCCGCCGGCAATTATTTTGTGCATGAGACAGCGGCGGTTGATGACAATGTGACAATTGGCAAGGGTACAAAAATCTGGCATTTTTCGCACATTCTGGGCAATAGCCGGATTGGCGAAAACTGTGTGTTCGGTCAGAACTGTTCGGTCGGCCCGGATGTGGTGATCGGCAATGGCTGCAAATTTCAGAACAATGTATCGGTCTACAAGGGGGTAACTCTTGAAGACGATGTGTTCTGTGGCCCCAGCATGGTGTTCACCAATGTTCTGACGCCACGCGCGCATATCGAACGCAAGGATGAGTTTTCAAGAACTCTGGTACGACGCGGGGCCAGCATCGGCGCCAACGCGACAATTATCTGCGGCAATGAAATCGGCGCTTATGCGATGATTGGCGCGGGCGCAGTGGTAACCAGTAATGTTCCCGCGCATGCGCTGATGATAGGTGCGCCGGCGCGGCGTGTTGGTTGGGTCAGCCGGTCCGGCGAACGGTTGGGTGCCGATCTGGTATGCCCCCGAACTGGGGAACGCTATGCCGAAAGCCCGGCTGGCCTGCAATTGCTTGACGCACAGGCGACACCACATAATGCGGTGGCAAATTAATGGGCGCACCGGTTCCGTTTATCGATTTGCAGGTGCAATATCAACGGCTGAAACCCCAGATAGATGCGCGCATGCATGCTGTGCTGGATCATGGCCAGTTTATTCTGGGACCAGAGGTGGCGGAGTTTGAGCGCGCGCTGGGTGAGTTTGCAGGCGGTACGGATGTAATCGGTGTCTCGAACGGAACGGATGCCCTGATGATGGCGCTGATGGCGCTGGATATTGGCCCCGGCCACGCGGTGTATGTTCCCAGCTTTACATTCACCGCCACCGCAGAAGCGGTATTGATGCTGGGCGCAACGCCGGTCTTTGTCGATGTTCAGGAAGATACGTTTAATCTGGATGCGGATGATCTGACGCGCGCCATTTTGCGTACAAAGGGATTGCAGCCAAAGGCCGTGATTGCCGTCGACCTGTTTGGGCTGCCGGCCGATTACCGGCGCATCGGCGAAGTTGCGGCGGTGCACAAGATGCAGGTCATCGCCGATGCCGCGCAAAGCATGTCTGGCGCAATTGATGGTGTGCGGGTGGGAAAACTGGCGCCATTAACCGCAACCAGCTTTTTCCCGGCCAAGCCGCTGGGATGTTTCGGTGACGGGGGTGCATTGTTTACGTCCGATGCGGAAATGGCGGAAAAACTGCGCTCCATTCGCGGGCATGGAACAGGCAAGGCGAAATATGATATTGTCCGTATCGGGATGAATGCGCGTCTGGATACGTTGCAGGCGGCGGTTTTACTGGTAAAACTGACTGTTCTGGAAGAAGAGCGCCGTAACCGCGAAGTGCTGAGCCGGTATTATGATGCGCGTTTATCGAATGTGGTTTCGACACCCGCGCGTCCCACCGGATATCAGTCCGCCTGGGCGCAATATACGATTAAGCTCGATCATCGTGACAGGGTGCAGGCCGCGCTGGCGCAATCGGGTATCCCCACACAAATCTATTATCCGCGCCCGATGCATTTGCAACCAGCCTATGCGAGTTATGGCGGAAGGGCAGGATCGCTGCCGGTCAGTGAAAATTTATCCCGTAAAGTCTTGAGTTTGCCTATGCATCCCTATATGCCGGAAGCGGTGGCGGCGCGTATATGTGATGCGCTATGTACGGCGGTCAGCGTGGGGGAATAGGAAGATGAATGGGCAGCAGGCCGGTCCTCATCAGGGTCTGGCCGATAAAATCGGAACCCGCGAAGCCCTTATTGGGATTATCGGGCTTGGATATGTTGGGCTGCCACTGGCGCATGCGGTGCATGGTGCGGGTTATCGCATTCTTGGTTTTGACGTGGCGATCGACAAGGTGGCGATGTTCAATCAGGGCATCTCTCCCATCGGCAGTGTGAGCAGCGAGTCCCTGACACAGATGACTGTGAACGGGCGCTTTCAGGCGACGGCTGATTTTATGCGGTTGAATGAACCGGATATCATTCTGATCTGTGTGCCGACGCCGCTGAATGCGCATCGCGAACCGGACATGACCTATATCGAGAACAGTGTGGAGGCGATTGCGAAATGCCTGCGGCCGGGGCAACTTGTCGTACTCGAATCCACGACCTATCCCGGCACCACGGATGAAGTAATGCGTCCCGTGCTGGAGCGTGGCGGATTGCATTCAGGAAAAGATTTTTATCTCGCTTACTCGCCGGAACGCGAAGACCCCGGCAACCCACAATATAAAACTTCTGGCATTCCAAAAGTCGTCGGTGCCGATGGCGCGGCGGCATTGCAACTGGCATGTGATTTTTATGCGGGCTTTGTCCCCAGCGTAGTGCCGGTTTCAAACACCGCAACAGCCGAAGCCGTGAAGCTGATGGAAAATATTTTCCGCTCGGTGAACATTGCGCTGGTGAATGAACTAAAGCACGTCTATGGCCGGATGGGCATAAATATCTGGGAAGTAATTGAGGCCGCTAAAACCAAACCGTTTGGATTTATGCCATTCTATCCGGGGCCAGGGCTGGGCGGGCATTGCATTCCGATTGATCCGTTTTATCTAACCTGGAAGGCGCGAGAATATGATGTGCCGACCCGGTTTATCGAACTGGCCGGTGAAATCAACAGCCGCGCGCCCTATCAGGTGATCGACCGTCTGGTGCGCGAGCTAAGCGATCGCAAGGCGAAAAGTGCGCATGGCGCAAATATTCTGATGCTGGGTGTCGCCTACAAAAAGAATGTCGAGGATATGCGGGAATCCCCTGCGCTGGTGTTGATGCAGGAGCTTGAGGATCGCGGCGCAAGGGTTGATTATTATGATCCGTTCGTGCCCCAGCTTGCGCAGACCCGCGCGCATCCACGTCTTGCCGGGCGCCCCTGTGTCGAATGGCACCTGGATAATTTCTGCGGCCGATATGATGTGGCGCTGATCTGTACCGACCATGATGGCGTGGATTATGATGGGCTGGTAGGTGCGATTGATCTGGTGATTGACACCCGCAACGCCACCAAAGATGTGAAGCTGGGCCGCAACCGTATCGTGCTGGCGTAACCGTTACGCCAGCCAGTCTTTCAGACGCGCGGCGGCCTTTGCCATGATCTCTGTCGAGCCGGCGAAAGAAAATCGTATAAACTGGTGGCCATTGGCCGGATCAAAATCCACACCTGGCGTGGCGGCGACCCCGGTTTCGGCCAGCATTCTGCGGCAAAACTGCTCGCTGTCCTGCGTCATATGCGAAATATCCGCATACAGATAAAATGCGCCGTCAGCAGGCGCAAAGCGGGTAATGCCCGCCTTCTGCAATTCGCGCAGCAGCAATTCCCGATTGGCGGCATAAACCGCGACATTGCGCCTTAATTCGTCGTGGCAGTCAAACGCGGCCAATGCGGCGTACTGTGACAATGTTGGTGGCGAGATAAACAGGTTCTGACTGATGCGTTCCACCGCGCGCAGCATAGGTTCCGGCACAATCATCCAGCCCAGCCGCCATCCGGTCATTGAAAAATATTTCGAAAAACTGTTGATGATAATGGCGTCAGGCGAAAATTCCAGCGCGGTGTGCGCCACCTTGCCATAGGTAATGCCGTGATAAATTTCATCCGAAATCAGCGCCATACTGTTCGCACGGCAATGTTGCGCCAACGCCCGAAATTGCGCCGCATCGATCATTGATCCGGTCGGGTTTGCAGGACTTGCCACCAGCAATCCATCCAGCGGCGCATCCTTTGCCGCCAGCAATAACTGTTCCGGTGTGGGCTGAAAGCCATTATCCGCCGTACACGCAATAAGCACCGGTTCAATATTCAGCACCTGCAATATATTGCGATAGGCGGGATATCCGGGCGACGCAATCGCCACCCGGTCGCCCGGATCAAACAGCGCCAGAAATGACAGCAGAAATCCCGCCGAAGAACCGGTCGTCACCACGATGCGTTCATAGGGAACACGCACTCCATACTGATCGCTGTAATGCCGCGCAATGCGCTGGCGCAATTCCGGCAGTCCAAGCGCCAGCGTATAGCCGATTTTGTTGTCGCGCAGCGCCGCGTGTGCCGCTTCCAGTACGCCTTTGGGCGCGCCAGTGGACGGCTGCCCCACCTCCAGATGCAGCACATCACCGCCCGCAGCTTCACGCGCGGCGGCCGCCGCCATCACCTCCATGACGATGAAGGGAGAGATGTTACTGCGTGAGGAGAGTTTCATGTCAGGGTTAAATAAACCGGGTTAAATTTTTGGTGATCTCAAAGTATGAAGCCTACTATTTTGATGAAAACATCATGGCCCTGTAGACTCCTCCTATACTCACTGGCAGTTGGCATGGATAAACCCCCAATTTTATTTGATAATCTCACCTTATGATTTTGCCAGACTACCAGAATACACGTTTGCGGTGCATCAATTAAAATTATGGTTATTTACCAAAGAAATAACTAAATCCGGATGGTTCCTTCAATAAGTGTGACGATGGCCACATTGCCTCCCACTATTAATGTGTTTACGTATGTCTTCAGGGATTTATCGGGAAATTCAGAGTGGCCACCACAAGCGAGCTGATTACGCAACTTTATGTCGGGTATTATGACCGGGCGCCGGATCCGTCTGGGCTGAATTACTGGATTGGGCAGTTCAATGTCGGCATGGGCCTGCTGGAAATTGCGCAAAGCTTTTCGGTGCAGAATGAGACACGCGCTTCGTACAGTTTTTTGGCGGTTCCGAGTGTGGGTTCTGCGGATGGTTTTCTTGATACCGTTTACCGGAATTTGTTTAACCGCGCCATTGATGCAGAAGGGCTAAATTACTGGAAGGGCGAGCTTGCATCCGGCAAGCCCGTTGGCCGTGTGATCGTTGATATTATCAGCGGCGCCCAGGGCACAGATCAAACCATCGTTGCGAATAAAACGACCGTAAGCCAGTTTTATGTCAGCCGTCTTGTTGACAGTCCGGGCGAAACATTTCGTATCAACGAGGCGCGTCAGATATTGGACGCGGTGGATGCGTCGCAGGCCTCGGTTACTGTCGCCCAGACACTTACGGATTCGCTTCTTGCAGATGATCTGACATTGATTTTTAACGATCCCACTGGTGCGCTGGCGCCATTTGAAGCCGCAATCCGTCAGAGCGTGCATGTGGCCTGGGATTTATGGGAGGTGCATTTCACCCGCCATGCGCCCATTGAAATTGAAATTAATATCATGCCGGGTGCCGAGAGTACGCTGGCGTCTGCGCGTTCGTTAGTGACGCAAAGTACAGGCGTGTTTGATCAGGGCAGGCGTGTGCTTCAGGCCGGGGTTGGTTATGAGCTGGCCACAGGCATTGACCCGAATGGCAGCGCGGTGGATGGCGAGATAAGCCTGGGCAGCAATCTTTCCCGCTTTGCTTTTCGCGCGTCACTGGATGACCCGTTGCCGCAGGACAAGTTTGATGCGATATCGGTCTTTGCGCATGAAATTGGTCATATTCTGGGTTTCAGCGCAGGCTTCAATCTGACAGGAAGTTTTATCGGTTCATTTGAGCGGTATATCAGCGGTGGCGCCGCCCCGGTGTTTAACGGCCCCGCAGCGCTCGCGGCAAATGGCGGCGTCCCGGTGGCACTGAACCCGGCGAGCCCGTCACATCTTGCCGATTCAACGGATCTGATGGCCGCCCGTATCATCAATGGTCAGGTCAGGCTGGTAGAGCCGCTGCACATCGCGATTTTGCAGGACACCGGCGTACCCATTTCCGTGCTGGGCGCAGGTGGTTTGGTTTAATGCCAACCCCCGGATACGGTATTGCCGCATCCGGGACGTTGAACCCCCCCGCTAGGGCCGTAACGGCGGATTGCACGGCGCCTTGGCTGCTGAAGATAAAATCACCATGGCTGGAGCCGGTAACGTCATCGGCTCCGGTGGAGGCGGAGGTGGTGTATTATCCATCACGGGCGGGGGCGTTACCACAGGTGGCGTGATGATTTCATCAAAGGCTTCCAGCGCCGTGGTGACAGAAGACGCCAGGGCGGTCACCCCGGTGATCGCGGTTTTTGCAGCGTCTATAGTGAAAGTTATATTCAGGCTATCCATCAGCGCGGTGAATTGTTCCGCGACGATGACCTTGTTGGTGATGATCAGGGCGTCGTCGCCCTTTGCGCCGCTGATCATGTCCTGGATGATGTGGATAATTCTGTCAGATCAGCGGGGCGGTGTCATACCTAAGATTAGGTATGAAAGATAAAATTTTATATTGCTGTCGTGGTTTGGTGGCCATGACGGGTTGGACATGCGTTGGCACCAATAAACGTAGATATCTCACGCATGATGTAATAATTATGATTAATTACAAGTAACCAATTAATTGTGTATTTATAATAAATACGATGTTAACTATTAATACTGTATTTACTAAGAATAGATTCAGTATTTAACTTAATATAAATCCGTCAATACTAATATGTCCACTCCCGAAAAAATCGGAAGAGTGCGATATATGTCTGCTTCAAGTGCGTTGATTACGCAATTATACGTTGGATATTTTAACCGCGCACCGGATCCGGTCGGGTTGAACTATTGGGTTGGGCAATTACAATCCGGCCAGTCGGTTGTCGCGATTGCCAACAGTTTTGCCCGTCACCCTGAGACATTATCGACCTATAGTTATCTGTCAAATCCGGTGGCCTCGTCTGATGCATTTCTGAATGCCATTTATAACAATCTGTTCAACCGCGCCCCGGATGCTGCCGGGTTAGACTATTGGAAGGGGGAATTGGCCGCTGGAAAGCCGATTGGCCGCATGATTGTCGATATTATCAGTGGCGCGCAGGGTGCGGATAAATCGGTGATTGATAACAAGGTTGTGGTGGCAGAGCGTTATGTAGCCCAGACCACGGCTGACTCTTTCCGCGCCGGTGACGCACGGCGGGTTGTGGCCGATGTGGATAATTCCACTCTGTCTGTTACCCAGGCCGTACAATCCCTGCAAAATCTGGGCGCGGGTAATGGCCTGACGATTAC
>CAMTVX010000076.1:0-17774 GCA_947085295.1 uncultured Alphaproteobacteria bacterium | reverse complement strand
TTCGCCAGCGCCGCAAAAACCAAGCAGTTCGTAATACATGAGTTCCTCAATCGGGAAGGCGTCATGCACATGCACGAAGTCGATATCTTTTGGCCCAAGCCCGGCTTCTTCATAGGCCAGCCTGCCGGTGATTTCCGTCGAATAGGATGGTCCCACAACCGCACCCATGAAGATATGGCCTTCGCCATAATGTTCGGATTGTGATTGCGACGACAGCACCTTGATCATCGGGCGGCCATTGGCGTGCTTTTTCGCCCAGGCTTCGGTGGCGACAATCGCGCCCGCCGCACCCGCGCCGCTGGCGCAGGCCATCATGGCGGTATGCGGATAGGCGACCATGTCGGCGGCCATTACTTCTTCCGCCGTCACTACATGATCCGCACGGCGTTGCGCCATGGGATTATGGCGTCCGTGATTCCAGTTTTTGGCTGCAATCTTGGCGAAGGTTTCGATCGTGGTGCCTCTTTCATGCATGCGGCGTTGCGCCCACATGGCGAAAAAGCCGGCGGGCAGCATGATATTTTCCATCGAAGGCAGCTTTTTCTTGCCGCTTGGGGGCTTTGCTATGGGATTTCCAATCAGGCGCATATCGTCATAGCCAATCGCCATGGCGACATCAGTCTGGCCGCCGGAAACGGCCCATACGGCTTCGCGGAAGGCCGACGAACCGGTGGCGGACGCATTTTCAACATGCGTGACAGGAACCCCGGTAAGGCCCAGATCTTTTGCAAAACCAATGCCTTCAGTCATCCCGCCGCCAATGTAACCATTGTACAGCGCACCAACATCGCGGAATTTGATGCCCGCATCCTTAAGGGCTTCCATGCCCGCAGTAAAATACAGATCGCGTTTGGGAATGTGATCCTTGGAGAACCGGTGCATCCCTACGCCGATAACGTAAACGTCTCTATTCATTGATCAATTCTCCTGGACCGGGGTGAATTTGAAGCCGCAATACTGGGTGCCATCCTCGTCGGTGACCACAGGATTGGGTACCAGGCGCATTTTCATGCCGATCTTCCAGTCGCCCATTTTGCCGTCAATCGGGGCCTGAATGCGCACACCTTCCGGCAGGTCGATCTGGCCAACGCCATAACCGGCGACTTTTTCGCGGCTGCCCATTTTGGGCATCATGATAAAAGACCAGGAATACAGTTCGCCAATGGGAGAAAGCTCAACATCTACGACCGGCTCGGATGTGATGGGGCATAGCTTGCGTATTGGAAAATAAGTCTTATTTGCCGCTTTGCTGTAGGAGCCAATAAGCCTGCATGGCAGCGCCGGATTTTCCGGGATTACCATATAGCCTTCTTCAAGGGGGACCATTTTTGCCATTTTGTTCCTCTCTGCTGACCGGTTTTATTATTTCTGCCTTGGTGATCGCGGTTGGCGACCAAAATGTCAAGATCATTCACGTCCGCAGATGCGCACTATTGACAGAGTTCTATATGTGCGTGAAAGCAGACAAACGCGCGGGATCACGAATAGTTCTACTTGCAACCTTCCATGCTTTTCATGATAAGAAGGGGCGGTGGGGGTCAGGTTGCTCGCATTTCTGACGTCTAATAAAAATAATTTGCAATGGCAATAACAGGCAGGTCATGCCGGTTACGGATAGCAGGCGGGGAGAAAGATCGTGAAGGGTATCGAGAATTTTGTGTTCCGCTACAAGGCGGTGATACTTTCTGTTTTATTTATATTGACGATTTTTATGGGTTACTTTGCGTCCAATTTGCGGATGGATGCAGGCTTCAGGAAGATGCTTCCTATCGGTCATGAATATATTAACACATTTTTTCAATATTCAGAGGCTTTTGGCGGCGGCAACCGCATTCTGGTCGTCCTTGAGGCTAAAAAAGGCGAAATCTGGACTCCGGATTTTCTTGCAACCCTGAAAAAGGCCACGGACGATATCTTCTTTATTCCCGGTGTCGCGCGTCACACGGTGACGTCGCTCTGGACGCCGAATACCCGCTTTATTGCCGTGACCGAAGATGGTCTTGAGGCGGGCGACGTTATTCCTGCCAGCTTCAAGCCAACGCCGGAAGGCATCAAGAAAGTTCTCGATAATACGCTACGCGCTGACCTTGTGGGCCGCCTGGTTGCAACAAACTTCAATGCCGCCATGATCCGGGCGGAATTGCTTGATTTCAATCCGGAAACCAAGGCGCGGCTGGATTATTTTGATGTTGCCTACAGGCTGGAAAATGAAATTCGGGCGAAATATGTATCCGACACAATCGACGTAAAAATTATCGGCTTTGCCAAATTGACGGGCGATATTGCTGACGGCGCCAAAAGCGTGGTGACATTCTTTATCGTTGCCTTTGCGCTTACATGCGTCATGCTCTGGCTGTATTGCCGGTCCGTACGTCTGACAATTGTTACCGTTGCGGCTTCGCTATGCTCGTTGATCTGGCAATTTGGCCTGCTTAACCTCATGGGATTTGGCCTTGACCCGCTGGCCGTGCTGGTGCCCTTCCTGGTGTTCGCCATTGGGGTCAGCCATGGGGTGCAGCAGATCAACATGGTAGGCGCTGAAATCGCAGCGGGTCTGGACAAGGAAAAAGCGGCCCGCGTAACATTCTCTTTCCTGCTGCGTCCCGGTGCGGTAGCGCTGATGACGTGTCTTGCGGGTTTTGGAACGCTCTACATCATTCCCATCGGGATGATCCAGGAACTGGCGATCACCTCTTCCATCGGCGTGGGCCTCAAGATTATCTCCAATCTTGTGATGTTGCCGCTGCTGGTTTCCTATATTGCGCCTGGCCCGGAGTATGGACCCAAGGTGCAGCGCGCCATGGATTCGCGCGCCCGCGCATGGCCCTTTCTGGCCAAGATCGCATTGCCGCGTAACGCCTTTATCTTCATTGGCTTTTGCATCGTGTTGGGGATTGTTGGCTTTGTCCAGGGGTCCAAGCGCCAGATCGGTGACGTGCATGCAGGTGCGGGCGAGTTGCGCCCGGATTCCCGGTATAATTCTGACAGCCGCTTTATTGCCGAGAATTTTGGTCTTGGCCTGAATGTTCTCACTATTATCGCCGAGACGCCAAAGGCGGCCTGTATTGATTACGGCGTGATGGACTTTCTGGACCGGCTAGCCTGGGAAATGCAGAATGTGCCGGGCGTTGTGTCGACCATCGGCCTGACAGCCATTGCCAAGAATTCCAACGCGCTGTGGCAGGAAGGGCATTTGAAAATGCAGGCCCTGCCCCGCGCCGGCAGCGCTTTGGCGCAGGCGACGTCGGGTATTGAAAGCGGAACTGGTCTGCTGGATACGCAATGCTCGATTCTGCCAACCCATGTTTATCTGGCGGACACCAAGGCCGAAACCGTGAAGCGGGTCGTCAAGGTGGCAGAAGATTTCATCGCCAACCCAGCCAATAAATCGGACGACATGAAACTGCGTATCGGTACCGGTAACGTGACGATTGTTTCTGCGACCAATCAAGTGGTGGAGCATTCGGAAATCCCCATGCTGCTCTACGTGTATGGCGTGGTTATGATCCTCGTGATATTCGTGTATCGGGAATGGCGCGGCGCGATCTGTTGTGTGGTGCCGCTGGTGCTGTCGACGATTATCGGCAACTGGTTCCTGAACGGTGCGGGTATCGGCCTTAAAATCTCGACGCTGCCGGTGCTCGCGATTGCGGTGGGTATTGGCGTGGATTACGGCATCTATGAATATAACCGGATGCAGCGTTACATGCGCATGGGCGTATCCCCGCACGAGGCCTATTTACAGGCGCTGAACGATGTGGGCTCCGCCACCATGTTTACCGGCGGCACGCTTGCCATCGGTGTGTCCACCTGGATTTTCTCTGAACTGAAATTCCAGGCGGATATGGGGCTGCTGCTAACCTTCATGTTCATCGTCAACATGGTCGGTGCGATTACCCTGTTGCCGGCGATGGTTGCGGCGCTGGAGTATTTGTGGCCGTTAAAGCGCAAGCCGCTGACCGAAGAAGAAGCGCGCGCCATTTCACGCATGCATTAAAAGCATCGCAAAAAAAGGCCCCGGAAATTCCGGGGCCTTTTTTGTTGTTGTGTGTTTTAGCCTTTCAGCAATTTGAATACCCGGCCTGTGCCGTCGTTGACGCTTTCATAGGTCACATGCTTGCTGAAATCGCTGATCTTGTCCCAGTTGGCGGCGACATCATCGGCGGTCACTGCGCCCGGGATCAGCATGCCTTCGGCTTCGATGGTTTTTACAGCGGCAAAGAAGCCGGCGCCTGCGGTGATGATGGCGCCGGTTGGCGCATCCTCGCTCAGCATGAACAATACGGCAGGCGTCACCAGTTCTGGTTTCAGCGCTTCTAGCGCCTGAGGCGGCATGATGGATTCGGTCATGCGGGTCGCTGCAATCGGCGCCAGCGTGTTGACCTTGATGTTATATTTGCGGCCTTCCTGTTTGAGCGCATTCATCAGGCCAACCTGGCCCAGTTTTGCGGCGGCGTAATTGGTCTGGCCAAAATTGCCAAACAGCCCGCTGCCGGATGTCACCATGACAATGCGGCCATAATTCTGCTCCAGCATGATCGGCCATACCGCTTTGGTCACATAGACCGCGCCCATCAGATGCACATCGACAATAAGCTGAAAATCTTCCAGCGACATTTTCGAGAAGCTTTTGTCGCGCAGAATACCGGCATTATTGACCAGCAGGTCGATGCGGCCAAAGGCGTCCATCGCCTGCTTGACCAGCAGTTCGACGCCCTTTTTGTCGGTGATGCTGGAACCATTGGCGATAGCCTGGCCGCCCGCCGCCTTGATTTCGGCAACAACCTTGTCGGCCGCTGCGCTGGAGCCGCCAGTGCCGTCCACATTGCCGCCCAGATCGTTAACAACGATTTTTGCGCCAAGCTTGGCCAATTGCAGCGCGTGAGAGCGCCCAAGGCCATTGCCCGCGCCGGTGATAATGGCGACTTTTCCGTCAAATCGGATCGTCATGGAAGTATCCTTTCCTGCTGTAAGACCTGTCTTTGTTGTCCAGATGGGCTATTCTTTGCCCCACAGGGAACCACAGGTCAAGCATCGCGCGGGTTTGGATCGCGGAATCTGTCAATTCAGAATGAAAATGAAAGGGGGCTATCGCCATGCTGCTATATGATTATCGCGCCGCGCCAAACCCACGCCGGGTGCGGGTGTTTCTGGCCGAAAAGGGCGTCACCATTCCCACGGTGCAGATTAACCTGATCAAGGGGCAGCACCAGCTCGCGGAATATATGGCCAAGGATCCGTTTGTTCTGGTGCCGTTGTTGGAACTGGATGATGGCAAAGTGCTGGGGGAATCGATTTCCATTTGCCGCTATATTGAGGAACTGCATCCAGCGCCCCCCTTGTTCGGGCGTGATATGCAGGAACGCGCATTTGTGGATATGTGGTCACGGCGCGCAGAGTTTGAACTGCTACCCTCCATCGCGGGGGCTTTTCGCCACGGTACAGAAATTGGCAAGGCGCTGGAGCCTGACCAGATTGCCGCCTGGGCCAAAGCGTCAAAGGCGCGGGCATTACGGGCCATGCATATTTTTGACGGGGTTCTTGCCGACCGGCATTTCGTCGCAGGCGCGAATTATTCCGTCGCGGATATCACGCTGTTATGTTCCGTTGATTTCGGCACAAATACGGGCGCGGTCCAAATGCCTGACGATTTGCAACATCTCAAACGCTGGCATGACGAAGTATCAGCGCGGCCAAGTGCGAAGGCTTGATTGGTTTTGTCTAAACAGGAACATTTTACCGCCCGGATATTAAAGCAAGTCATTGTTCAGTTTACAGGGATAAAGGGCGCACGCACGCATCGCATCATCGGCTGGATATGGGTGGGGCTGATGATGTTCATCGCCGCCTCTTCTTTCTGGATCCATGAACTCAGAATATGGGGCGATTTTAGTCCCATTCACCTGCTGGGAATTTTTACCCTGGTGATGTTGCCGCTCGCGGTGCTGGCGGCGCGCCGTCACAATGTGCGCCGCCATGCGAGAATAATGATCGGCACATTCGTTGGCGCACTGATCATCGCGGGCGCATTCACATTTTTCCCAGGCCGCATCATGCATGACGTGCTGTTCGGGACGGATATTTCGGGGCTTTAGAGTGCGGCTCCAATCAATTCATAAACCCTCGCGCGGTCGAAATACTCAGTTAATGGCGCTGCCACTACACCCTTAAGACCGCTCATTCAGCGCCCATCAGGCAATGGGCTGCTTGGACAATGCGAGCAGTTCCTGTTGCAGATTGGCAGTAAATGCAGGCTCCAGTTTCAGCGCGCCAGCAAGCGATGCGAGATAGTTCTGCTCATTGGCGCATTGGCTGTCGCACACCAGCAACGCCGCCAAATAAATCTGGGCAGAATCCTGTGGCGTTGTGGCGGCCTCGGAAATAGCCTGAATATCCGGCGTGTTCGCCATTTCCTGCATCAGCACCATCTTTTCATCGGAATTAATTCCCGCTGCCTCCAATTGCCCCATTATTTTCTGGGTTTCCGCATTATCCATATGGCCGTCCGCTTTTGCGGCGCCGATCATGGCGCGAATGATGGCAAGTGGTAATTCCGGATTCTCGTTTGCCGGGGAAGGTCCGGTCAGCGCAGCAGGCGGTTCATGCGCCGTTCCCATCAAGCCCGACAATAACCCGCTTGCCTGCGTCATCATGCCGGAAGCCGAACTTTTTAATGCGCCGCCAACAGTTGGTGCGCCGCCGGATAATTTCTGCTGCTGGTACGTGTCGAAAGCTTTGTAAGCCAGCGTGCCAAGCAGCGCCAGGCCGCCAACTTTTGTGGCGTTTTCAACGATATTCTTTCCGCCGAATAAAGATGTGAGGACACCGCCACTCAGCAGTCCAGCGGCAAAATTCTTCGTGGCCATACCGCCCAGCAATTTTCCAATTAATCCGTTGGAATCAATATTACCAAGCAGATTTTTCGCATCTAACATGACTTTCTCCTTTGTTGAGGGGTTGCGTATCAGACGGCTGATATTTTTTGCCGCGTTTTATAAAGCGATACGATAATGCCGCCAGCGATAAGCGCCAGCGTCACACCCAGCGAAATGCTCGCGGGAAACTTTTCAAGACCCATTGCATCTGCGATGAAGGTTTTGCTGCCGATGAAGATCAGCACCAGTGCGAGCGCCTGCTTCAAATACTTGAATCGGCCCATAATAGCGGCAATTGAGAAATAAAGCGCCCGCAATCCCAGAATGGCGAAGATGTTGCTGGTGTAAACGATGTATGGATCAAGCGTAATCGTAAAAATGGCTGGTATGCTATCCACCGCGAAAACCAAATCGGCGAATTCAATCAACACCAGCGCCAGCAATAGTGGCGTGCCATAAGTGGCGAGCTTTCCGGTTTTAGGATCGAGTTGCCTCACAGTGAATTTTTTCCCGTGCAGTTCATTGCTGATGCGGAAATTCCTGCGAATGAATTTTAGCAGTGGATTATTCTCGATATCATGCGGCTGCTCACCCATTAACAGCATCTTGACACCCGTCAGGATCAGGAACACTGCGAAGATGTAGAGAATCCAGCTGAACTGCGCCACCAGTGCCGCGCCAAGGCCGATCATAACGGCACGCAGCACGATGACGCCCAAAATACCCCAAAACAGCACTCTGTGCTGGTAGATCGGCGGTATTGCAAGATAAGAGAAAATCAATGAGATGATAAACACATTGTCCAGCGCCAGCGTTTTCTCGACGATGAAGCCGGTCAAATATTCTTCACCGCTGGTTGCGCCAAGCTGAAACCATACCCAGGCGCCGAAGGCGAGCGAGATACTGATATAGAACGCACTCAGCCACAGGCTTTCCTTGATGGATATTTCGCGCGCTTTACGGTGCAGTACGCCAATGTCGAAGGCCAGCAACAAAACAATGATGGTTATAAAAACCGCCCACATCCAGATGGGCTTGCCCATCACGGCCTCAAAGATGAATTCCATTATATATTCCATCTGGCATAAAATTTATTATGGGAAATTATAAATCGCTGAACTTCGCTTGGGTTAAGCGCGTGGCACCGGTTCGTCTTTCCAGAGAACCAGCGCGGTTCGTAAACGCAATTTTATTGTCATAAATCACCCCCGCGCCTTTTATGAACTGCAATGGTTTTCTGCGCACCGTCTTTATGTAGGAAGGCATACGTTGAAAATCTAGTGGGGGATGTATTTTATTTTTATCATTTGAGATGCGCTTGCGTTGGGCACTGTGGGATAGGCGCAATAAAAAGCAAAGCGACTGTGCCGACCGGTGAATCACAATGTGGGCTTGAGAGATTTTAGCGCAATCCATTGCTATGAATTAATCAGCCTTCAGCCCAAACGCAGCCGCGATCAATTCATATGAACGCACTCTGTCGGCATGCGCATGTGTGATGGTCAGCAAAATATATTCGTCCACGCCGTGGCGTGCGCCAAGCTGGGTCAGTTTGTCGCGGCATTCATCGCCCGTGCCGGTGATGCCGCGTGTGCGGATGCTGTCATAGAGGCCGCGTTCGGAAAGCGTGAAGGGATGGGCGTCCACCTGTTCCGGGCTGATAAAACGCCCGCGCGATCCCAGCAGTAATTGCGTCACCCACAGATTGCGTGGCTTGGCGATATGTTGCGCCTGTTCGGTGGTGTCCGCCGCAAGCGCATTGACGCCGAGCGCCGCGTAAGGTTCCGCCAGTAGCAAAGATGGTTTGAAATTTCTGCGATACGCCGCCACCGATTGTTCGGACTGTTCCGGCGTGATGAAATGCGCATGGCAATAGGGCAGGCCAAACTGAGCCGCATAGAGCGCGCCCTGAATGCTTGATCCCAGCATCCACGGTTCCGGCTGGGTGCCAATCAGCGGCATGGCGTGAATGCCCTGATAGGGATGCTCAGGCGGAAAATCATCTGCCAGAAATCGCTGCAATAATTCGATCTGTTGCGGGAACACTTCGATGGGATAGGCTTTAGGCCCCGGTTGCAGCGCCGCCGAAGTGCGCTGGTCCGTGCCGGGCGCGCGGCCCAGGCCCAGATCAATGCGCCCTGGATACAGCGCCTCCAGCATTTTGAAACATTCCGCGACTTTCAGCGGGCTGTAATGCGGCAGCATCACACCGCCCGCGCCCACGCGCATCTGCTGTGTTTCGCCTGCGATCTTGCCGATCAGAATTTCCGGCGCCGATCCGGCAAAGCTGGTGGTGTTGTGATGTTCGGCCACCCAATAGCGATGATAGCCGAAACGCTCGCACGCTTTGGCCAGATCAACCGTTTCCGCCAGCGCCTGCGCGGCGCCGCCGCCATCACGGATCGGGGATTGATCAAGCACGCCAAGTCGGGTCATCATTTTTCCTATTGCTGGCGCAAGGCGCGGATCAGAAAAAATGGCGATGCGCTACACACGATCATGATAGCAGAAAATATCAGCAAGGCGTCCGATGTTTGAAAAATATCCTGCAACAAACCACCCAGCCAGGCGCCAAGGGCCGCGCCTACGCCACCGCCCATGCTGATGGTTCCGTAAATGCCGCCAAAATTGGGGCCGCTGAAAATCCGCGACGCCATCGTGGAAACGGTGGGGCCGCGCGCGCCCATCGACAGGCCGACGCTGATCACCAGCAACGGGATGGCGATCGGGGACGGATAATATTTGATCAGGAACAGCCCGCCTATGGCGCTCAGGCTAAGCAGATAGCTTAGCAGCACTGCGCGGCGCGGGCCGATCCTGTCGCCCAGCGCACCGAATCCGATCACGCCGATGGGGCTTAACAGGCCAATGAATCCGAAAGCGGTGGCGGCATGCACCGGCTCAATGCCGGTTTCAATCATGAAACTGACCGAATGGATCATGACGCTGATGACGCCCGCGCCGGCAAAGAAAAACGCCGCCGCCATGCCCCAGAATGGCAGTGTGCGCAGTGCGCGTTTCAGTGTCCAGTTGTCTGCGGCGACGGATGCCTGCATATCGCCTTTTGCGGCATGAAACTGCCGGTAGGACGGATGCCCGGCGCGGATTTTTCGCCACGGCACGAACAGCATGACCGGGATCAGCGCCGCCAGAATGAGGGCGTAAATCTGGTAGGTGGTGCGCCAGTCATAGCGCGCAATCAGCATGGCCGCTGCGGGTGAAATAATCAGCGTGCCGACGCCGCTGGCGGAATAGATCACCCCCATCGCCGTTCCCACCCGCGTATGATACCAGCGATTGATCAACACCGCCGCAGGCACCGGGCCGACACAGGCAATCGACACACCCGCCATAACCCCCACCGATACATACAGCATGGAAATATTTTGCGCCTGTGATGCGATGGCATAGGCGCTGGCGAACAGCGCCAGCCCCGCCGGGTACAGCACACGCGGCCCCAGCCTTTCCATCAGGGTTCCGGTAACCGGCGACATCAGGCCCGCCAGCAGCAACGCCACCGAAATGATGCTCGAAACCTCGCCCCGGCCTGCCGACAGCGCCTTTTCCAGCGGCAGCAGAAACACCGAAAAAGACAGATTCATGCCTGCCGCCAGCAGGGTCAGGACAAAACACAGGGCCAGCACGATCCCGGCATACAGGGCAGGGCGCGCGATCGCCACGTCAGGGGATGGGGACATGAAGTACCGGGAAAAATTGGCCAGTTCAGGATTGGGCGGAACCTAGACCCATATGCAATATAAGGCAATTTCTGTCTGTCCGGACAAAGCCGGGCCTCGTTTCATGCAGGGGAAAGAACGGATTAACGAAGCTTTAAGGTTCGTAAATTACTAATAGTAGCAGTAGCCAGGCATTTACAATCCTGGCTACTGTCGATGGGCATGCTCGGGGGCGGGGATGCAATTGGATGGAGCATATAGATGATGTGCGTCCCAGATCGGGCCCGGTATTCTGGAAGAAACTGGTAGCCTGGTGGTACGGATATGAAGCGCCTTCGCTAGGCTTCCTGCGCGCATACAAAACCAGCTTTCTGGGTTGGTGGAACGGGGAAAAAGAACCCGCGCCATTTGGAAACTGGGGGATAGATACATCATTTTCTGTGCGCACCACTGATGCGCCGCATGCGAAGAAGCAGGATGTTTCCGCACGCCTGGTTGTCTTGCAGGCGCTATGGGGAGAGGGCAATATTACGCCGGGACCGGCGGATTTCATCACGGATCAGCTTCTGCTGTTGAGACTGACTCCGGAAATGAGCATGTTTGATCTGGGCGCAGGTCTGGGCGGGCCTTCGCGCGCCATCAATACGGCTTACGGAATCTGGGTGACGGCGCTGGAATGGGACGCCGAAATCGCCGCAACGGGCATGGAACAATCCATTATGCACGGTATGGGCAGAAAAGTGCCGATTACACATTTCGATCCTGGCGGTGTGCAAAAACAGATGCGCAAAATAGATTGCTTCTTTTCCAAGGATGCGTTGCATTTGGTGCAGGAAAAAAAGCAATTATTACTTGCCATTAAAGCCGCATTCAAAAAGCGCGGCCAGTTTTGCATCATGGATTACGTCATCACCGCGCAAGGAAAAGATAGCCCGCGCATCACAGCCTGGAACGCGGCGGACGAACATGTCAGCTATTTCTGGAGCAAGGAAGAGTATGCCGCCGCATTTTCCGGCATGAAATTAAAACTAAGGGTGACCGAGGATATGACCGCGCAATATTGTGCCATGATTACCGAAGGCTTTCGTCAACTGACACATACAATGCAAGAGCTGATAGAATCAGAAACGGATCCGGTGAAGAAGTCGGATTTGCACCGCGCGCTGGCCTATGAATCCAACCGCTGGGCCGTGCGCGCCGAAGCCATGCACGCCGGCGACATCGCCTTTATCCGCTTTAGCGGCGATACGGGGTAAAGATCGCGGCGTGCGCGCCACGCGCTTTGACCAGAGCGCCCGACTGTGCAAAAATGCGCGCCACACACAGGGAGGGACTGGATATGAGCGGACAAAAGACCATACGCATTGGCGGCGCCACTGGATTTTGGGGGGATACTGGCATGGGCGCGCAGCAATTGGTGCGCGATGGAAATGTTGATTATCTGGTGTTCGATTATCTGGCGGAAATCACCATGTCGATCATGGCGCGTGCGCGCGCGAAAAATCCGGAACAGGGCTATGCGCTGGATTTTGTTTCCGGCGTGTTGCGCGGCATCCTTCCCGAAGTGGCGCGTCAGGGCATCAGGATCATTTCCAATGCGGGCGGGGTTAATCCGGTTGCCTGTGGCAAGGCGGTTCAGGCGCTGGTGGATGAACTGGGGCTTAAACTGAAGGTCGCGGTGGTAACCGGCGATGACATTCTTGACCGGGCCGACGCGATGCGGACCGCTGGCGTAAAGGAAATGTTCAGCGGTGCATCAATGCCGCCCAAACTGATGTCGATGAACGTCTATCTGGGCGCGCCGGGAATTGCGGCGGCGCTAGCCAAAGGCGCAGACATTGTGATCACCGGACGCTGTGTGGACAGCGCGGTAACGCTGGGGGCCTGCATCCATGAATTTGGATGGAAGCTGGACGATTATGACCGGCTGTCGGCGGGCAGTCTGGTGGGGCATATACTGGAATGCGGCGCGCAGGCCACGGGCGGCATTCACACCGACTGGCATCTGTCAGAAGACTGGGACAATATTGGTTTTCCGATTGCGGAAATTTCGCCTGACGGAAGTTTCGTAATGTCGAAACCCGATGGTACCGGCGGGCTGGTCAGCTTTGGCACCATCGCCGAACAGATGCTGTATGAAATAGGTGATCCGCAGGCTTATCTGTTGCCCGATGTCGTCTGTGATTTTTCCACTGTCAAAATCGAACAGATCGGCAAGGATAAAGTGCATGTCAGTAACGCCAAAGGTCTTCCGCCTACGGATAGTTATAAAACCTCCGCGACCTATGAAGACGGATTTCGTCTGGGCATGTATCACACCATAGGCGGTATAGATGCGGTTGCCAAAGCGGAAAAAACCGGCGCGGCGATTTTCAAACGTTGCAGCCGGATGTTTCGCGACCTGAACATGGCGGATTTTACCGAAACCAGCATCGAAGTGGTGGGTGCCGAAGCCAGCTACGGCCCACACAGCCGTGCGCGTGGGGCGCGTGAAGTGGTGTTGAAACTTGCCGCCAAACATGAAAACCCGAAGGCGCTGGACATGCTGGTGCGCGAGGCGACCTCGGCGGCCACCGCGATGGCGGCGGGCACCTGTGGGCTGGCCGGTAACCGGCCAAAAACATCACCTGTCGTGCGGTTGTTTTCCAGCCTGACGCCCAAGCGCGATATTTCTGTCAGGGTGCATATGGGCGCAGAAGTGATCCCGGTCGATGTGCCGGTGAAGGGTGGCTTTGACGCCAGGGCGATTGCGCGTCCGGTTGTTGGCGGTGCGCCTTCGCCGTCCGGCGAAATGACCCGTGTCCCATTGGTGGCGCTGGCTTACGGTCGCAGCGGTGACAAGGGCAATCACTCCAATATCGGCGTCATCGCGCGCAAGCCGGAATATCTGCCTTACATACGGGCTGCCCTCTCGGAAAAATCGGTGGCGGAATATTTTGCACATATCCTGCAGGGCAAAGTGCACCGATTTGAAGTGCCGGGGATAAATGCGCTGAATTTCCTGCTGGAAGATATTCTGGGCGGCGGCGGCGTTGCCAGTTTGCGCAACGATCCGCAAGGCAAGGCGTTTGCGCAGATGCTGCTGGATTACCGCGTACCGGTATCACGTGCGATGGCGGAAACTGAAGGTCTGCGCGTGGCGGCTTAGGCCTGCCCGGGTGCGGGGGGAGGGGGCGGATAGGCGGTTATCATTTGCTGACGCCCATCAGAAGGCGATGTGCTTAGTTAACCTCATCTTAAGAAGTGTTTCATATACTGGACTGTTAGTTGCGTAATGAGTCAAAGCTTACCTCGTCCGCTTCGTCTTGGGGACGAACTGGAGGAGAGTTAGGGACGACATAGATGGTGGATGGACAACCTGCGCTGGCGGGGTGGATAAAAGAGAAATTGATGGCTTGGTGGAACGGTTATGATTCTCCGGCGCTGCACGTGTTGGATGGATATAAGCGTGATTTTCAGCTGTGGTGGAATGGCGGCGCCGGCTCTGCTTCCGGTGAAAAATTAGAGGCCGCGCTGGTCCGTAAGCGCACAGTTGATGTGCCGCACGCGAAAAAGCAGGATCTGTCCGCACGCTTGACGGTTTTGCAGGCCTTGTGGGGGGAGGGTAATATCACGCCGGGACCGGCGGAATTTATCGTCAGTTTGATAAGCCGGTTGGGGCTGACCTCGGAAATGACCATGCTTGATCTTGGCGCCGGTCTTGGCGGGCCTGCACGTGCTATCAGCTCATCCTCTGGAATCTGGGTGACCGCCTATGAAGAGGTGGCGGCGGTCGCTAAAGCTGGCATGGAACAATCCATCATGCACGGTATGGCCAAGAAAGTTCCGGTCAACCTTGTTGAGTTTGCGACGATGGAACGGCCAAAGCGTAAACTTGACTGCTTCTTCTCGAAGGACACCTTTCATCAGATTTCAGGTAAAAAGCAGCTTCTTGCCGCGGTGGAAGAGGGGTTAAAGCCGAACGGCCAGTTTTTTATCATTGATTATGTGATCACGGAAAAGGGCAAAAGCGATAATTGCGAAGCAACCTGGAACGCAGCCGATGAACAAGCCAGTCATTTCTGGACCAAGGAAGAATATGCAACTGCGTTTGCAGCAGTGAAGCTTGATTTGCGGGTAAGCGAGGATCTGAGCCAGAAATATTGCGAGATGATCGCCAGTGGCTTTCGTAACCTGACAAAGAATATGGAAAGCTTAATCGCCGAGGAGACGGACGAAGCGAGGCAATCAGAATTACGCCGCGCGCTGGCATTTGAATCCAATCGCTGGGCCGTGCGCGCCGAGGCGTTACAGTCGGGCGATATCGCGGTACTGCGTTTCAGCGGGTTAAATCCGCTACAGCCGGATATTCGCTAATTTGCGAAAAAGTTCAGCTCTACTTTTACCCCGTCCGGATCGTGCACAAAAATTTGCCGCACGTTGAAATCCGGAACGGACATTTCGGTAAACTTCACGCCGCGCTGCTGTAAATTCGCCTTCATACCATCGAAATCGGTTGCCCGGAATGCAACATGATCGATGGTTCCCGCGCCGTGATTAGTGTTGTTCTTGACGCCAACCAGATGCACAACAGCCTTTTCACCGCAATAGAGCCATGCGCCGGGGATGCCAAAATCCGGCCGCTTGCCATTATGCAGGCCCAGCACCTCCTGGTAAAACTGCACAGAGCGTTCCAGATTGTCGGTGAAGATATTGTAATGGTCGAGATCAGCCAGGGCCATGGTCCGCTCCTTGGTGTAATTCATCAACATATTCTGCCTTGCAGCGCACCAGTTTTACCGCACAGAGGGCTTCATACAAGTGGCAAATTTGATAAATCTGACAGCTTGTCAGGAAGCGTTGCAGGTGCTAACCATGACAATAGATTAAGCGATCGCATCCGCATGTTGCACTGAAGCAATATGCGGAATTTTAATGACTACAGGTCCATTTCTTTACAGGCCAAAAGGCCAGACTTTACAGGCCAAAAGGCCAGGAATATCAGGGAGAACGGCCTAACATGCTAAAGCGCGTAGAAGATGCAGTATTCATGCTGCGCATCCCAATTCTTATCGTGTTGGCCCTGCTGACCCTTATTACCGGATATTATGCGGCACAATTGCGCTTTGACGCAGGCTTCATCAAGCAATTGCCTACCGATCATCCATTCATTGAAACATTTACGGCTTACCGCGACAAGCTGCCGCCGCCCAACTCGATCATTATAGGTCTGCATCCCCGCGAAGGCACGATCTGGACCGTGGATGCGATGCGCAAACTGAATGAAGTGACGGACGCGGTATTTTTCCTGCCCGGGGTATATCGCGGATCGGTGCAGTCCCTATGGACGCCGAACACCCGGGTGCTGGAGGTCAATGAAGATGGATTGCTGGCGTACAATGTTATTGAAGCCGAGGTAACGACAAAAAATATTGACGATAAAAAGATTGATCGTATACGCGATAACACCTTGCGTGGCGGACATGTGGGGCAGTTGGTGTCGCATGATTTTAGCATGGCCTCGATCAAGGCGAATTTGAACGAGTTTGATAACAAAACAAAAAAGCCATTGGATTATATTGACCTGGCGCGCAAGCTGGAGACCGACATACGCGATCGCTTTGAAGACGATAAATATGAAATTCACATTATCGGCTTCGCCAAGATGATTGGGGATATTGCAGAAGAAGCGAAGAATGTCGGTGTGTTTTTTCTGCTGGCTTTTGTTCTGACCACAATGGCGGTTTATGCCTATGCGCGTTCTGTTGTGCTGACATTGCTTGCGGTATTCTGTTCGCTTGTCTCGGTCGTGTGGCAATTCGGGTTGCTGCGGCTGTTTGATATTGGGCTTGATCCGCTGGCCATATTGGTGCCGTTTTTGGTCTATGCCATTGGGGTCAGTCATGGGGTGCAGCAGATCAACCTGATGTCGGCGGAAATTTGCGCGGGCAGGAATAGCGAAGAGGCGGCGCGCGCAACTTTCAGCCGTTTGCTGGTGCCGGGCATCATGGCGCTGGTCACGGCGCTTGTCGGGTTTTTGACGCTGTATCTGATACCCATTCCGATGATTCAGGAAATGTCGATGATGGCGTCCATTGGCGTGGCGCTGAAAATCATTACCAATCTTTTTATGCTGCCGATTGTGGCGTCCTATTGCAAATTTGGACCGGCCTATATCGCGCGTATAACGCGTGCGCGGGTATCGCGTGCGAAGGCGATGCGCTGGCTGGCGCAGATCGCGCAACCCCGGGCCAGCATGATTACCCTCGTGATCTGCACCGTGATTTTTGTCATATCGGTTATAGCCACCCGTGATCGCCATGTGGGCGATCTGCATGCGGGCGCGCCAGAACTGTGGCCGGAAGAACGCTATAATGTAGATACCGAGCTGATGGTGCAGAAGTTTTCCATGAACCTGGATGCGTTTATCATTATTGGCGAGATGCCAAAACTTTCCTGCATCAATTATTCGGCGATGGATTTGCTGGATCGCTTTACCTGGCATCTGCAAAATACGGAGGGTGTCAAATATGCCATGTCGTTGTCGACACTGGCCAAGCGCGGTCATGCGGTATGGATGGAAGAAAATCTGAAATTCAGGGCGATGGCGCGAAACCCGACAACTTTTTCACTTACCATCGGCGGCGTTTCGCTTAGTAGCGGCTTGCTGAACGAGGAATGCACCATGCTGCCGGTGATCGCCTTTACGCTGGATCACAAGGCAACCACCATCAACCGGGTGGTGGCGGCGTCAAAGCAGTTCATCGCCGATAATCCGATGGAAGGGGTCACTTTCCGTCTGGCGTCGGGAAATGTAGGCATCATGGCCGCCACCAATGAAGTGATTGCGCAACGCGAGGTGCCAATGCTGATCGCGGTTTATATCGCGATTATTGCGCTGGTCATTCTGGCTTATCGCGACTGGCGGGCGACAATATGCTGTTGCGCGCCGCTGATCCTTGCAACCTTTATCGGCTACTGGTTCATGTCCTGGCAGGAGATCGGGCTCAAGGTTTCGACCCTGCCGGTGCTGGTGCTTGCGGTGGGTATCGGTGTGGATTACGCGTTCTACATCTACAGCCGCATGCAGGGCTATCTGGATGCGGGCATGGATATTGCCGATGCCTATGCCCAGGCGTTGCAGGAAACCGGCATGGCGGTAATGTTTACGGGTGCGACACTGTGTATTGGCGTGTCCACATGGGCGTTCTCGGCGCTGAAATTCCAGGCCGATATGGGCATC
>CAMTVX010000075.1:0-36049 GCA_947085295.1 uncultured Alphaproteobacteria bacterium | reverse complement strand
TTCAATCACCGGCGGCTGCTGGAACCCATCGGCAACATCCCGCCCGCTGAGGCTGAAAAAAATTATTACGCCATGCTGGACGAAATCCCCATGGCCGCGTAACTTAAACCAAATAGCCTCCGGCAATCCCGGGGCGGTTCAATACCGCCTGGGTGGCCATACGGGCCGACTGTTCGACCTGACGGCTGATCTCCATGACTGAGGCGGTCAGTTCCTCTGCCGCTGAGGCCACGGTCTGCACATTGGCTGAGGCTTCTTCCGAGGCCGCCGCGACGGTGGCCGCCTGTTGCGTTGTCTCCTCCGCCGTGGAGGCCATGCTGACCGCAGTAGCATTCATTTCGGTCGAGGAAGAGGAAAGCGACCCCAGCGCCTCGGTCACCTGTTTTTCGAAACTTTCGATCAGCACGTCTACAGCCTGTTGCCGTTTCGCCCGTTCTTCCAGCATTGCTTCCTGGTAGACCGAAATGGCGAAATCCATATCGAGCATGACCGCCGAGTTGACCGCAGTGATCACCCCAGCCAGACGTTTCGCCTTCCAGCGGTAGGTTTTGATCGCGAGATCGGTGAGGTTCGACAGCACGAGGGCGTAGCCGCCAATATACCAGCGTGGCTCCAGGCCGATGCGGTTATGCACCAGGCCGATGGTGCGGACACCCTGGATATAGGCTTCGTCGAACTTGCCGTCAAACAGTCTTCCCCAATGCGCCGATTGCGCACTCACCAGCCGCGAAACGTGATTATTGCCGATCAGTTTAACAAGGTTCGGCTCGGCTGTGAGCTGACGGTAAAAGTCCTCCAATATTCTGGGCAGTTCCTTCTCGACCACCGGCCAGAATTCGCGCAGCGCCTCGCTTGTCGTTGCATTGATGCGCATGAACCTCAACCGTGTTTCACGATCCTGACTGTCAGTCATATTGGTGTTTCGCATAGCTTCCATTTCTCCTGCGATTACGCTTTTGAGTTAACTATATGAGCGGGCCGGACAATAATAGACAGGGAAATAGTTAAATAATCCTATATAATGAAAATATTTATAGCGTAATGTAAGTAGTTAATGTCGGTGTTTAATCTGAATGCAGCGCGATGGTGTGTGGTGATTACTGCGGGACTCCTGGACAGCCAACGGTTCCTCAGCCCGATTTCACATTGCGAGCATAGGGGATTGCCCGCCAGCATTTGGCGCGGTAGAGCATGTCGCAGTGAATGCAGCCAATACCGGCGTAAAATTAAGGATAATCTCCCATGGCAAACGATAAAAAAGCACATTTTCAATGGGACGATCCCTTTCAGATGGCCGGACAATTTAGCGAGGAGGAACGCCTGATCCGGGATGCGGCGGCGGCTTTCGCCAGGGACAGGCTCATGCCCGGCATCGTGCAGGCCAACCGGAATGAAACCTTTGATCGCGCGATTTTCCGCGATATGGGCGCAGCGGGGCTTTTGGGGTCCACCATTTCGGGATATGGCTGCGCCGGGGTTAACTATGTGTCGTATGGGATCGTGGCCCGCGAAATAGAGCGGGTGGATAGCGCCTACCGTTCCTGCATGAGTGTGCAATCCAGCCTTGTGATGCACCCCATCCATGCCTATGGCACGCAAGAACAGCGGGAGAAATATCTGCCCAAACTTGCAACCGGCGAGTGGGTCGGGTGCTTTGGCCTGACCGAACCGGACCATGGCTCGGATCCCGGCAGCATGATCACCCGCGCCAAAAAGGTCAGTGGCGGCTACAGTCTGTCCGGCGCGAAAATGTGGATCACCAGCGCGCCCATCGCCGATATTTTTGTCATTTGGGCCAAATCCGACGCCCATGACAATGATATAAAAGGCTTTATCCTGGAGCGCGGCATGAAGGGGCTTGGCACCACCAAAATCGAGGGTAAATTTTCCTTGCGCGCCTCGCCCACCGGATCGATCAGCATGGATGAGGTGTTTGTGCCCGAGGAAAATCTGCTGCCCAATGTCGCCGGGCTAAAGGGCCCGTTCGGGTGTCTTAATAATGCGCGCTATGGCATCGCCTGGGGTGCGCTGGGCGCGGCGGAATTCTGCTGGCATGCGGCGCGGCAATATACGCTGGACCGCAAGCAGTTCGGACGGCCTTTGGCTGCCAATCAACTGATCCAGAAAAAGCTGGCCGACATGCAGACAGAAATATTCATCGGGCTGCAAAGCTGCCTGCGTGTCGGGCGCCTCAAGGACGAAGGTCTCGCCTCGCCAGAAATGATATCACTGATCAAGCGCAATAGCTGCGGCAAAGCGCTGGACATCGCCCGCACCGCACGCGACATGCACGGCGGCAACGGGGTATCCGACGAATACCACGTCATCCGTCACGCCATGAACCTGGAAGCCGTAAACACCTATGAGGGTACCCACGACGTGCATGCACTGATTCTGGGCCGCGCCATTACCGGTATCGCAGCATTCTCATAATGCAGTTGAAATAAGCCTGGCGCGTCTTCTGTTTAGACGAATCACGTGCTTATACTGCGTCATTGCGAGCGAAGCGCGGCAATCCAGAGTCTCACGCACAGGCCTGAGTTTGCGACTCCTTTGCCAGCCGTAGCCTTCTGGCGAAGGCTTGGTGGATTGCCGCGTCGCTACGCTCCTCGCAATGACGACGGGGAGAGTGCCGATTCTGTCAAAACAGGACAGCCTGCTAGGATCTACGCTTTAGTTGTGCCTGCCAGAAATTTTCCAGTGACAGTAGATTCTTGTTCAAAGTCCTGAACCCTTCTGTCTCGAGAACACCGGATTCCTCCAGCAAATTACTTTGGCGTTCATACATATTATACACCAGCGTTCGGATTTCCTGTCCCGCAGGTGTCAGACGCACCCTCACCGACCGGCGATCCGAAGCGGACCGTTCGTGATGAATGTAACCGCCCTGAACAAGCTTCTTTAGATTGTAGGAAACATTAGAACCAAGATAGTAGCCGCGCGTGCGCAATTCACCCGCTGTCAGATCTGCGTCACCAATATTATACAGCAGCAGGGCCTGAATATTATTCACCTCAGTGAGCCCAGCCGCATCCAGTTCCCATTTGAGCATATCAAGCAACAAACGGTGAAGCCGTTCCAGAAAAGAAACGCTGACTGTATAGCCAGTCAGGTTATTCTGGTTCTGAGCGGATGCTATGTTTATATTTACAAACTTATCAGTATTTATAGTGGACATTTACAATCCCTCTGACGCAACGCCCCTCATTAAACCATCGAACGCAGATAGTTAACAATTATTTTCTTGAAACTATAAATAATTACAGAGAATTTTATTCTTATTTTTCGAATTTCATTTCACAAAAATAAGAACAATGGAAATGTAGCAGCCGTCACTGTTACTGCGAAAACCAATGCTTATCTATGCATCTCTATGCATCCTTTGTAGCCATTACCACAAAAACCCCTACACTGTTTTCTCTAAATAATTAATTTATGTTTTATCCCTGTGAGCAATTATGAATAAAAACAATGGAACCCTGGAGGATAGATCCGCCGCAATTAGTAAATTTCGAGCGAAGCAAGCCAAACCATATTTATTTGATCAGACAGGAAAGCTGATAGATTACTGGTTCAGTTTGCCCAAAAAAGGATTAGTGCCGGATAAATCCAGCATTAACCCCCGACAGATAGCTGGCCTGTTGTCGGGCGCGATAATGCTTGAGAAAAACAGCGCCAATGGAGGCTATCGCATCCGTTTGTCTGGTACCGGGAATACAATGCGCTGGGGCTTTGAAGCGACAAACACCAATTATATAAATTTTGTGCCACCTCAACATCATTTTATAATATCCGAAAAATTTTCGCAGATACTTGAATATCCATGTGGGCTCATTCTAAGGGGTAATGAGCTTTATACTTCAGGAAGAACAATTTCTACAGAAATGGTGCTTTTTCCGGTAAGCACAGATGCTGCCGGAGGTCCGATTCTATTTGGACTGATTACCGCCTCTACTGATCAATCTACGGAATATGGCGGCGACATTCTCGCTAGCGTCTTCTATACCATTTCTGCAAGCCATTATATTAACGTTGGCGCTGGCGTCCCGGACTAATTTCCGCGCAGGAATCGGATGATTCCGGAAAAATCCACATCTGCATTCCCCGCCGCATTAAACAGGCTGTAAATCGACTGGGCTTCTGCGCCCAGCGGGGTTGATGCGCCCGACGCCAGCGCCGCCTGCTGCGCCAGCTTCAGATCCTTCAGCATCATCGCCGCAGTGAAGCCCGCTTTATAATCATTGTTGGCGGGTGATGTTGGCACTGGACCGGGGACCGGGCAATAGCTTGAAATTGCCCAACATTGACCGGACGCATTGGCGGTTACCTCGAACAGTTTGGCATGGTCCAGACCCAATTTTTCCCCCAGCACAAAGGCCTCACACACGCCGATCATGGTGATCCCCAGAATCATGTTATTGCAGGCCTTCGCCGCCTGGCCATTACCTGAACCACCCGCATGCACCATCAGCTTTGATAGCGGTTCAAGATAGGGTTTTGCGCGCGCGAAAGCCGCATCCGTGCCACCAACCATAATGGTAAGTGTGCCTGCGGCCGCGCCCCCTACCCCGCCGGACACTGGCGCATCGACCATTTCCAGCCCCAACTCTGACGCAGCAAGCGCAACCTCGCGCGCCGTGCCCACGTCAATGGTCGAACAATCAATAAATATGGGTTTGGTTTTACATCTTGCCAGCAATCCATCCGTACCCAGATAAACACTGCGCACATGCTCGCCTGCCGGCAACATGGTAATGACGGCATCCGCGCCCGCCAGTACTCCGGCTGGATCGCTTGCCGCTGTCGCGCCATCCTGTATTGCCGCCTCACGCGCAGCCGCAAATACGTCATAAGCGCACACCTTGTGTCCCGCCTTCAGTAGATTGCGCATCATGGGGCGGCCCATATTTCCCAGGCCGATAAATCCGATATTCGCCATTTTCCCTGCCCCTTATTTTTCAAGTATCAGTTCACGCGGGCCAAGTGGCGCGAAATACGCATCCACATCAGCGTCACTAATTGCAGCCAGTGTATCGGGTGACCATGCCGGGGATTGCCCCTTGTCGATCACGGTCGCGCGCACCCCCTCATAAAAATCATGGCCTTCGATAAAGCGGTTGGCCAGACGATATTCCATTTGCATACAGGCGTTAAAATCAAGTTTCGCGCCCTCGCGAAGCTGACGAAACGCCACTTTACTGCTGATCGGTGACTTTCCCAGAATAGTCGCGCGGGTCTGCGAGGCCCAGGCATCGCCGTCCCATAGCAGCGCTTCAACGATCTCCTCAACACTGTCATGTGAGAAAATCCGATCAATGCGCGCGCGATGTTGCGCCAGCGAGGGATCCTCTGACGGCGCCTGCGCGAATTGCGCAATGACTTTTTCGATTGCAGTATCGTTTGCCAACGCGGTTTGCAGATCATCAAATTGCGCCGCAGGAACGAATGCCGTGGCAATACCGCAATAGAGCGCGTCCGCCGCGCTGATCCGCGTCCCGGTCAAAGCCAGAAACACCCCCAGTTGCCCGGGGCAGCGCGACAGAAAATAGGAACCCCCCACATCGGGAAATAAACCAATGCCGGTTTCCGGCATGGCGAAGCGCAGATTTTCACTGACGATCCGATGCGCCCCATGCACCGACACACCAACGCCGCCGCCCATGACAATCCCGTTGATCAGCGCAATATAGGGTTTTGGAAAATGCCTGATCAGCGCGTTCAGCCGATATTCATCATGGTAAAAACGATACGGATATTCATCCCTGGCCAGCCCCAGATCGTATAGCGCGCGAATATCGCCGCCCGCACAAAAGGCGCGCCCCGCACCCTTGATGGTAATGGCCTTTACCCCCGCGTCATCACGCCAGTCGCGCAGCTTCGCCTCGATTGCATGACACATGCCCAGGGTCAGCGCATTCAGCGCATCCGGCCTGTTCAAAATAATGACGCCCAGGCCGCCGATCCGTTCGAACAAAACTTCCGCTTCGCTGCTCACCGCGCTAATCCTTTAATAGCTCGCGGGCGATAATCACCCGCATGATCTCGTTTGTGCCTTCCAGAATTTGATGCACCCGCACATCACGTAAAAACCGCTCCAGCGGAAAATCGGCCAGATAGCCATAGCCGCCATGTATTTGCAGCGCCTCATTCACAACATTGAACCCGGTGTCAGTGGCAAATCGCTTTGCCATTGCCGCAAACAATGTTGCATCAGGCGCTTTGGCGTCAAGCTTCAAAGCCGCCTGACGCAGCAATAGTCGCGCCGCCGCCATATCGGTCGCCATATCCGCCAGTTTGAATTGCAGCGCCTGAAAATCCGCAAGACGTTTTCCGAACTGACGACGCTCCTTCATATATGCCTTGGCCAGATCAAGACAGGCATCCGCCGCACCCAGCGAACAGGCGGCAATATTCAATCGCCCGCCATCAAGGCCCTGCATGGCGATTTTGAAACCCTCGCCTTCCACACCGAGGAGGTTGGCGACAGGCACTCTGCAATTATCGAACAGCACCATTGCAGTTGGTTGGCTGCGCCAGCCCATTTTATCTTCCTGCTTGCCAAAGCTCAGCCCTGGCGTGCCCTTCTCAACCACCAGACAGGAGATGCCTTTCGGCCCTTCGCCCCCGGTTCGCACCATACAGACATATATGTCCGAAACGCCGCCTCCCGAGATGAATGCCTTGCCACCATTGAGTACATATGTGTCCCCATCCACAACCGCCCGGGTAGTGAGAGAGGCCGCATCGGAACCCGCCCCTGGTTCGGTCAGGCAATAGCTGGCGATCAGATCCATCGCGCACAGGCGCGGCAGCCATTTTTGCCGCTGCGCATCATTCCCGAAACGATCAATCATCCATGACGCCATATTATGGATCGATAAAAATGCCGCCGTTGAGGTGCAGCCCGCCGATAAAGCCTCAAATATCAGCGTGGATTCAAGCCGTCCCAGTTCCGAGCCACCCACATCCTCGCGTACATATATACCCGCAAAGCCCAATGCCGCCGCCTGACGCAATACATCCACCGGAAAATGTCCGGCTTTATCCCAATGCGCTGCCATCGGGGCCAGCTTGCCCGCTGCAAAGCTACGCGCAGCCTCCTGATAGGCCGCCTGTTCCCCGGTTAACTCAAACTGCATCCGAACTCCTGTTGCACGCTCCGGTTTTGGAGAAAACTGACCAAATGGTGACGCATGTTACATCTGCCCGCGTCAAATCTATCTATCGTTAACCGTATATTAAGGAAACTAATTCGTAACTATTTAGCACACATACTGTCTGTAAGGGATTGAAGATTTTTTACGCCACATCACGTTGCTGCGGCGGATCAAGGGCGATGACGAACAACGAAATCAAAATCAAAATCGCCAACAACCATCTGGTTGCAACCGGGCAGCGCTTCTGGACGGCGTCTGTCGTTGGCCTGATTGTTACATGGCTGGTATGGCCATATTTTCCAGCCAGATGGGCGCTGGCCGCTGGTGCCGGTTATATTCTGGCCTGTCACATCCTGTCCGTCATTAACTGGTTTTTCTGGCGCGATGAGATGCGCGATGCGCGACCGGATTTTTGGGAAAGCTGGCTGCTCCTTGGCAATTTTTCAGCCGGAATAATCGGTGGAACGATTAACGCCCTGCTTTACCTGTATCTGCCATCAGAAATCAGACCATACCTGTTATTGTTCGCCACGCTGTTAATCGGCGCCTGGAGCATGGCCAACATTCCGCACATGAAATGCGTTTATGCGTTCTTTCTTTCGGCGCTCACGCCTCTCGTGATTGTAATGATCGCGCAAGACAGTGCGCTGGAATATACGCAGGTCATTATTCTGATGATATTTTTTCTTGGCATCGTTAAGCATGCCCGTCAGGTGTCCACAGCATATCGCGCCTCGATCGATCAGATAAGCGGGCTACAACGACTTGCAGAAACCGAAGCCCAAAATAAAGAATTACTCTCCGCTGCATATGCTCGCCAGAGCGCGATGCTGGATTCAATTCCGGTTCCGATTATCGTAAACGAGCTTTCGAATGGAAAATTGCTCTATTACAACAGCGCTACGACTGCCCTTACCGGTCTTACTTCCGATCTTGAACGCGAAACGCTGCTGTCAGAAGACTATTTTGTCGATCCGGAAAAATGGCGCAAGCTTGCGGAGGAAATCAGGCAAAAGGGCCTGGTTCGCGATTTTGAACTTCACCTGAAGCGCCCGGATGGTTCTACTTTTTGGGCGTTTTATTCGGCATCACTTTTTGAGTATCAGGGCAAACCGGCAATTATTGGTACTTTCAACGATATTACCTCACGCCTTGAAGCCGAAGATGCGCGCCGTCTAAGCGAAGAAAAACTGCTGCTATCGACCGAGCAGAATAATTCCCGGCTGCGCGATCTGCTCGATAGCGTACCCGTTCCCATTGTTGTTAGCAAACAGGAAGACGGCATAATATTGTACATGAATCGGGTTGCACTGGATGTGGCCGGAATAAAGAGTTTGTCAGAAATCCCCGGTGTTCGCGGCACCGACTTTTTTGCGGATCCAGCCGAGGCCGACAGGCTGGGGAGGAGAATACAGACTGAAAAGACAATTTCAGAAGAAGAGTATAGAAACATTGAGTTTCAATTGAAGCGTGGCGACGGGACAAGCATGTGGGTGTTTTATTCAGCCAATCAGATGATGTATGAAAATCAACCCGCCATCATTGGCACTTTCTCGGACATAACCGCGCGGCGTCAGGCCGAGGAAGAATTGCGCAAAAGCGAGATAAAATTCCGCCTGCTGGCCGATCACGCCAGCGATCTTATCAGCATCTTTTCCCTGGATGGTTTATGCACTTATGTCTCCCCCTCTATTGAACGAACCCTGGGTTATCGTCAGGATGAATTTCTTGGGCATAGCCTGTATAAATTTGCGCACCCCGATGATGTGGTGATAATTCATTCTAATAACATGCAGAGCATGAAATCCGGCGTCGTGCCCAAGCCTTATATATTTCGTATTCGCCATAAAGAGGGCCATTGGGAATGGCTGGAAGGCTCATCTTCTGTAGAAAAAAATCCGGATACGGGTGAATTTATACAGATCTCCAGTGTTTCACGCCTGGTTACAGAGCGCATACACCGTGAACAGGAACTGAAAGAAGCCCGCGAGCGCGCCGAAGCCGCAGATCGCGCCAAATCCGATTTCCTGGCACATATGAGCCACGAAATCCGCACCCCGCTCAATGCTGTGATCGGGTTTTCCGAAGTAATGCGTGATCAGTTGTTCGGCCCATTGGGTTCACCCCGGTATCTTGAATATATCAATGACATCCATAATAGCGGAACGCATCTGCTTGAGCTGATTAATGATGTGCTGGATCTGTCAAAAATTGAAGCTGGAAAATTTGATTTACAGGAAGATCGCATTCAACTGAACACGATCATCGATACGGCATTCCGGTTTGTGCATGATCGTGCCGATGCCAAACTTATCTCACTGCAAAGCATACTGCATGTCACGCCGGACATTTGGTGTGACCGGCGCGTCTTCACACAGGTAATGCTGAACCTGATTGGCAATGCCATCAAATTTACCCCCGAGAAGGGGCGTATCACCGTTGAGTCGCATATTGATAACGATGGAAATCTGGTGTTATCCGTAACCGATACAGGCGTCGGAATTTCTGAGAGTGATATTCCTATAGTAATGAAACCCTTTGGGCAGGCCCGCGCCAGCAGCGATATCGCAAATGCCGAACCCGGTACCGGTTTGGGGCTTCCGCTGTCAAAATCATTTGTAGAAAAACACGGCGGTACGCTTACCATCACCAGCGAAGTGGGTGTTGGAACCCGCGTCAGCGTCACCATTCCTGCCTCCAGGATAATGAATGATCAGGATGGAACGGGCTTTGTATCGGCTGTGGTCGGCTAAATAAAAAGTCTCAACCAACACTCTCAACCGGTATATGATGCCCCGTGTAATTTTTAACGGGCAGCAATGGTATGGACAAATTCTCCCCCGCTTTTCCCGCTATACGCATGCGGCGCAACCGCAGCGCGGACTGGGTGCGCCGTCTTGTGGCGGAACACGCCCTGTCGGTGAATGACCTGATCTGGCCGGTATTTGTCTGTGAGGGTGCGAAACGGCGTGAAGCCATTTCCGCAATGCCCGGCGTTGAACGCATTTCGGTTGATCTGGTTCCCGCCGCCGCCGAGCGCGCCGAAAAACTGGGCATTCCCGTTATGGCCCTGTTCCCCGCGACCGATCCAAAACGCAAGGATGCGCGTGGCAGCGAAGCCCTGAACCCGGAAAATCTGGTCAATATGGCCATTCGCGCAATCAAGCAGCGCGGCTTCAACCTGGGTGTCATGTGTGACGTGGCGCTTGATCCTTACACGGATCATGGCCATGACGGCGTTCTGAATGGCGATATCATCGCCAATGATGAAACCGTGAAGATATTGGTGGCGCAGGCGCTGGTGCAGGCGCAATCCGGGTGTGATGTGATCGCCCCCTCCGACATGATGGATGGCCGTATCGGCGCAATCCGCACGGCGCTCGATAAAGCTGGTTTTGATCATGTGCAGATCATGGCCTATGCCGCTAAATATGCCTCCGCCTTTTACGGCCCGTTCCGCGAGGCGGTCGGCTCGCAATCGGTTTTGAAAGGCGACAAGAAGACCTATCAGATGGACCCGGCCAATTCCGATGAGGCGCTGCGCGAGGTCGCCCTCGATATTGCCGAAGGGGCCGATATGGTGATGGTCAAACCCGGCATGCCCTATCTCGATGTGCTGTACCGGGTCAAACAACAATTCCAGATGCCGACCTTCGCCTATCAGGTGTCTGGCGAATATGCGATGCTGATGGCGGCGGCGCAAAATGGCTGGCTGGATCAGGAACGCGCCATGATCGAAAGCCTGCTGTCCTTCAAACGCGCCGGTGCCGATGGCGTCCTAAGCTATTTCGCACCACAGGCGGCGCAATGGCTGAATGCGCGCAAGTGAGGGGTGTACCGCTCCTCCGCCGTCTTTGCGAGGAGCGAAGCGACGTGGCAATCCAGAGTCACACGCAAAGGCCTATGTTTGTGACTCTGGATTGCCACGCTTCGCTCGCAATGACAAAAGTGTTTATTTATAAATTCCTCAAAGTGTTTTCACAAATGCATCAAGCTCTTGTGGCGAAGAGATCGCATGCAAGGTTAAGTCTGGGTTGATGCGTTTGGCCATGCCGCTCAACACCTTGCCAGCGCCAATCTCGACCAGTGTATCAATGCCATTGGCGGCCATATATTCAACGCTTTCGCGCCAGCGCACCATGCCGGTAACCTGCGACACCAGCAGGCGGCGGATTTCTTCGGCGTCATCCACCGGACCTGCTGTGACATTGGCGATCAGCCCCACGGCGGGATCAATCATGGCGGTTTTGGCCAGCGCCTCTGCCATCGCATCGGCCGCAGGCTGCATCAGCGCACAGTGAAATGGCGCGCTGACCGGCAGCAACATGCCGCGCTTCACACCCAGAGTCTTGGCGAACGCGATGGCTGCTTCAACTGCGCCGAGCGCACCGCTGATCACCACCTGCCCCGGCGCATTGTCGTTGGCCACCTGACAGACCCCCACTTTGGCCCCCTCGGCGGCGGCGGCTTTGGCCTGATCCAGTTCGGCCCCTAGAAGCGCCGCCATTGCCCCCACACCGACCGGCACGGCCTTTTGCATGGATCGCCCGCGCAGTTTCAGCAACCGCGCTGTATCGGCAACGCTCATGGTCCTGGCCGCCGCCAGTGCGGAATATTCCCCCAGCGAATGCCCTGCCACCCATTTCACTTTGGCGGCCAGATTAAAGCCGACCTCTTTTTCCAGCACCTTCATAATCGCCATGCTGACTGCCATCAGCGCCGGTTGCGCGTTTTCGGTCAGTTGCAGTTCTTCGGGCGGCCCCTGCCACATCAGGCGCGACAGATTCTGTTGCAGGGCTTCATCCACTTCCTCGAACAGTTCACGCGCTGCCTTATAAGTATCGGCCAAGTCCTTGCCCATGCCGACAGTCTGGCTGCCTTGTCCGGGAAATGTGAATGCGCGGGCCATAAATTTTCTCCTGCTGAAAAATGATAGCGCAGTGATAGCGGCGCACTTCATCCTGTTCAAGCGTCACGAAATACGGTTAACATAAATGACAAGAAATCATCAGCAGCAGAGGGCAGACAATGAGCATAGTAGAAACACGCGGCGGCAAGCTGGAAGGCGAAACCCGGGACGGTATCACCCTGTTCAAGGCCATACCCTATGCCGCGCCGCCGGTTGGCGATCTGCGCTGGATGCCGCCGCAACCGGCCAAGCCCTGGGCAGGTGTGCGCAAATCTGAAAAGTTCAGCGATACCGCGATGCAGAATGCTTCGATGATGGATGGGCTATTCGGTGGAAGTCCCTGGCCTGCCAGCGAAGATTGTCTGTATCTGAACGTCTGGACGCCGGGCGCAGACAGCAAAAGGCGCCCGGTCATGGTGTGGTTGCACGGTGGCGCCTTCGTTATTGGTTCCGGTAGCGAACCGATCTATATCAGCGACCGGCTGGCGCGGCGCGGCGACGTGGTCGTGGTCACGGTCAATTACCGGCTCGGGACGCTGGGCTTTCTTAATCTCAAAGAAATCACCAAAGGCGCAATCCCGGCTACCGGTAATGAAGGCCTGCTGGATCAGGCGGCAGCTCTGAGATGGGTGCACGACAATATTGCGGCATTCGGCGGCGATCCGGCCAATGTCACCATTTTCGGCGAATCCGCCGGTGGCATGAGTGTCGGGGCATTGCTCGGTCTGCCCGCTGCGCATGGGCTGTTCCACAAGGCGATCCCGCAAAGCGGCGCCTGTCACACGGTGGCGACAAAAGCCCAGGCGGTGCGCGTAGCCGAAGCGGTACTGGCCGCGACCGAACTGAAAACCGCCGACGATTTGCGCAAGGCGGATGGCAAGGTCTTCATGCGCGCCCAGGCGCATCTGGCCCTGAACAAGGTACCGGGGCATACAGTGGCCGAGGTTGGCGGCATGCCGTTCCGCCCTGCCCTGGACGGCGATGTCATGCTCGCCATGCCGATTGATGTCGCACGTCATGGCGGGACGAAAGGAATACCCATCATGACCGGCTGCACCACCGAGGAATGGAAACTGTTTGGGGCCATGGAAAAAGCCATTACCGGCCTGAACGAAGAAAGCATGCTGAAGCGCCTCAGCCTGACCCTGCCGAATGTCGATTTCAAGGCCCTGCTTGCGCCCTATCCTGAGATGTTGCAGGCGCGCGGCGAACAGCCAACACCGCCCAACCTGTTCATGGCGGTGCAGACCGACCGCATATTCACCGCCCCCGCCACCCGGTTGCTGGAGGCCCACACCAAAAATGGCGGCGCGGGCTTCTCATATCTGTTCGACTGGAAGTCACCCATCGCCAAAGGCGCTTTCGGGGCCTGTCATGCGCTGGAGCTGGGCTATGTGTTTGGCACCTATAATCTGAAAGGCGCCGAGAATTTCTCTGGTTCCGGCCCGCAGGCTGACGTGCTGGCAGGCCTGATGATGGATGCCTGGATTGCCTTCGCACGCACCGGCAAGCCCGGCTGGGCCGCCTATGACACGGACCAGCGCACCACCATGATGTTCGGCGCAGACAGCAAACTGGTCACCAACCCCCTTACCAGCATCCGCAAGGCCTGGGAGCCGATCCCAGACACCCTGATCGGGGCGATATAGCACCTTGCATCCCGGGCCGTTTTGCGTATAGTGCGCCGCTTGCCGTCCGGATCGCCAGTCCGGGGGCTTCTGTGGGTATACCCCCTCCTTAAAGCGGGGTGGATGGCGAATGGTCTTGAGACAAGAGGGATAATATGACGACATATGAACATGTCTTTATCGCCCGTCAGGATGTGTCGCCCCAACAAGTCGATGCGTTGGTAGAGGCGTTCAAGAGCGTCATTACCGAAGGCGGTGGACAGGTCGGTAAGACCGAGTATTGGGGCTTGCGCAACATGGCGTACCGGATTCGAAAGAACCGGAAAGGGCACTATGTGCTGATGAATATCGAAGCGGCCCCCGCGACGGTCAAGGAAATGGAACGCCAGATGGGCATCCATGAAGATGTTTTACGCTTTATGACACTGCGCACCGAGGCGATGGATGAAAAGCCATCGGCAATGATGCAATCGCGCGATGATCGCGGCCCGCGTCCAGGTGGTCCCGGCGGCTTTGGCGGTGGTCCCGGCGGTGGTCGGCGTGAACGCGGCGGCTTTGGCGACAGCCCCGGTGGCCCACGTCGTGAGCGCAGCACAGAAGGCGGCACGCGCCGCCTGTTTGAAGATGATGGGGTAGATCACGGTACCGTGCGCCTCAGCGATGTTGGGGGGGATTCCGAATGAGCGAAGATGCAGCGCGCCGGCCGTTTTTTCGCCGCCGTAAAACCTGTCCCTTTTCGGGCGATAATGCACCGGCGATTGATTACAAGGATATCAAGCTGTTGCAGCGCTATCTGTCCGAGCGTGGCAAGATCGTACCCAGCCGCATTACCGCCGTTTCAAAAAAGAAACAGCGCGAACTGGCGAAAGCCATCAAGCGGGCCCGTGAACTGGCCTTGTTGCCCTATATCATCAGCTAGCATTATCAGGATCGGGGGACGTTTGAGCGTCCCCCTTCCTTTATTTTCAGGCGGGTAACCTATGCCCCCATATATTTTCATCAGTATCGGGGCTGGTCTGCTGAGTGCCATTCTGTATGGCGCGGCAGCTACCGGGTCGGCGCTTTCGATTATCCCCATGTATCTGTCGCCGCTGCCGCTGTTCATAGTGGGGCTTGGCTATGGCGGAACATCGGCATTGATCGGCGGCGTCATCGCAACAGGCGCCATCGCCATTGTTGGAGGCCCGTTGCTGGCATTTGCCTATTTTCTGGTGAATGCCGCAGCGCCAATGCTGATAACCCATACCGCCAACTGGTCACGCCAGGTTATGGGCGCCAATGGTGATTTCGAAATGGAATTTTACCCTGCGGGCCTGATGTTTGCCTGGCTAAGCGGGCTTGGAATAGCGGTTACAGTGCTACTTGCCCTGTTCATGCAGACATATGAAGGCGGGCTGGGGGGATGGATCCCCCAGATCGTGCAGATTGATATGCTGTCACAAGCAATTATTCAGGCCCAGATGCAGTCAGGATCGGCCCCAATGGACGAGCTGGCGCTGCAACAAAGACTGATCCGGTTTGCATTGCCGGGTCTTGGGCTGTTCTGGACCCTGCTTTGCATTGGCAATGGGGTGCTGGCGCAGCGGCTACTGGTTCGGTTTGGTAAAAACCTGCGCCCCTCACCCTCGCTGTTAAGCATGTACTTGCCACAGTTCATGATTTGGCCTTTGATCGGGGGGGCTGTATTGGCTTTTTTGCCGGGTGATTTGGGGCTGACAGGCACTGTTGTAACTGCTTTGGCGGCAATACCGTATTTTTTCTTGGGTTTAGCCACAGTCCATGTTATTTCCTACCACTTGCCAGGCAGGGCTTTTGCCCTGACCGGGATTTATATATTGCTGCTGGCCCTTGGCTGGCCAATCCTGCTTATTGTGGGCCTTGGCATTGTGGAGCATTTTGTTAATTTGCGCCGCACCTATGCTGTTGTTAAGCCGTAAAAGGCGAGAGGAAAACTGATGCAAGTCGTGTTGCTGGAACGGGTCGAGAAACTTGGCCAAATGGGTGCAGTCGTCAAAGTAAAGGACGGCTACGCGCGTAACTTTCTGTTGCCCCGCCGCAAGGCGCTACGCGCAACAGAAGAAAATCTGAAATCTTTTGAAACCCGTCGCGTTCAGCTTGAAGCGAGCAATCTTGTGCTTCGCAAAGAGGCCGAAGTGGTTGCCGCCAGCATGGATGGCAAATCCTTCGTGATCCTGCGCCAGTCCGGTGAATCCGGCTTGCTGTACGGTTCCGTTAACAGCCGCGACATCGCCAATGTAATGACCGAGAATGGCTTTACAGTGGGGCGTCAACAGGTTGCGCTGATACGTCAGATCAAGAATTTGGGCATCCATGATGTGCGTGTTGTGCTGCATCCGGAAGTTTCGGCGAAGGTCACGGTCAATGTTGCACGCTCTCTCGAAGAATCTGAGAAGCAGGCCGCAGGCGTCAACGTACTGGTGAATACCGATGACGATGATGACGCGCTGGATATGGAACTGGACGAATTGTTCGAGGAAGGCGCCGACACCCCGGAGGATGAAGAGTAGGTTTTTATCCCGCCTCATCAGGCGAACCAGATCACCGACGAACCAGATCACCGGCGAACCAGATCAAAGGGCGGCATCAATATGCTGCCCTTTTTTATTGTCCACGTTATACATTTTTTCCACAGGGTATAATCCTGTGCAGGCTGATTCGCGGAGGCTAGTATGTAGCCATGTCAGATAATCGAAACGCACCCATATTTGCACTGGCGACCCATCCCGCCAGTAATGTCGCAACTTTGCCTGGCGGCGTCGCATATCGCTCTCCGCCCAGTAATGTAGAGGCTGAACAGGCGTTGATAGGCGCGGTGCTGGTCAACAATGATTGTTTTCATCAGCTATCCAGTTTTCTGGAGGCGCTGCATTTTTATGATCCGGTGCATGCCAGAATTTTTGATGCGATCAGCAAGCTGATCCATCGCGGCCTGCTGGCCAGCCCGGTGACGCTGAAGAATTATTTTGAACGCGACGAAGGTCTTGCGGAAATTGGTGGCACCCAATATCTGGCGCGGCTGGCGGGTTCCGCAACGACGATCATCAATGCGGAATTTTATGGCCGTATCATCCATGATCTTGCCATTCGTCGCGGCCTGATACGCCTTGGCGAAGATGTCGTAAACCGCAGCTATGACGCGCCGGTTGAAGAAAGCGCCGCCACCCAGATCGAAGAGGCCGAAGCGCATTTGTTCAATATGGCCGAGCGCGGCCGTTATGAGGGCGGGCTGCAACCTTTCAAAACCGCGCTTACCCAATCCATAGACGTTGCCGCCAAGGCCTATGAGCGCGATGGCGGTTTAAGCGGGCTTGCCACGCAGTTTGTTGATCTTGACCGGCTGATGGGCGGCATGCATAGCTCCGATCTGATCATTATTGCTGGTCGCCCCTCTATGGGAAAAACCGCGCTGGCGACCAACATCGCCTTTAATGCGGCGAAAGAATTACTCAGGGAAAAGCATCTGTCGGAATCACATGGGGAAAATTCCCGTCATGGTGTGGTTGCGTTTTTCTCGCTCGAAATGTCGTCCGAACAGTTGGCGACACGTATTCTATCCGAACAGTCCGGCATCACGTCCGAGAAAATTCGTCGCGGTCAGATTGATGATACCGAATTCAAGCGTTTGGTAACAGTCAGCCAGGAATTGCAGGAACTGCCATTGTACATTGACGATACCGGCGCATTACAGATCAGTGCCCTGACTGCGCGGGCGCGGCGCATCAAGCGTCAGCAGGGCTTGCGTCTGGTGGTGGTGGACTATCTGCAACTGGTGCGCGGTAGCGGCGCCTCACAGGAAAACCGTGTGCAGGAAATTTCCGCCATTACCCAGGGCCTGAAGGCGATGGCCAAGGAATTGAATGTGCCGGTGCTGGCATTGTCGCAATTGTCGCGTCAGGTCGAACAGCGCGAAGACAAACGCCCGCAGCTTTCTGATTTACGCGAATCCGGCTCGATCGAACAGGATGCCGATGTGGTGATGTTTGTGTTCCGCGAAGAATATTATCTGCAAAAAAGTGAACCGCGCGAAGACAAGCCTGAATATGCCAAATGGATCGAGGAAATGGACAAGGCGCATGGCCTTGCGGAAATTATCATCGGCAAACAGCGTCATGGCCCAACCGGCACTGTCCGACTGGCGTTCCACAGCAAATTGACCAAGTTTGATAATCTTGCAAAGGAAGGCTATTCATCAGGCAACACAGGATATTGATCCGTAATGTATGCCCCGGAAGCGCCGCAATCTGACACTGCCGTTCATGGAGCGCGGCTGGTTATCCGTCTTGACGCCATTGCCGCCAACTATCGTAAAATTGCCGCCCTGGCCGCGCCGGCAAAAACTGCCGCTGCCGTTAAGGCCAACGCTTATGGTCTGGGTCTGGCGCCCGTCGCGCAATGTCTGGCAAAGGCGGGGTGCGAGATTTTCTTTGTCGCACATTTTGCAGAAGGCGTGGCGTTGCGCGCCACATTGCCGGATGCCCGCATCTATGTGCTTCACGGGGCGCCTGTCGATGCCGCAGAAAAATATATTGCGCATGGTTTGCGCCCGGTCCTGAACAGCATGGCCGAGATTGCAACGTGGCGCACAGTCAGCAACCCGCAATTCGGCGCAATACTCAATTTTGACACCGGTATGTCGCGCCTTGGCATGGGCGCAAATGACGCTGCAACGCTTGCTGCCACCCCCACGCTTCTGGCTGGCATTCAGATTGATTATCTGATGTCACATCTGTCCTGCGCGGATACGCCGACGCACCCATTGAATGCACAACAGCACGCCGCATTCAACAGGTTGCGCGATCTGTTCCCCGGCGTGCCCGCCAGTCTTGCCAATACAGCCGGCACATTATTAGGACGGCAATACTGCTATGATCTGGTGCGCCCCGGTATCGGATTGTATGGTGGCAGCCCCGAAGGAACCGGCGCCAGCCCATTTCAGGGGGCTGTTGAACTTTACGCCAAAATCCTGCAACTGCGCGAAGTTGACAGCACAGACTATGTGGGATACGGAGCCACCTACCGCCCTGGCGGGCCCGCACGCATTGCCGTGGTCGGGATTGGATATGCGGATGGGTATATGCGCGCATTGGGAAATTCCGGCTTTGGCGCCATCGGCGGGCAACTTGTGCCCTGTGTCGGGCGCGTCTCGATGGATCTGTGCGCCTTTGACGTGTCCGGCGTTCTCGAAGCCGCAATCGCGCCCGACGCCGAAATTGAATTGATCGGCCCGAATGTGCCGCTCGAACGCGCCGCCGCCGACGCGGGCACAATTAACTATGAAATTCTGACCCGCCTGGGCAACCGCTTTGCGCGGTCCTATGTTGGTGAGGGCACATGATGAGCCGCTGGAATTTCCTGGCCACCATTGGTCGCGTCTTTATTGCGTTCCTGACATCCACCGGGCAATTGATGCTGTTTACGGCAACTGCCCTGCGCCATGTTTTCCTGCCGCCGTTTTTCTTTCGCATTATTTTTCAGCAGATTGTGCGCATCGGGTATTTCTCACTGCCCGTGGTTGGCCTGACCGCGATTTTTACCGGCGCAGTATTGGCATTACAGATTTACATTGGCGGTTCGCGTTTTAATGCTGAAGGCTTTGTCGGCCAGGTCGTCGTGATTTCCATGGTGCGTGAATTGGGGCCTGTGCTGGCGGCGCTGATGCTGGCCGGGCGCGTCTCATCAGCGATTGCCGCCGAGATTGGCACCATGCGCGTAACCGAACAGATTGACGCGCTGACAACGCTGGCAACCAACCCATTCAAATATCTGATTGCGCCGCGACTGATTGCCGCCACGCTGACGCTGCCCATGCTGGTGCTGGTCGCAGATATTATCGGTGTGATGGGAGGCTTTCTTGCATCCACGCAACGGTTGGGTATGAATGCAGGCATTTATATGAAAAGCACCATTGACGTATTGAAAATGGAAGATGTCACCTCCGGTTTGACCAAGGCGGCGGTGTTCGGGTTTCTGATTGCCCTGATGGGCTGTTACCACGGCTATAATAGCAAAGGCGGCGCGCAGGGCGTGGGTGCCGCAACCACCGACGCGGTGGTATCCGCATCGATTTTGATCTTGCTGTTCAATTATATCCTGACCGACTTTTTCTTTTCCTGAAATGACACAGCAAGACCAAGTCACACCCAAAATTGCCGTAAGCGCGCTGCATAAGCGCTTTGGCAAAAATCAGGTGCTGTCGGGGATTGATCTGGAGATCGGGCGTGGAAAATCGCTGGTGATTATTGGCGGGTCAGGGTCGGGCAAATCGGTGACGCTGAAATGTATTCTGGGATTGATCAAACCCGATAGCGGCAGCATCAAAATTGATGACTTTGAAACCACCGGGCTTTCCGGCACTGCGCGCGAAAAGGTTCTGGCAAAAGTCGGCATGCTGTTTCAGGGCGCGGCGCTGTTTGATTCCCTGACGGTATGGGAAAATGTGGCATTCGGTTTGATACAGGCGCATGGCATGCCCGCAAAACTGGCGCGCGAAAAGGCGCTGGCCGCAATGGCCAGGGTTGGGCTGGAGGCAGATCTGGCAGATATTAATCCATCGGAACTTTCCGGCGGCATGCAAAAACGTGTGGGCCTGGCGCGCGCCATTGCGCCGGAGCCGGAAATTCTGTTTTTCGATGAACCAACGACTGGGCTGGATCCGATCATGGCGGGGATTATCAATGAACTGATCATAGAGCGTGTGCGCGAGCTTGGCGCAACCGCGCTGACCATTACCCATGATATGAAAAGCGCACGGCGCATCGCCGACACCATTGCCATGATCTATCAGGGAAAAATTATCTGGTGCGGGCCTGCCGCTGATATTGATCATTGCGGCAATCCGCACGTTGAACAATTCATCAAGGCGAAATCCGAAGGTCCCATCGCCCTTGATGTGCTTCGGGCATAACTGGTAATGGCCCGCGCGCAACAAAATTTCATCTGTCAGTCCTGCGGCGCGGTCAGCAGCAAATGGTCCGGGCGCTGCGAGGCCTGTGGCGCCTGGAACAGCATAGCCGAAGAAGCATCGGGCGGCATTGCCCCGGTGCTGGAGAACAGGCGCGGGCGGCGCGTCAAGCTGATGCCGCTATCGGGCGATGAACCCGATGCGCCGCGCATTCAATCCGGCATTGGCGAATTTGACCGGGTGTGTGGCGGCGGGATCGTGCCGGGATCAGCCTTGCTGGTCGGCGGCGATCCCGGCATCGGCAAATCCACATTGCTGTTGCAGGTAACCGCTGCGCTGGCGCGGCGCGGCTGCCGCGCCGTGTATATATCGGGTGAAGAAAGCGCCGCCCAAATCCGCCTGCGCGCCAGACGCATGGAATTAAGCGACGCGCCTGTAGAGCTGGGCGTTGAAACCCGGCTGAGCAATATTCTGGCGACGCTCGAAGGTGGCGATACCAAGGCCCCTGCCGTTATCATTGTCGATTCTATTCAGACCGTGATGACCGACGCGATTGATGCGGCCCCCGGCACCGTGACGCAATTGCGCGCCAGTACGCAGGAGCTGGTGCGTGCCGCCAAGCGCACCGGCTGCGCCGTCATCATGGTGGGGCATGTGACCAAGGACGGTCAGATCGCCGGGCCGCGCGTGATCGAGCATATGGTCGATACGGTGCTGTATTTCGAGGGCGATCGCGGCCATCAGTTCCGCATTCTGCGCGGTGTCAAAAACCGCTTTGGCCCGACCGATGAAATTGGCGTGTTCGAGATGACCGGCGCTGGTTTGCAGCAGGTTGAAAATCCATCGGCCCTGTTCCTGGCCGGACGGCAGGAAGATGTGTCGGGTTCCGCCGTGTTTGCCGGTATCGAGGGCACCCGCCCGGTGCTGGTGGAAATTCAGGCGCTGGTTGCGCCTTCCAGTCTGGGCACCCCGCGCCGCGCTGTGGTCGGCTGGGACAGCGGGCGGCTGGCGATGGTGCTGGCGGTGCTGGATGCCCGCTGCGGGCTTACCCTTGGGGCCAGCGACGTCTATCTGAATGTTGCGGGGGGATTGCGCATCAGCGAGCCTGCGGCCGATCTGGCCGTGGCTGCGGCGCTGGTATCGTCCTTTACCGGCATACCGGTACGAGCCAATTCGGTGGTATTCGGCGAAATCAGCCTGTCCGGGGAAATCCGCCCGGTAAGCCAGTCCGAAGCCCGCCTGAAAGAGGCCGCCAAGCTGGGCTTCACCCGCGCCATGACGCCTGTCGGAATTACCGCCAAACCCGCCGCAATTAGCCTTGACGAAGTACCCCTGTTGGCGCGACTGGTAGAAGACTTTCAGGATCAAGCCGAATCGCGGAACGGTTGAACGGATATATGGACGGCTGGCCTATCAACCCCTTCGACACGGCAGTGATTGTGATCATCCTGCTATCGGGTGCGCTTGCGTTTATGCGGGGTTTTACCCGTGAGGTTTTGTCCATGCTGGCCTGGGTTGGGGCTGCGGCGGCGACCTATTCACTGTTTCCCTATGTTCGTTCGATTGGCCAGAGTTTTGTCTCGCCAGGCTGGCTCGCCGATGGGGTGAGCGCGCTGGGTATTTTCATCCCGTCTTTGATCATTCTATGGATATTAAGCAGCAGTCTTTCCAAGCGGGTGAAAAGTTCATCGGTTGGCGCGCTGGACCACACGCTTGGCTTTATATTCGGGCTTGGCCGGGGCGCGGTGCTGGTCGCCATCCTGTTTCTTGGGCTGGGCTGGCTTATCCCCATGACGCCCACGCCGCCCGAATGGATCGGCAATGCCCGCACCCTGCCTTTGGTTAGTCACGGGGCCGACCTGTTTTTGACCCTGCAACCGGGTACGTCCGTTCCGGCCCCAAAATCCCCCGATTCCCAGGCCCAACAAAAACAGCCCGCTGACAGCGCCCCCGAAAGGGGCTATAAGACGCTGCAGCGACAATCCCTTGAGCAATTAATTGAGGGCAGCGATGCGTCCCCATAAAGTTTCACCCCATGTATGAGAGACGGCATCCAAATATGAGCGCATCAATGTTCACCCCATTCACCCCGGACCTTGACGACGATAAGCCACACGAAGAATGCGGCGTATTCGGTATTTTCGGCCATGAAGACGCCGCCGAACTGGTGGCGCTGGGGCTGCATGCGTTACAGCATCGGGGACAGGAAGCCGCCGGAATTGTTTCCTTCGATGGCAAGCGGTTTAATTCAGAACGGCGACTGGGCCTGGTAGGCGATAATTTTTCCCAGGAATCTGTGATGAGCCGCCTGCGGGGCCATGCGGCCATTGGGCACAATCGCTATTCCACCAGCGGCGATACGATTTTGCGCAATGTGCAGCCATTGTTTGCCGATCTGGCCGGGGGCGGCCTGGCCATAGCGCATAATGGCAATCTGACCAACGCGACCATGCTGCGCCGCCGCCTGGTTAAGAATGGCGCGATTTTTCAGTCCACGTCAGACACCGAAGTGCTGGTGCATCTGGTGGCGACCAGCCGCGAAGTGCGTCTGGTGGATCGTTTGAACGATGCGTTGCGTCAGGTCGAGGGGGCCTATTCGCTGGTTACGCTGACCAACAAGAAAATGATCGGCGTGCGCGATCCGCTTGGGGTGCGGCCTCTGGTGCTGGGGCAATTTGATGGCTGTTATGTGCTGGCGTCTGAAACCTGTGCGCTGGATATTATAGGCGCAAAATTTATACGCGACATTGCCGCCGGAGAAATGGTGATCATAACCGCAGAGGGAGTTGAATCTGTATTCCCCTTCCCGCCCGTGCCGCACCGGTTCTGCGTTTTCGAATATATTTATTTCGCCCGCCCCGACAGCCTGGTTGAAGGCAAAAGCGTTTATGAATCGCGCCGCCGCATTGGCGAGGAACTGGCCCGCGAAGCGCCCGTTAAAGCGGACCTGGTGGTACCCATTCCGGATTCGGGAACGCCAGCCGCAATCGGTTACGCCGCCACTGCGGGCATACCGTTTGAGCTTGGCATTATCCGCAACCACTATGTCGGTCGCACCTTTATTGAACCGGCCCAGCGCATCCGACAGTTGGGTGTCAAGTTAAAGCACAACGCCAATCGCTGGAGCGTGGCAGGCAAGCGCATCGTTCTGGTCGATGACAGTATCGTGCGCGGCACCACGTCGATGAAAATCGTGCAGATGATGCGCGAGGCCGGCGCAAGCGAAGTGCATATGCGCATCGCCGGGCCACCCACCACCCATTCGTGCTTTTACGGCGTCGATACGCCGGAGCGCGACAAGCTTCTGGCCTATCAACGCACGATCGAAGAAATGCGGCTGATGATCGGCGCAGACAGCCTCGCCTTCATTTCCATCGACGGCCTATACCGCGCGATGGGACATGAGGGCCGCAACAATGCCAGCCCGCAATATTGCGACGCCTGCTTCACCGGCGACTATCCCACCCGTTTGACCGACCAGGAAGCCCCCTCTGATGAGCGCCAGCTATCCCTGCTCGCCGAAAGTATTTAGGGTGTCATGCAAAGCCTTGCGGGACAGATAGCGGTTGTCACCGGCGCTTCGCGCGGGATTGGCCGGGCTGTGTCGTTGATGCTGGCGCGCGAGGGCGCGCATGTCATTGCGATTGGGCGCGACGTGGCCGAACTGGAAAACCTGGATGATGATATCAAGGCGCTGGGGAAACGCGACGGCGCCACCATCGTGCCGCTTGATCTGAGCGCCCATAACGGCATTGACCAGCTTGGAAAATCGATCCTTGATCGCTGGGGCAGGCTGGATATTCTGGTGGGCAATGCCGGAGTTCTGGGACCGATCACTCCTGTTGAACATATTGCGCCACAAAAGTTTCAGGAACTTCTGGATGTGAATTTGACGGCGAACTGGCGGCTTATGCGCTCACTTGGCCCTTTGCTGCGCGGCTCTTCCAATGGCGGGCGCGCGGTGTTTGTCACCTCCGGCGCAGCACGCAGCGCAAAACAGTTTTGGGGCGGCTATGCCATGAGCAAGGCGGCACTGGAAAGCCTGGTAAAAATATGGGCGGCTGAAAACGCCAAGACGAAGATGTGCGTAAATCTGTTCAATCCCGGCGCCACCCGCACCAGCATGCGCGCCAACGCAATGCCTGGCGAAGACCCCATGACACTGCCAACCCCGCAAACAGTGGCGCAAGCAATGCTGCCATTATTGTTGCCGGAATGCGCCACCACGGGCGAAGTGGTAAATTTCAGCAGTTAGTTATTTCGCGTAACACGCATCAAAGGCGGGCTGTCCGACATCCGTCGCGCCAGCATCGGCCTGGGCGCGAATTGAAATCTGTGCGCATTTGAAGCAGGGACCAAGGCACGCCTCATAGGCCTCGTTGCTTTCGGAATCGAGTCCACCGGGAACCGTTCGGCAAAAACTGCTGCATGGCGTTTGATCATACACATGTAATGCGCCGTGACCGGCGGCTTCGCCATGTTTGGCTTCATGTCCGGATTTGGCGGGGGGCGCATCCACATTGCGGCCAATCAGCATTTTGATGGTTTGGCCGATGCCGGGTTCAAGCCCCGGCGCGCTGAACTGGGTCGCATTATAATTATCACCGGAAATATAGCGCGGCTTTGCCTCTGCGGTGGTGAAGAAAATGGCATGAATTGCCGCTAGCAACACCGCCATAACAGCCATTTGAAGTCCGCGCATTTTCATACCGTGACGCCTCTGATCGCGTGTGTGAATGAACTGAATCATGCCATTCTATATGTCATCCATGAAGTAATGCGAGTGTGGATTCACTTTACACAATGAAAATCAGCCCGCAACCACCACGCCCTTGTCCAGCCGCAATACCCGGTCCATGCGCGCGGCCAGCGCCGGATTGTGCGTGACGATCAGCGCCGCCAGCCCCTCGTCGCGCGCCGCTTTAAGCATGGTGTCGAACACCTTGTCCGCCGTCTCGCTGTCCAGATTGCCGGTCGGCTCATCGGCCAGCAGGACGGCGGGACGATTGGCAAATGCGCGGGCAATCGCCACGCGCTGCTGTTCGCCGCCCGACATTTCCGCCGGGCGATGCGTCGCACGCGCGCCGACACCCAATTTATCGAGCAGCTCCTGCGCACGCGCGGCGGCAGTTTTTTTGTCTACGCCCGCAATGATCTGCGGCATGGCGGCATTTTCCAGTGCGCTGAATTCCGGCAGCAGATGGTGGAACTGATACACAAAGCCAATTTCATGGCGCCGCGCCATTGTGCGCGCCTTGTCATTCAGGCTTGAGCAGTCCCGCCCGTTCAACATCACCGCGCCCGATGCCGGACGTTCCAGCAAACCCGCAATATGCAGCAGCGTGGATTTGCCCGCCCCCGATGGCGCGATCAAGCCCACCACTTCGCCGCGAGACAGCGACAGCGTTACGCCCTTTAACACAGCCAGCGGCCCGACCGCCGTGGCATAGGCATGCTGGATATTCTGCAAGGCAAGTGCGATTTCCATAACGCTCACTCGTACCGCAACGCTTCGACGGGATCGAGCCTGGCCGCGCGGAACGCCGGATAGAGTGTCGCCAGCATCGAAAGCGTCAGCGCCATGATGATCACCGAGGTCACTTCCATCGGGTCCATCTCGGCGGGCATCTGGCTGAGGAAATATATTTCCGGTGAAAACAGCGCGGTGCCGGTCAGTGTCGAAACCCATTGCCGGATGGCCTCGATATTGGCGCAGAACACTGTTCCGGTCAGCACACCCGCAAGTGAGCCGAGCACGCCGACACTGGCCCCGCAGATAAAGAATATCCGCATTACGCTGCCGCTGGTCGCCCCCATGGTGCGCAGAATGGCGATGTCATGGCCCTTGTCCTTGACCAGCATGACCAGCCCCGAAATCATGTTCAGCGCCGCCACCAGAATGATCAGTGTCAGGATCATAAACATCACATTACGCTCCACCTGAAGCGCGCTGAAAAAGCTGGAATTGATCTGCTGCCAGTCCACGACATGCACGTTTTCGCCCGCCGCCTGTTTGACGATTTCGCGCATATCCAGAACCTGATCGGGATCGGTGATCATCACTTCAATGCCGCTGACGGCATTCCCCAACCGGAAATATTGCTGCGCGGATTCCAGCGGCATGAACACAAAACTGCTGTCATATTCCGACATGCCCACTTCAAACACCGCCGCAATCGGATAGGCCAGCACGCGCGGCGCGGTGCCGAACGGCGTGGCCGTGCCGCGCGGCGATAACAGCGTAAGCGAGTCGCCGACCCGCACACCCAGCTTCTGCGCCAGACGCACGCCAATAATAATGCCGCCAGTGCGCGAAAAGTCATCCATCGAACCTGATAAAATGTGTCCTGCAATCATGCTTTGCTGCGCCAGATCTTCCTGACGTATGCCGCGCACCAGCGCACCACTTGCCGCACCGTCACGCCCGCTGGCCATCACCTGCCCCTCAATGATCGGGGCCACGCGCACCACACCCGCCACCTTGCCGATCCGCGCAGCGATCGGATCAAAATCCTCCAGCGGCCCGCCCAGCCCCTGCACGACCATATGCCCATTGACCCCCAAAATGCGCGACATCAGATCGATGCGAAATCCGTTCATCACCGCCATAACGATGATCAGCGTCGCCACCCCCAGCCCAATCCCGATAAACGAAATCGCGGTAATGACCGACACAAACCCCTCACGCCGCCGCGAACGCAGATAACGCCCGGCAACCAGCCATTCGAATGCGGAAAACGGGGTGAGTGTCATGCGCGTCTTTCGACGTCATCGCGAGGAGCGTAGCGACGTGGCGATCCAGGAGCCACGAACACAGGCCCTCGCGTGAGACTCTGGATTGCCACGCTTCGCTCGCAATGACGTAACGGGAGGGAGTGGCTCACTACAAATTCATCCTCTATTTGGACAGCTCTATTTGGCGACAATATATCGTTAATCGCCGATTTTCTCAGCAAGCTTTATAGCTTGCAGGGTCAAAACGCCATACTGAAGCTGATTATTCCCAGGGCTATCGCATTTGAAAATTTAGTTCCTTCATCATGGCGTCATGGCCTCCCTCTCCCCTTGTGGGAGAGGGTCGGGGTGAGGGGGAGACAAAGTGGCGTGCAGATCAGCTACGACCTGGCAAAGGTGCGCAACAGGGGCAATATCACCGCACGCCGCGTGGCGAGGGCCCAAGAAGAAAGGCAAGAAGAAAGGGGTCAGACCCCTTTTCTGAGACCCCTTTTCTGGACCCCTTTCAAAGCGTCTCTGGACCCGTGTGAATGATCAAATCTAGCCTGTGTTACCCTACGCCGGCATTTTAACCAGCGGGAATACCACTGGTTAAAATCTTTTGGCGGATTACGCGCGTCTGCGTGCGTTTGCGGCGGGAGAATCGCCTTTTCCCTTGCTCACGGCAATCATTATCTCCTCCGCGAAAACATCTACGCCGCTTTTCTTCACGAACAGTTTGGGCTGTTCCCGGGCGGGGTTCATGCGGCTTGCAATGGCCGGGCGCGCAGAATTCTTTTGCGTTCAACGGGCGAGTGCATTGTTTTCCACAGATCGCTGCGCCGCTGCACGTTCAACCAGAATTCGGGGCTGTTGCCAAACACGCGGGCGAGGATGAGCGCAGTCGGGGCGGTCACGGCCCTGCGTTCATTGCACAGTTCATTGACATGTTTGCGCTGCACGCCCATGGCTTGCGCCAGCGCAATTTGCGTCAGGCCCATCGGCGCCATGAACTCTTCGATCAGAATTTCGCCGACGCTTGCCGGCTTGCGCTTTGTCATTAACATGGTTGACCTCACAGATAACTATGATTGTCCAGGTAAACGTCGGCTGCCTCACCGCGATCGCCATTCCACCGGAAGACCAGCCGCCATTGCTGGTTAACACGGATGCAGTTAAAGCCTTCCAAATGCCCTTTCAATTTCTCAAAATGGTTGCCGGGCGGCACACGCAGATCCTGATCCACTGCCGCATCATCAAGCATCTGGATCTTACGAAACAGCCGGGCTTCGATATCCGGGGGTATTTTTCTGGATCGAACGTCCTCAACAAAGAATTTCCGCAGCCAGCCGTCCCGAAAGCTAACAATCATCACACAGCTCCATTACGGGGTAATGTACTACTCTATGGGACATATTGCAAGACTAGACAAGAAATCGGGGTCATCAAGAAATCGGAGAAATCGGGGTAAAGGGCAGTAAAGGGGGGTAAAGGGGACGCTACCCTTGGGTAAAGGGGACGCTACCCTTTAGGGGGGGTAACGGGACGCTACCCTTTAAGCGGGTAAAGGGGACGCTACCCTTTAATCCACCTCCTCCCCGCCTCCGCCACCAGACATTCAAATGCGGAAAAGGCCACGCGCCTAACCCGCCAGCAGGTTGAGTGCGGCCTCAACGCTGAGTTCAACCCGTTCGCCGGTGGCGCGGTTTTTCACTTCAACCACGCCGTTCTTGACCCCTTTGGGGCCGATGATGGCCTGCCAGGGTAGGCCGATCAAATCCATGGTGGCGAATTTTGCGCCGGCGCGTTCGTCGCTATCGTCATACAGCACGTCTTTGCCAGCTGCCATCAGCTTGCCATATAAATCCGTACACGCCGCATCGGTCGCGCCATCGCCTGCTTTCAGATTGATCAGGCCGATATCGAACGGCGCAACGCTCGCGGGCCATATGATGCCGTTACCGTCGTGGCTGGCCTCGATGATCCCTGCCACCAGGCGCGACACGCCGATGCCGTAGGATCCCATTTCAACCGTCACCAGCGAGCCATCCGGCCCGGTTACCCTGGCGTTCATCGCGGCGGAATATTTGGTGCCGAAATAGAAAATATGGCCGACCTCAATGCCGCGCGCGGTGGTGCGTTTATCGGCGGGCACTTCTTTTTCATAGCGCGCTGCATCGTGTTTTTCATCGGTCGCCGCATAAAGCGCGGTCATGCCATCGACCAGCGGCTGCAAATCCGATGCATAGTCAATATTTTCCGCCGCCCAGTCGCGCGCCAGCGTATCAGCGTGACAGAACACCTCGCTTTCACCGGTTTCCGCCAGAATGATGAATTCATGACTGAGATCGCCGCCGATCGGCCCGGTGTCCGCCGCCATCGGAATGGCCTTCAGTCCCATGCGGGCGAAGGTGCGCAGATAAGCAATGAACATGGCGTTATAGGAATGCCGCGCGCCCGCCGCATCAATGTCGAACGAATAGGCGTCCTTCATCAAAAACTCGCGGCCACGCATAATGCCAAAACGCGGGCGGATTTCATCGCGGAATTTCCATTGAATATGATACAGATTGCGCGGCAGATCGCGGTAACTGCGCACCGTGTTGCGGAAAATATCGGTGATCATTTCTTCATTGGTCGGGCCAAACAGCATATCGCGTTCATGACGATCCGTGATGCGCAGCATTTCCTTGCCGTAATCATCATAGCGGCCGCTTTCGCGCCATAAATCAGCCGACTGAATGGTGGGCATCAGCAGTTCAACCGCGCCCGCGCGGTTCTGTTCCTCGCGCACAATCGCCTCGATCTTGCGCAGCACCCGCAGCCCCAGTGGCAGCCAGGCATAGATCCCCGCGCTCATCTGGCGGATCATGCCCGCGCGCAACATCAGCCGATGCGAGACGATTTGCGCCTCGGACGGGTCTTCGCGCAATACGGGCAGAAAAAATTGCGATAGCTTCATATGTGGCCTGCTTCCATTACCTGATGTGTAGAAGACTTTTAGGCAATGGCCTGGAATATAGCAATCACCTGGCAATGCGGCGGATTCAGGGCGGCGAAGATAGTCGGCCCTATTGCGCGCATTCCGGTGAGGCGGTTCCGGGCGCGCCGCGATACAAAGGCTGCCCGTTAAAGTCCAGTCGGGTATCGCCCTCCAGATCCTTTACCTCGACCCTGCCAATTTTGGCGCGCGGTTGATAAAGAGCGGTGTTTTGCGTATCCCCGACACTGCCTGCCAGATCGGCGTCTATTTCTATGTCAAAATTCTGCGGCACCGTTATCTGCGCAGCGCCACCCTGATCGACCGGCAGATCAGCGGGCGCCACAGCCCTGCCCCCCACAACATCACGTCCCGGCTGATACGCCACATCCGCATCAGGAACATGGCGTTCGATCACCCGGCATTTCGTGGTTTGCGAAACTTCCACCTGTGCTGCAACCGCAGGCAACACAGACGCCAGGTAAATCATTATTGGCACTATCGCTCGATTGATCATGCAGTATTGTTCAATATATATTATTAAAGTTTGATGAATACATAATTCATTTCATCAATAATAAAACACGAATACACGCATAAGTTTTATCAATATCAGCATTTTTGAACCGACCTTAGAAAGTTACAAAAAAAGAATCAAAAAATGTTTTTTATTGCGTGACTCTTCTAAAAAAGCGGAATAAGTTGCTTCCTAACAAAGAGGCACGGCTGCACAGTATGGCTGGCCCGAGTTTAGGGGGAGAAACATCCAGGGGCGCGATCGCGGCTCACCACTCTACAGGCTTCAGGTGTACAGGCTTCAGGGTCTGATATCCGAATAGTACTGTTCCAGTGGGGGTGCAAAAACAAGAATAACCCAACATCCGCAAGACTGCCGACCTTTTTGGCAAGTCTTGCTTTTTTTTGCCTTATACTTTGTTCTACTTTGTTCATTCTGGATCGGGCAATGCATGGCGTCGCTGCCCCATCATTAATTCAGCCTGATTCCCCCAGCCTCCGCAGAACCCGCCCCCGCATCCCAAAACCTATTGATCTATCGCGCATTATTTTATTGACATATCTAACAATATGACGATGTTATTGCCATAATGTGTATTCAATCAGAAACCATGCGCACCTTGCTGCGCGTGGCACAAAACGAGGGATCCGGAAATGTCGGTCAACCAGGCGATTAAAACTGATGTAAGCAAAATTCCACTGGACGAAATGGATGTCAGCGATCCAGTGCTGTTTCAAAACGATACGATTGGGGAATATTTCACGCGGTTACGCGCTGAGGACCCCGTGCATTATTGCGCCAAAAGCCCTAACGGCCCGTATTGGTCTGTCACAAAATTCAACGATATTGTACGCGTCGATACGGACCACAAGGTGTTTTCCTCGGATGCGGCGCGGGGCGGCATTGTGCTTGGTGGCCTAGGCGTGCCGACCGAGGCGTCGGCCATGGGTGGGCTTGAGATGTTCATCGCCATGGACCCGCCCAAACATGACGAACAGCGTAAAGTGGTCAGCCCGATTGTCGCACCGCATAATCTGGAAACGCTTGAACCCATCATCCGCGCGCGCGCAGCCGAAATTCTTGATTCATTGCCCATCGGTGAAGAAATCGACTGGGTTGATCGGGTTTCCATCGAACTCACCACCATGACCCTTGCCACGCTGTTTGATTTTCCCTGGGATGAACGGCGCAAGCTGACCCGGTGGTCAGACATGGTAACGGCGTCACCCGGAAATGGCGTCGATAGCTGGGAACAGTGGCAGCAGGAAATGATGGAATGCGGCCTGTATTTCAAAAATCTATGGGATCAACGGGTTGGCGGCGAACAAAAACATGATCTGATCTCGATGTTGGCCGGTTCGCCTGCGACTGCGAACATGCCGTTTCAGGAATTTCTTGGTAATCTGATTCTGCTGATCGTCGGTGGTAATGATACGACACGCAGCTCCATCAGTGGCGGTGTTCTGGCGCTTAATCAGCATCCGGAAGAATATGCCAAACTGATGAAGGACCCCAGCATCATCCCCGGCATGGTGTCGGAAATCATCCGCTGGCAAACCCCCATCACCAGCATGATGCGCACCGCCCTGTGCGATGCCGAGGTTGGCGGAAAAACCATCCGCGAAGGCGACAAGGTCGTCATGTGGTATCTGTCCGGCAATCGTGACGGTGAAGTGATTGAACGGGCCGACGAGTTTCTGGTCGACCGGAAAAACCCGCGTCAGCATCTGTCCTTCGGCTTTGGCATTCATCGCTGCGTCGGCAACCGTGTGGCGGAATTGCAGTTGCGGATCATCTGGGAAGAAATCGTCAAACGTTTCAGCAGAATCGAGGTAGTGGGCGAACCGGTACGAAGCCTGTCCCACGTCATCCACGGGTTCACCCGGATGCCGGTTAAGCTGCACGCCCGTTAAGCACTGCAATCAATTAGAACAAAACAAGAGATGGATCAGAGTATGCCTAAAGTGACCTATATCGAGCACACCGGAGTGGAGCATGTTGTAACCGTAGCCAGCGGCACGACCGGCCGCGACGCCGCCGTAGACAATGACATCCCGGGGATCGACGGCGATTGCGGCGGGGTTTGCGCCTGCGCCACATGCCATGTCTATGTGGATGCCGCCTGGCTTGACAGGGTTGGCAGGGTGGAGGAAGGCAATATGGAAGCCGAGCTTCTTCAATTCGCCGAGGATTTCCGCGAAACCAGCCGCCTTGCCTGTCAGATCAGCATAACCGACAAGCTGGATGGCCTGATCCTGCACGTCCCCCACGGCCAGCACTAGATAACACGCCCATATCATAGCGGCCGGCCCCCAAAGGCCCGGCCGCTTTTTCATGGGGTACGTCCATTCAAAACCTGTTGATACAAATTGTACATAGACAGCCTGTTGGCTTGTTACCGGCCCGCAGGCGCTGAAATCAGAGGCCTTCTAAAATATGTTTACCTTCCCGGACATTCGCCGCATCATGGGGGCATGAATCCATTGTAATAATAATAAAAAGGAAGAAACCATGTCGATCCAGCAACATGTCACACCAGGCGCGCTTGAGGGCGTACGGGTTATTGATTTTACCGGCGTCATTGCCGGGCCGTATTGCGCACGGCTGATGGCGGATCTGGGGGCCGAGGTGATCAAGGTGGAGCCGCCAATCGGTGATCTGCTGCGCATGACCCTGCCGCGGCGCAAAGGCCGCAGCACCTATTTTGGACAGCTTAACGCCGGCAAGAAAAGCGTCTGTCTGGATCTGAAAGACCCGCGCGCCGTGGAACTGATTCTCAAGCTTGCCGAAAAAAGCGACGTGGCCATCCAGAATTTCCGGCCCGGCGTGATGCGCGGCTTTGGCCTGGGTTATGAACATATGAAGGCGCGCAACCCGAAAATCATCTATTGCAACATGTCCGGCTTTGGCCAGGAAGGCCCCGCTGCCGACTGGGCGGCGTTTGCGCCGATCATTCACGCCTCTGCCGGGCTGGATATGGCCATGATGACCTGGCAGGAAGACAAGAACAAACCCATCAACGGTTCTGTCCCGTTTGCCGATTACATGACCGGCGTGCATGGCAATGCCGCCATCATGGCCGCTTTGTTCCGGCGCGAACGCATCGGCAAGGGCGAAGAAATCGACATTGCCATGACCGATGTGATTTACAACGCCCTGACCAATGAATTGCAGGAAGCCAATTTCAATACTGCGGGCGCGCGCCTCGTATACCGCGCACTGAAAGCGAAAGACGGCATGTTTGTCGTCAACCCGCTATCGCCCAACAATTATGCCGATCTCAGCAGATCCTGCGGCCACCCGGAATGGCCGACAAAATATCCGCTTCAGGTGGCCGAACGTGTGCAGAACTGGATGGCAATGCTGAACGAAGTGGAAGAATGGGCGAAAGACCGCACCGTGGACGAGGTCGAGAACATTATCCGCGAAGGTGGCTGTCCGGTCGGGCAATTGCGCCGTGTCCAGGATGCGCTGAATGAACCGCAATCGGTGTTTCGTAAAAGTGCGGTGGAAGTCGAGGATGGCGCGGGTTCGTTCAAGGTCGCCAACACACCCCTGCGGATGTGCGATTCTGAATCACGGGTGCGCGAGCATGTGCCGTTTCTGGGCGAAAACAACGCGGAAATTCTGAGCGGCCTGCTGGGCCTTTCCCAGAACGATCTGGCGAAACTGATCGAAGAGGGCGTCGTGCAAAAAGAAAAGGTCGTCGCCTAAGCATGGAGGAATTTCGCAAAAAGCTGTACGCCAGTTTCGATTTCGCGCTGATCCCGATAGCGGATTTTCTGATCGGCCACGGCTTGACGCCAAACAAATTATCGGTAATCGGGCTTTTACTGAATTTCCTGGCCGCTTTCTGCATTTTGCAGGGCGGCCTGTTCATTGGCGGCTTTATCTATCTGTTTGCCGGACTTGTCGATCTGTTCGATGGCACTGTGGCCAGGCGCGGCGGTATGAGCACGGAATTTGGCGGCTTTCTGGATTCAAACTTCGATCGCATCGCAGAAGGCGTGATTTTCGCCGCCATTGCCTATCTGTTCGCCGCCAGCGGCAATGCGGTGACGGCGGCGGTCGTCGTACTCGCGCTGCTTGGTTCGTTCATGGTTAGTTATACCCGCGCGCGCGCCGAGGCGTTGGGACTTGCCGGAAAAAGCGGTTTTGCCTCGCGGTTCGAGCGGTTACTGCTGATTTCAATTGCGCTGATGGCGGGGTTTCTGGAAACGGCGATTTATGTGCTGACCGCCATCACCCTTGTCACCGTCGCGCAGCGCATCTGGTCAACCTACTGGCAGTTGGAAGAAAAAAAAGCCGGGATCACGCCCCCGCATTAGCGCGGGATGCGTTTGAATTGCATCGCTTCCATGTGCATTCATCCGCCGGTCTTGAAATAATCCGGTTTGCCGTACAGCCACAGATCGCTCCATAGTTGCTGGCCGCCATCGACGGTGATGACTTCACCGGTGATGAACTTGCCGGATGGTGCGGCCAGATAGGCGCAGGCCTCGGCGATGTCGTGCGATTCCCCGACATGCATCATCGGATTGGCCTGCGCAAAAGTCGCTGACGCATCCGGCGGATAATTGCCAAAGCCTTCGGTTTCCACAGCGCCGGGCGCCACGCAATTAACCTGGATTTTATGTTCGGCCCACTCCACGGCGACAGTCTTGGACAGATAAATCACGCCCGCGCGCGCCGCACAGGTGTGTGCGGCGTCCGGCATGCCGCGCCACACATCGGCGACGATGTTGATGATATGGCCGGGCCTGCCCGATGCGCGCCAGTTGCGCGCCAGGTTCTGCATCATATACCAGGTGCCGTTCAGATTGGTGTCGATGACGGCGTTCCAGCCCTTGACGGAATAGTCGATGGCCTTTTGTGAAAACTGCCCGCCCGCATTGTTGATCTGATAATCAATGCCGCCATTGGCAAAGGCCTTGTCGATCATCGCCGCCACCGCGTCATGGTCGCGGATCGACAGCGAATAGGTCTCAACCTTCGCGCCGAGTTTTTTCAGCCATTCTTCCGAAACCGCCAGCCGTTCTTCGTTGCGTCCGCAGATCACCAGATCTGCACCCAGCCGCGCAAACAGATAGGCTGTCGCCTTGCCGATGCCACTGCCCGCGCCTGATACCAGCACCCGCTTGCCCTTGAACAGATCATTGCGAAACACGGTGGGCTTTACGGCCAGTTCTTCGTCGCTGACGCCAAATTTACCGAGGGGCGCA
>CAMTVX010000074.1:0-13427 GCA_947085295.1 uncultured Alphaproteobacteria bacterium | reverse complement strand
GGCAACGGATGCAACGGGCGAGGTGAGCTGAAACAGGTTGGCGATTCCGGCGGGGCTTAGCAGGTCCGCATCCGCCAGTAATTCCTGTTGCGCGCCGGGGGGCAAACGCTTGGCATGAATGGGGTGAATACGCATACGTTTTAACCCCTCCTGGCCATTTTTTGCAAGGTTTCCAGCCAGTTTATGCACGTCGGCATAAAGCTCTTTCACTTTATCCTTGGTGGCCAATGCAGAAGTGGAGTTTGTAAATATCTGCCCCAGCACGCGCTCTGGATATTTCAGCGAATAACGCAACGTCACGGTTGCGCCAAAAGATTGTCCGCATACAAACCATTTATCAGTGCCCAGTTCGCGGCGCACCTGCTCTACCTGCTCGACCATCGCATCCGGCGCGTATAGCGCGGGGTCATCAGGGCTGGGGGATCGCCCGTGTCCCCACAGCTCCATCACTACCGGGCGGGTTTCTTTGGAGAGCGCGGCCAGATTGCGTTTCCATTGCGCGCGGCTGGACAGCATGCCGTGGATCAACAGCAGGTACGGCCCGTTGCCTTCATGCACTTCGTAATACATTTTTTCCATATAGCCTCGGTCTATCAACTCAGGCGGCGCGTTTGCGCAGCCGCATTTTAATTGGCCCATCCGGGCGTCCATTCACCAACTGATCCAGATAGGGATTTTCCGCGTGATCAATATCCGCAGTCGCCCCCTGCCAGATAATGCGTCCATCATGCAGCATCGCCACTGCGGGATAATCCCGGCGCATGGCGTCCATATCGCTGGTGATTGACAGCACCGTCGCGCCGGTTTCCTCGGCCAGTTGCGCAATCAGTTCATTTATAACGCGGGTCAGAATCGGGTCCAGCCCGGCCGTTGGATCATCCAGCAGCAGAATATCCGGCTGTTCCATAATGGCGCGCGCCAGCGCCACGCGCTTTTGCATGCCGCCCGAAAGGCTGGCGGGAAACAGATCGGCGGTTTCCGGTTTCATGCCGACCTGACGCAGTTTAAGAATAGCGGCCTCACGCGCATCCTTGCGCCGCACATTGCCAATGGTCACGCGCTTGAACGCAATATTTTCCCACACCGGCAAACTGTCGAACAGGGCAGAGCGTTGAAACAGCACGCCAAACCGGTCCAGTAATTGTTCGCGTTCATGCGTATCTAGCGATGATATTTCCACGCCATCCACTTCGATATGGCCCTTGTCAATCGGATACAGGCCAACCAGGCATTTCAGCAGCACAGTTTTCCCAGACGCGGCATTGCCAATTAACGCCAGATTTTTTCCCGCAGGAAGATCAAGCGACAGATTGTCCAGAACATTATTGTCACCAAACGATTTGACAATATTCCGCAGACTGATTTTTGCAACGTCCTGTGTCATGCTGCTGCAATCATCGTGCTGATGGCGCCCGCAGTTTCGAGCGCGCTTATATCCTGCGGGCTGTAGCCATGCTGGATCAGAATTTCCGTCGTATGCTCGCCCAGCAGGGGTGCGCTCAGCATGGCCGGGTTGTCCCCAAGGTGTCGCGCACCGGGAATATTGGCCAGCGGGATACGGCCTATGCCGGGATAATCATGCCACAAAAATGCGTTCATCTGTTTGGTCTGCTCATGGTGTAAAAATTCAGTATAATTATTGATCCGCTCATGCAGCATGCGCAATTTTATCAGTGCGTCACAGAATTCATCGGTCGTGAATTTTGCAATGGCCGTACGGATCGGTTCGTCAAGCAAATGACGGTGTTCGAATCGTCCCTGGATGGATTGCAGCCGCGTGTCGCTGGCAAGTTCCGGCAGTTTTAGCATTTCCATAAACGGTTTATATTCGCGCTCGAATACCACACTGGTGGATACATGACCATTTCGGGTTGGGTAGATGCCGGATGGATACACAAGCGGCTGCGCACGCCCGCCAGCTTCCATCGTCTTGATTGCGATATTGAGATTTTGCAGTGCGGCCGCAGTTTCCAGCAGGCTGTTATCGAGATAGCAGCCGGTCTTTTCACCCTGACGCGCCCATAACGCCGCCTGCAAGGCCTGCACATTATACAGCGCCGCCGACATATCAATCAGCAATACGTTAGAGCGGTGCGGAACACCATCCGGCCCTTTATTATCTGCAACAAAACCGGAAAACGCCTGCAATACACCATCCGTACCCGGACGTTCTGCAAACGGCCCGCTCTGCCCGAAACCCGAAACCGACAGATAGATAATGCGCGGATTGATGGCGCGCACTTCCTCATAGCCGAAACCCAGACGTTTGGTAACGCCGGGGCGAAAACTTTCGATAAAAATATCTGCGTCCGCCAGCAGGCGGCGCAACACTTCACGCCCGCCATCGGTTTTCAGTTCAACGCAGATACTGCGCTTGCCAAGATTTACCAGCGCCGAAATCAACGTATGCCCGCCATATTTTTTTCCGATGCCGCGCGCCCAATCGCCGCGCCCCGGCTCCACTTTGATTACATCTGCACCATGTCGCGCCATGATACCCGCCGCATAGGGGCCTGCGATGGCCTGACTGAGATCAACAATCTTGACCCCCTTGTACGGCGCGTCATAGCTCATCAGATCATCCTTTGTTTTAATCCTTGAGGCCCAGTAGTTTTGCGGAATTGCCCCGCATGACCTTGCGCAACTGCACGGGATTCAGGCCATCCAGCCCTTCGGCGAATTCAATCGGATTGGCGATGCCTTCCGGGTGCGGCCAGTCGGAACCGCACAATACACGCTCTGGTCCGATACAGGCGATTAATTCCTTCAGATCATCTTCGGGGAACGGCGCAACACTGACATGTTCCTTGAAAATCTGCGCGGGTTTGTCGTGAATAGGACCAAAGTTGAAATCATGCGGCATGCAAAAGCGCACCGTGCCTTCCATTTTTTTCAGTAGCGGCGCCACCCAGGCCGAGCCGTTCTCAATTGACACCACCTGCAATTTGCGAAAGCGACCAAACAGATTGTGCATGATCAAAGCCGCGACAGTGTCGGAAACCGGCCGGTCCATAAAACTTATGACCCGCTGAAATGGCGATACGCGGTGATGTTGCGGGCGCGGATTTTCGCCCCAATGCACAGAATAAATTTCTTCCATGCCGCCATTGCCGACATGGAAAGCCACCGGAATGCCGGCTTCCTCGCAACGTGCCCAGAATGGATTGAAATGCGGATCAGCGGGGGATCGCCCATAGATAGGTGCGGGCATCAAATGCACCATGCGCGCGCCGCCTTTCAGCACACGCTCCAGCTCGGCCACCGCCATGTCAATATCTGTCAGCGACAGCATGGCGGAACTAAAGATCGTGTCCTGGTAATTCCAGCCCCAATCCTCCTCGACCCATTTGTTGAAGGCGGTAATATTGGCGAACACCGTTTCCGGCCCTTCATCGCGCATCTCATTCTCAACGCCAACCGCCAGGCTGGGCAACATGACTGTGGCTTGTACATTCTGCTGACGCAAGGTCTGCATGCGCACATCGCGGATCATGCTCTCGGGAAATTCCTGGCAGGGAATAGTGCCGCCGCTGATCAGCGCGCCGGGGCCGGTCGGGTTCTGAAAAAACTCTTTCAGCGATCCCGGCTTGCCCGCCGCCTCGCCCGGCGGCGCACTGAAAAATTTCAGCCGCTTGCCCATGAAATGTACCTGGGCATATTTGCTTTGCCCGCGCACCACGGTAATCGCACGATCGCGGAATTTCGGGTCGATATAGCGGGTGAAGCAATCATCCGGTTCGTAATAATGCTGATCGGCGTCAATCAGTGGATAGTTAATCTGGGCAATGGCGGGGTGGAGGCTGGTCTGGCTCATTTTGGCAATCCATGATCAGAATTTCGGATTCCCTACGTTACCCGCCTGGAACCGCGCTGGCAATGCTGTCTGATCGTTGCCCTGCACCACACGAAGCTCGCAGGGCGAAGCGTGGTGGGCGATGCATGACTCGAACATGCGACCCCTGCGATGTGAACACAGTGCTCTACCAACTGAGCTAATCGCCCTTATCCCTTCGTGGTGGCATGCTATAGGGCGGTTCACCCCGGCTGGTCAAGTCGTAACAGGCGGGGCAGCACATCGATCAGGGCTTTGAAATCGTCAATGACGATATCCGCGCCCAGTTCGCGCACAGGTGTCTGGGTATAGCCGAAACTAACCGCCACGACGGGGATATTGGCGGCCCTTGCCGTGTCGATGTCTGTCGCGCTGTCACCTACCATGACCGCGCGGGCCGGGTCGCCGCCAGCCTGACGGATAGTCTCTGTTAAATGCAGCGGGTCGGGTTTGCGCACAGGCAGGCTGTCGCTGCCCAGAATGGCCTCAAAATGCCCGTGCATTGCCAGTGCGGTAAACAGATCATTCGAAAGCCCGGTTGGCTTGTTTGTGCACACGGCAAGCAGGGCCTGCTGGGTGCGAAAATGGTTCAGGGTCTCAATCACACCGGGAAACAGGGTACTGTGATTGGCGATATTTTCGCCATAATAGTCCAGAAACAGCTTCAGCATGCGTTGCAGTTCCGGCTCGGGTGGCGGCGGGCTACCGATGCTCATACCGCGTTGAATCAGCGCGCGTGCGCCGTGGCCCACCAGATTGCGCACCTCTGCCTGGGGCAGCGCCTGTCGCCCCTCGTTAACAAGCACATGATTGAGTGCCGCCGTCAGGTCCGGGGCGGTATCGACCAGGGTACCGTCCAGATCAAAAACGATCGTATAACCCGCATAGAGTGACATTTGCCCTTCCTTAACGCTTTATAATGAATAATTAACCATGCTGTGCGGCCTATCACTTCCGAATCGGCTAGCAACATGCAGATTAGCGTAAGAGTCAGAAATATTTATTGAATTGGCGCGATACTGTTCCTGGCGCATTATTGAACATAGTTAACAGCGTTTCCGAAAATAAAGGGCCTGTCCATGAGCAGTTCTACGAGCAGTTCTATCGAGATTGCCGCGATTATCCTGGCCGCAGGGCAGGGGACACGGATGCAGTCTACACTGCCCAAAGTGCTGCATCCAGTTGCCGGGCGCAGCATGCTGGGCCATGTGCTGGCGTTAAGCGACGCGATTACCGCAGCGCGGCGTGTCGTCGTCGTCGGGCCAAACATGCCGATTGTGTCAGAGGCGGCGCGCAAGCAGGCCCCGGATGCGCGTATTGCGCTACAGGCAAACCAGTTGGGTACGGCGGACGCCGTCAAGGCGGCAGCATCCGAGATGGCCGGATTTACCGGTGATGTCCTGATCCTGTATGCGGATACGCCACTGGTTAGGGCCGAAACAATTCAGGCGATGCTGGCAGCGCGGCGCAAGGGTGCGTCCGCCGTGGTGCTGGGGTTCCGTCCCGCTGATCCATCGCCCTATGGCCGGTTGCTGATGAGCGACACCGGCGGCCTGCATGCGATTATAGAATCCAAAGACTGCACCCCGGAACAGGGCAAAATCGGATTTTGTAATTCTGGCGTGATGGCTGTGGACGGTGCGTTGTTGTTCAGTCTGCTGGAAGAGGTTGGTAACAATAACGCCAAAGGCGAATATTATCTCACGGACATTATCGCCATCGCCCGCAGGCGGGGTTTGTCCTGCGCAGCGATTGAGGCGGATGCGGATGAGGTGCTGGGCGTTAACAGCCGGGTTGAACTGTCACAGGCAGAAACCATCTTGCAGAACCGCTTGCGTGTTGGCGCGATGCTGAACGGCGCAACATTACTTGATCCGTCTACGGTCTATTTCAGTTACGACACCAAACTTGGCCGCGATGTGGTGGTGGGGCAGAATGTGGTGTTTGGTCCCGGCGTTACGGTTGCGGATGGGGTGCAGATCAAGCCGTTTTCGCATCTCGAAGGCGCAACCGTCGCCAGCGCCGCAGAAATTGGTCCGTATGGCCGGTTGCGCCCTGGGGCTGATATAGGCAAGGGCGCAAAGATCGGAAATTTTGTCGAGGTAAAGGCAGCGCGCATCGAAGCGGGTGCGAAGGTCAGCCATCTGTCCTATATCGGTGATGCGCGCGTCGGTGCAGGCGCCAATATCGGCGCGGGCACGATCACCTGTAACTATGATGGTTTTGAAAAACATTTCACGGATATCGGTGCGGGCGCGTTTATTGGTTCCAACACCTGTCTGGTGGCGCCGGTAAAAATCGGCGATGGCGCCTATACCGGATCGGGCAGCGTCATCACGCAGGATGTCAGCGCTGACGCATTGGCTTTGGTGCGTCCGCAACAGGTGGAAAAAGCTGGCTGGGCGACGCGATTCCGGGCGCGCTTTGCCGGTAAAAAATCAGGACACGGATAAGTTTATTTACAGGGCGAAAATATGTGCGGAATTGTTGGAGTATTAGGCGCTGAGGGCGCATCTGAACTGGTGCTGGATGCGTTGAAGCGGCTGGAATATCGCGGTTATGATTCAGCCGGTATCGCCAGTCTGGTGAATGGCGGCATTGATCGCCGACGCGCCGAAGGAAAATTGCGTAATCTTGCGGGTGCACTGCGCACTGAGCCGCTGCCGGGCGCCACGGCTATCGGCCATACGCGCTGGGCAACGCATGGCGCGCCGACCGTGGACAATGCGCATCCGCATGTGTCGGGCGGTGTCGCCGTTGTGCATAACGGCATTATCGAAAACTTTCAGGAATTGCGTTTGGAGCTTGAAGGCAAGGGACATGTTTTTTCATCTGAAACGGATACCGAAGTTATCGCGCATCTGGTGCATGAAGGAATAAAGTCGGGACGTAGCCCGCGCGAAGCCGCAGCACAGGCATTTCAGCGTTTGCACGGCGCGTTCGCACTGGCGCTGATATTTGCTGGCGAAGAAAATCTGATGATAGGCGCGCGCAAGGGTAGTCCGCTTGCGGTTGGCTATGGCAATGGTGAAATGTTTCTGGGATCTGACGCGCTGGCGTTAAGTTCCTTTACGCAAACGCTGTCATATCTTGATGAGGGCGACTGGGTTGTTCTGACCCGTTCCGGCGCGGAATTTTTTAATGCGGCGGGCCAACCGGTTCAGCGCAAAAAAGAAACCGTCAGCGTTAGTGCGGCGATGATTGACAAGGGCAATCACCGTCATTTCATGGCCAAGGAAATTTACGAACAGCCAGACGCCATTGCCAATACACTGGGCGCCTATATTTCTGCACTGCGCGGCGCGATCGAATTACCCAAACTGGCGGTGGAACTGGGCGCGATCAGCAAGCTGACCATTGTCGCGTGTGGCACAGCCTTCTATGCCGGATGCGTCGCCAAATACTGGTTTGAACAATTGGCGCGCCTGCCGGTCGAAGTGGATATTGCGTCCGAGTTTCGCTACCGCGAGGCAGCGATGCTGCCGGGTGGATTGGCGCTATTCATTTCGCAGTCCGGTGAAACCGCCGATACGCTGGCGGCATTGCGCTATTGCCGGGCGCAGGGGCAAATTATCGCGTCCGTTGTGAATGTGGCGGAATCCACCATCGCGCGGGAATCCGATGTGATTTTTCCAACCCATGCCGGGCCGGAAATTGGCGTGGCTTCGACCAAGGCGTTCACCTGTCAGTTGACGGCACTGGCGGCATTGGCGATTGGCTTTGCGCGCGCGCGCGGCGCCATTGATGCGACGGAAGAAAAGCGGCTGACCAGGGCGCTTACCGAATTGCCGCGCATGATTAATCTTGCGCTGGCGCGTGATCATATGATCCGGGAACTGGCGCATGATCTCTCAAAAGCCCGCGATGTAATTTATCTGGGGCGCGGGCTGAACTATCCCATTGCGATGGAAGGCGCGTTGAAGCTCAAGGAAATTTCCTACATTCATGCCGAAGGATATGCGGCGGGCGAGCTGAAACATGGCCCGATCGCGTTGATAGATGAGGATGTGCCGGTGATCGTGATCGCGCCTAGCGATGCGCTGTTTGAAAAAACCGCTTCCAACATGCAGGAAGTTGTCGCGCGTGGTGGCAAGGTGATCCTGTTTTCAGATGCCGAAGGCGTTGAAAAAATCGGCAGCTATGCCAAAGCCTCTGTTGTCATGCCGAATGTTGATCCGTTCCTTTCGCCGTTATTATATGCTATTCCCATTCAGTTGCTGGCCTATCATACGGCTGTGTTCAAAGGCACAGATGTGGATCAGCCGCGCAATCTGGCAAAATCCGTGACGGTGGAATAACACCGGGGAATGTAACATGATCACGATAAACCGCATCGCTGGCGCCCTGGGGGCCGAAATTGGCGGCGTGGATTTATCGCAAACACTCAGCGATGCGACGATTGCGGAAATCCGCCAGGCGCTGCTCGATCATCTGGTGATTTTCTTTCGCGATCAGGACATCACGCCCGCCCAGCATATTGCCTTTGCGCGACGGTTTTCTGAACCCGAAGAATATCCCATGCTGAAAGGGCTGGACGAATTTCCCGAAATCGTCCCGGTGGTGAAGCTGCCCCATGAGCGGATAAATTTCGGCGGTATCTGGCATGCCGATACGACCTATACGCCGGTGCCGCCGCTGGGCGCCATTCTGGTGGCGCGCGAATTGCCGCCGTTTGGCGGCGATACGATTTTCGCCAATATGTACATGGCCTATGAAACGCTGTCGGATGGGATGAAGGCCATGCTGTCTGGCCTGAAAGGTGTCAATAGTTCGGCCAAGGCGGACGCCAACAAGACGCGCGAGGACCGGCTGGTAACAGCGGGCAAGGAAGAAGCGAAAAAAGAACTGGTCGGTATTCATCCCGTGGTGCGCACGCATCCCGAAACCGGGCGAAAATTACTGTATGTAAATTTTGGTCATACGGTGCGGTTTGAAAACATGACCGAGGAAGAAAGCGCGCCCATTTTGGACTATCTGTTTGCGCACCAGACAAAACCGGAATTTACCTGCCGCTTCCAATGGCGGCCGGGTTCCGTTGTGTTCTGGGACAACCGGGCGGTGCAGCATAATCCGGTAAACGATTATCATGGTCATAAGCGCGTACTGCACCGCATTTCACTGCGCGGCACAAAACCCTATTAAGTGAGGTAATGTATGGACCTGTATCACGTCTGGTGTGAGTTGAAGCCTGGCGTCAGCGACATGGAATTCGCCAGTAATATTGCCACGTTTCTGGGCCGCCTGCGCGATCAGGGAAAAATTGCGGGCTATCGCCTTTCGCGGCGCAAACTTGGGCTTGCGCCGCCAATCCTGGGGGACTTTCACATCATGATTGAAACCGAAGATCTGGCGCAACTTGACGCCGCCTTCAACCATGTTGCCACCCGCGCGGGCGATGTGGAGCACCAGCATTTCGCCGTCAATTCCATGGCGCAGAATTTACGTTTTGCGCTGTATCGCGATTTCCCGGATACAAGCCGCAAGACGGGCGAGGAGAAGTTTTGATGAAAACCCATCCCCGCTCTCCCCCTCACCGTGGCCCTCTCCCACAAGGGGAGAGGGGGTGCTGAAATCTGGTTGATGTGGGTGCGTTAGAGTCTTTCTGTTTTAAGTTAACCCACTTCGGCGTCATTGCGAGCGACCCGCTGCGCCAGCGCCCGCGTTGCGAGAGCGTGGCGATCCAGAGTCCCACGCAAAGGCCTGAATTTGTGGCTTCTGGATTGCCACGTCGCTTCGCTCCTCGCAATGACAATGAGATGATGTCGATTCAACCTAAACAGGACAGACTCTAGACACGCAAACACTGGTGTCCCCTCTCCCCTCCAGCCTTCGCCAGAAGGCTACGGCTTGGCAAGTGTGGGAGAGGGTTAGGGTGAGGGGGGCTTGCGCCCGATCAATGCCATGCGCTGCCGCACGATCAAAAAACGCACTAACCCTTATACTTCACGCTGAGAATCTCGTAGCTTTTGCCGCCGCCGGGGGTGTTGACCTCAACCGTATCGCCGATTTTCTTGCCGATCAGCGCGCGTCCCAGGGGCGACGTGATGGAAATGCGCCCGGCTTTCACATCGGCTTCGATCTCGCCCACGACCTGATAGGTAATCTCGCCTTCGGTATCTTCATCCAGCAGTTTGACGGTCGCGCCGAATTTCACATCCTTGCCGGATAGTTTGGCGACATCGATAACCTGGGCGCGGCTGATTTTGTCTTCCAGCTCCATCAGGCGTCCTTCGACATAGCTCTGGCGTTCCTTGGCCGCGTGATATTCGGCATTTTCGGACAGATCGCCATGCTCGCGCGCGGATGAGATCGCCTTGATGATTGCGGGCCGTTCAACTGTTTTTAAATGCCGTACCTCGGTTTCGAGAGATTCGAAGCCGAGGGCCGTCATGGGGATTCTTTCCATCTGTCTTGCTATACCTAAAGGTTAACGAGCGTGTTTCGCCCTATCTGTCATCCTTGTGACAATAGATGAGCTTGCGATCATTGAATGTAAGATTGTAGGGAGTGAACTTCAAGAGCCCCGGCGCGCACGGCCTCAAGTCCTTTGACAACCGCCCTAATTCCGGCCGCTGTAGTGTAATACGGCACCCTGGACCTCAGGGCGCTTTGCCGAATGGGAAAAGAATCGGCGATGGCCTGCGCACCCTCGGTCGTGTTGAATACCAGTTGCACGTCACCATTTTTGATTGCGTCTGCAATATGCGGCTGGCCTTCCAGCACCTTATTGATGCGGGTGACCTGAAGCCCCGCCTGTTCCAGATAAGTGGCCGTGCCACCCGTCGCCATCAGTTTGAAGCCCATTTCCAGCAGGGTCTGCGCAGAAGCCAGAATTGCGGGCTTGTCGCGATCCTTGACCGAGAAAAACGCCGTCCCGGTTTCGGGGAAGGTAGATCCGCTGGCGATCTGGCTTTTGGCGAAGGCGCGCTCGAAATTGCGGTCCAGCCCCATCACTTCGCCGGTTGATTTCATTTCTGGTCCCAACAGCGTATCGACACCCAAAAACCGCGCAAACGGAAACACGGCTTCTTTCACGGCAACATGATCCAGCTTTTTCTGGACAAGACCAAAACTGGCCAGCTTCTCGCCCGCCATTACCCGCGATGCGATCTTGGCAAAAGGAACGCCCATGGTCTTTGCTACAAATGGCACCGTACGGCTGGCGCGCGGATTGACTTCGAGTATAAAAATTGTTTCGGCCTGTATGGCGAACTGCACATTCATCAGTCCAACAACTTTTAGCGCCTTGGCCAGTACGGCGGTTTGCCGGTGAATTTCGGCAATGGTCGATGCGTTCAGCGAATAGGGCGGCAATGAACAGGCGCTGTCGCCGGAATGCACACCCGCCTCTTCAATATGCTCCATGATGCCGGCAACATGCACCGTATCAAAATCGGCCAGCGCATCCACGTCCACCTCAATCGCGTCCTGAAGATAGCTGTCGATCAGCACCGGGTTTTTACCGGATGCAATGAATGCCTGGGTCATGTAGCGGGTCAGTTGCGCATCATCGCGCACAATTTCCATCGCCCTTCCGCCCAGCACATAGGACGGGCGAATGACCACCGGATAGCCAATGCGATGCGCCACCGCCAATGCTTCGGGCAGGTTCATGGCCGTGCCATTTTCCGGCTGTTTAAGGCCAAGCGCGGACAGCAGTTCCTGAAACCGCTTGCGGTCCTCGGCCAGATCAATGGCGTCGGGCGTCGTCCCCAGAATTGGTACATTGGCGGCTTCAAGTGCGGCGGCCAGTTTCAACGGTGTCTGCCCGCCCAACTGCACGATCACGCCATGCAGCGTTCCATTACGCTGTTCCACCGCGATCAGTTCCAGCACATCCTCGGCGGTCAGCGGCTCAAAATACAGACGGTCGCTGGTGTCATAGTCAGTTGAAACCGTTTCCGGATTGCAATTGACCATGATGGTCTCGAACCCCACATCCGATAATGCAAACGCCGCATGACAGCAGCAGTAATCAAACTCGATCCCCTGACCGATACGGTTTGGGCCACCCCCCAGAATGACAATCTTGCGCGCATTGGTTGGCGCGGATTCACAATCCGGCGCGCCGGTGGCGACGGCGGGGCTTTCATAAGTCGAATACATATAGGGTGTACGCGATTCAAATTCCGCCGCGCAGGTGTCGATGCGTTTATAGACCGGGCGTACATTCAGGCGTTGGCGTTGCGCCGTGACATCCAGTTCTGCCTTGCCCGAAATTTCCGCCAGACGCGCGTCAGAAAACCCCTTGCTTTTCAGCATGCGGAAATTTGGTGCGTCCGTTGGCAGGCCGAATGCCTTTACACGGCTTTCGGTTTCGACCAGATCGCGGATTTGATTCAAAAACCATGGGTCAAACTTGCTGGCGGCCTGAATGTCTTCCAGTGACAGGCCGTGCCGGAAAGCCTGCGCAATGCGCAGCAGCCGATCGGGGGATGGCTGTGACAGCGCTGCGCGCAACGCATTACGATCATCACCCAGACCCATGCCTTCAATGACCAGATCATCCAGCCCGCTCAGGCCGGTTTCCATCGAGCGCAGCGCTTTTTGCAGCGATTCCTGGAAGGTGCGGCCAATCGCCATGGCTTCGCCCACCGATTTCATAGCGGTGGTTAGCGATACATCCGCGCCAGGAAATTTCTCAAACGTAAATCGTGGAATTTTGGTGACGACATAATCAATGCTCGGCTCGAACGATGCGGGCGTAACGCCGGTGATATCGTTCATCAGTTCGTCCAGCGTATAGCCAACCGCCAGTTTCGCCGCGACTTTGGCGATGGGAAACCCCGTGGCCTTGGACGCCAGCGCGCTGGAACGCGACACACGCGGGTTCATTTCAATAACGATCAGCCGGCCATCTGCCGGATTGACGGCAAACTGCACATTAGAGCCGCCGGTTTCGACACCAATTTCACGCAGCACCGCAATGGATGCGTTGCGCATGATCTGATATTCCTTGTCGGTCAGGGTCAGCGCGGGCGCAACCGTCATGGAATCGCCGGTGTGAATGCCCATCGGATCAATATTTTCAATTGAACAGACGATGATGCAATTATCAGCCTTGTCGCGCACCACCTCCATCTCATATTCTTTCCAGCCCAGCACGGATTCTTCAATCAGCACTTCGCCGACCGGTGAGGCATCAACACCGCCCTCAACGATCTGAATATATTGTTCGCGATTATAGGCAATGCCGCCGCCGGTGCCGCCCAGCGTAAAGGACGGGCGGATAACAGCGGGCAGCCCAACCCTGTCCAGCCCCGCCAGCGCTTCTTCGCGGTTGTGCGCAATAAACGAACGCGGCGTTTCCAGCCCGATGCGGGTCATGGCCTCACGGAATTTCAAACGATCTTCCGCCATGTCGATGGCCGCACGGCTGGCGCCAATCAGCTCAACACCATACTTTTCCAGCACCTTTACATCCTCGTCAAACTTTTGACTTTTTAAATTTGGATTTTGACTTTCAAAGACCTCGTCCACTCCTTCGTACGTTACCGTAATCTTCTGCGGGTTAATCTTCAGTTTCTTCACCAAATCATCCTTCGTGGCCCGGCTGGGAACCAGGAGATGAGCCGCCCGGCGGCAGGCCAGATAG
>CAMTVX010000073.1:0-13745 GCA_947085295.1 uncultured Alphaproteobacteria bacterium | reverse complement strand
CCAACACCCAGGCTGTCATCCCGGACTTGTTCCGGGATCCAGGAGCCACACGCAAAAGCCTGAGTTTGTGACCCTGGACCCCGGCACAAGGCCGGGGTGACAATATAGGATTGCGATTCAGTCAAAAACGGACAGCCTCTAGCGGGCGATCGGGCGTATATTTTATCCGCCTGTTGCGTTTTTCTGTTTTATGCGATCAACAATCACATCGCGCAAAGTTGGGCCGTCGACATTAAACCGGGGATCACCTGAAGGCGGAAAATTGAACGTGCCATTGGCGCGCATGATCAGGCCTTTGGGGCCAACCAGACGCCCGCTTGCATAGCCCCGGCGTTTGGTCAGATGCACAAAATCAACGCGGCTTTCCACCCAGTCACCCAGTTGCGCAGCGGCAATAAAATCCACGGACAAATTCATGGTGGGTGAAAAATTTCCATCCGGTTGCGCTGTGATGATGCCCATGATCAGCCCCAGATCCATCACCGTCATCAGCATGCCGCCATTGCACATTCCAGCCGGATTGACCTGATGCGGCGCAACCCGGAAGCCCAGCACATACTGGCCTTCACTCTCGCCCCAATAGACCGGGCCCGCATGATGAATAAACGTGGTTTTCCCCGGCAGCGCTTGAAAGCCCGCCGGTATATCCTGCACGTCACCCATTTTGCGCCCGGTGCCTTAACAGATGATCGGCCAGCACACAGGCCATCATCGCTTCGCCCACCGGCACGGCGCGAATGCCGACACAGGGGTCATGGCGGCCCTTGGTGATGATTTCTGTATCCTTGCCGCCAGTTGTGATAGTATTCCGTGTACTGAGTATAGAGCTGGTTGGCTTCACCGCAAAGCGCGCGATAATTTCCTGTCCGGTGGAAATGCCGCCCAGAATGCCGCCCGCATGATTGGCGGAAAATTTCGGCAGCCGGGAGCCCTTGACGGCGCGCATTTCATCGGCATTTTCCTCGCCGCTTAATGCTGCCGCTGCAAAGCCATCGCCGATCTCAACAGCCTTGACCGCGTTAATGCTCATCAGCGCCTGCGCCAGATCGGCATCCAGCTTGCCATAAATTGGTGCGCCCCAGCCCACGGGAACGCCCGATGCGCGCACTTCGATGACGGCGCCGCATGATGATCCTGCTTTGCGCACGCCATCCAGATAGGTTTCCCACTGTTGCGCCATTTTGGCGTCGGGACACCAGAACGGATTTTTTTCGGTCTCGGCCCAGTTCCAGTTTTTTGGGTTGATCTTATGCGGCCCCATCTGCACAAGCGCGCCGCGAATTTTGATTTTCTTGCCCAGAATTATTCGCGCCACAGCACCCGCTGCCACCCGTGCTGCCGTTTCACGCGCCGATTGCCGCCCGCCGCCGCGATAATCGCGCACGCCATATTTCGCGAGGTAAGTATAGTCGGCATGGCCGGGACGGAACTTGTCCATCACATCGCCATAATCCTTGGAGCGCTGATCGGTATTTTCAATCAGCAGGCTGATCGGCGTACCGGTGGTTTTGCCCTCGAACGTGCCGGACAGGATTTTAACCGCGTCCGGTTCGCGCCGCTGGGTGGTAAAGCGTGACTGACCGGGACGGCGCTTGTCCAGCCAGACCTGAATATCGGGTTCCGACAGGGCCAGTCGCGGCGGCGCCCCATCCACCACACAGCCCAGTGCAGGCCCGTGGCTTTCCCCCCAGGTGGTGACGCGAAACAGATGTCCGAAACTGTTGTGCGACATTAATCGCCCTTGCCGCCCGCCAGCGCCACCGCAATGTCAGGCGCGTTTTCGTCTTTCATGCCGATAATATTATAGCCGCAATCCACATGGCTCATCTCGCCGGTCACGCCGCTGCCCAGATCGCTGAGCAGGAACATCGCCGCCTTGCCGACTTCCTCGATGGTGACATTGCGCTTGAGGGGTGAATTCAGCTCGTTCCATTTCAGAATATAGCGGAAATCGCCAATCGCCGACGCCGCCAGTGTTTTCACAGGGCCAGCGGAAATCGCGTTCACCCGGATGTTTTTGGCCCCAAGGTCGGCGGCCAGATAACGCACACTGGCCTCCAGCGCTGCCTTGGCCACCCCCATCACATTGTAATGCGGCATAACCTTTTCCGCGCCGAAATAGGTCAGCGTCAGCAGGCTGCCCCCGTTTGGCATCAGTTTTTCCGCGCGCTGCGTCACCGCCGTGAACGAATAGCAGGAAATATTGAGGCTCATGTTGAAATTTTCCGGTGTCGTATCAACATAACGGCCCTTCAATTCCTCCTTGGCGGAAAAGGCGATAGCATGCACCACAAAATCCAATGTGCCCCATTGCTTGCGCAAGCTTTCGAACAGCGCATCGATACTGGCTGCGTCGGTTACATCGCAGGGCAGAACCAGATTGGATCCCAGCGATTGCGCCAGCGGCGTCACCCGTTTCAGCAGTGCATCGCCCTGGTAGGAAAACGCCAGTTCCGCTCCATGCTCATGGCAGGTCTTCGCAATACCCCAGGCGATGGAGCGTTCATTGGCCACACCCATAATCAGGCCACGCTTACCCCGCATCAGGTTGCTGATCTGGTCCATTTAACCCCCTAAATTATTACAGTAAAATGACTAGGGCGCATCCTACACGATCGCCCGGCAGGGTCAATGTGAGGTGGATCGCTGTAATCTACACATTTAAGCTAAAACGGATTATTCTGTCTGTGCAAACGAATCTGACAGTGTTTTGGGGGGTAAAACAATGAAGCATGTTGCAGTGCTTGTTCTGGGCATGGCATTGGGCGCATGCGTGCCAATTTCTTCTAAGGAAATGCAGCCCATACCGCAAATCTATCAGCAGCTCACAGTGGATAAGGGGTTGGAAAAAAGCATTAAGCTTGGTGATGTGCGCGTGGGCGGGGCCGAGGGTGTTCTGGACGCCTATACCGATAATCCGGTTAAACAGGCGGACTACCGCGAGGGACTGCAAACCGCGTTGCGCAGCGCCAATATGCTTGCCCAGGCGGGGGACAACGAAAAATACGTGCTGGATGCCAACCTTATGGCACTGGATGTTCCGTTCAAATTATTCAGCTTCAGTGTGACGGTTAATTCAGGCGCGACATATCGATTGCGGCGGTTGGAGGACAATTATATTATTTGGGATGAAACACTTAAACTGCCATTTACCGCGAAGTTTTCTGACGCATTTGATGCGGCGACCAGAGTGCGAATGGCCAAGTCAAACGCCATCCGCGAAAACATCACCCATATGATCCGGGTATTATCGTCAAAATCCGAAGCAGAACTAACTAAACAAGGAACATGACCATGCAATCTAGGACAGCACTGGTTCTATGCGTGCTTCTGGCAACGGTCGCCTGCGCCAAGCAGGATGGACAAAATCAATATAGCTATAAGGATGTGGGGCAAAGCAGCCTGACGGACTTTGCCACGGTCATCAGCGTCCGCGAGGTTGGCATTACCGGACAAAATTCCGGCGCGGGCGGTCTGGTCGGTGCAGGTGTTGGCGCGGGCGCCGGTTCTTATGTCGGCAGCGGCAGCGGCGATGTCTGGGCGATTGCGGGCGGCGCGCTGGCTGGCGCCATCATTGGCTCTGTCGCCGAACAGGCCGCCGCCGACAAAAAAGGCTATGAATATGTCCTGACCAAGGAAAGCGGCCAGACCGTAACCATTGTGCAAAATCAGAACAAGGAAGACAGAATGCTGCAACCCGGCGAACGTGTGATGCTGCAAAGCTCCGGCAGCTATCAGCGCGTACTGCCCGCCGCAGCGCTACCAACACAAATCAAGCGCCCTGAGGGTATCAAGGTTGTCGACTGATTGAAGCCCCAAATGGCGCAAACAGGCTGAGCGAATTGGCGGAGTGCGTTGCGCTAGACCATGATGCGATTAGGTCAAACCGTTTGTGCTTCCCTTGTTGTCATTACTTGAGCTTGCCCTCGGGTCGGCCAAGGCCGATCCCGGGGGGCTTGTCCGGGTAATCCATGCCACACTCAAAGGTCTGGGCTTGGGGTTCTGGATTGCCCGGACAAGCCGGGCAATGACAATGAGAGGGTGAAGTGTGATCGAACCTGAAATCATCACGCACTAGCTTCTCGAATCTTCTCTCGCAGAAGCCTGAACAAGCCTGAAAGTGCCACTAACACCAACGGCCCTATGTAACGCCCCATATCAAGCCCCCAATTTGTCATCCTGAACGAAGTGAAGGATCTCAGCCGCATTGAAACCATTGGAGATTCTTCGGTCACTTTGCGCCCTCAGAATCACAATTCCGGGTTTTTCAGCAGCCTGCTAGAGGCTGAGACCAAAGAATTCATGGATCGCATCGGCGACATACGCCACCTGTTCCCTTGAAAGACCTGCATACATCGGCAGACGCAGCAGCCTGGCGCTGAGGTCTTCCGTTACCGGCAACATGCCATCGCGAAATCCAAGCTTTTGTCCCATGGGAGAGCTGTGCAGGGGCACGTAGTGAAATACCGACTGAATATTTTTCTGTTTAAGGAAATCAATCAAACGGGTGCGGGTATCGATAGTGTCCAGCAGAATGTAGTACATATGATAATTGGATACGCAATCGGCCGGGATCACGGGCCGCCGCAGCAGCCCTTTAGTTTCAAGATTTTCGAACTTTTCGTGATACCCCTGATAAACCTCGCGCCTGCTGCTGGTGATAATATCCTTGCTTTCCAGTTGCGCGAGCAGAAACGCCGCCAGAAGGTCGGACGGCACAAAGGATGAGCCCAGATCAACCCAGGTGTATTTGTCCACCTGACCGCGCAGAAAGCGGCTGCGGTTGGTGCCTTTTTCGCGCAGGATTTCGGCGCGCTCAACAAGGCTTTCACGGTTGACAATCAGCGCGCCGCCTTCACCGCAGACAAAATTCTTGGTTTCGTGAAAGCTGTAGGTTCCCATGTCGCCGATGGCCCCCAGATATTGGCCCTTATAGGTGGCGTCGACGCCCTGGGCGGCGTCCTCGACAACGGCGATCCCGTTATCTTTGGCCATGGCCATGATGGGATCCATATCGCATCCGACGCCCGCATAATGTACCGGGACAATGACTTTAGTGCGATCCGTTATGGCGTCGGCAATACGCGCGGGATCGATATTCAGCGTTGCGGGATCAATATCCACAAAGCGCAGGGCCGCGCCGCGCAGCAAAAAAGCATTGGCCGTGGAAACAAACGTATACGAAGGCAGGATCACTTCATCGCCGGGGCCCACATCCAGCAACAACGCGGCCATTTCCAGCGCTGAGGTGCACGAGGTCGTCAGCAATACTTTTTTGGCACTGAATTTTTCTTCCATCAACGCCTGACAGCGTTTCGAAAAGCTGCGGTCGCCACATAATTCACCGGCTTCCACGCCCTCGCGCATGTAATCCATCTCACGCCCGGACAGCCAGGGTTTGTTGAAGGGGATATTATGCTGCATAACCATCTTCCATTTCAGTTTTTATACATTATGGGAGCAGGAGGATCGCCCGCCGGAAACACCCAGAACTTCTGCAGCGTGAAAATAATGCCCGCCGTCACAAAAATCAGCGCGAGCATGACGCCCTGATGGGGCAGGCCGAGCCGGTCGGAGAAAACATACAGCGCCGCAAGATTGAAAACATAGCCGATGGCGTATGTGGCGATATAGCGGACCATGGCCCCCGGGACCGCGCCGCCATGACCAAACGTCCAGCCGCGATTGAAAATAAAACTCGAGGCGACACCCAAGGCGTAAAGCAGCGTCATCGCCAGCTTTGGCGCCATTCCGGCAACCGTCAGGGTGAGATACATGAGATACGCGGCCCCGTTCATAAGGGCGCCAACGGTCCCGTATCGCATCAACTGCCCAAGTGTATTTTTCATGCGGAATTACATCCTTGGCGCAAGTCTGATATGCGCCAGATAATACATAACACCCTTGCCATGCAGTTGCAGTCCACTGGTGACACGGGGTCTAATTGAATGTAGGCCATGGTCCTGTCATCCATACTTATCAATATACTTCTGTTCCAGTTGCAGAAGATCGCGGCTGCGATCCTTAATCCGCTTTGCCGGAATGCCAAAATAAATTGACCAAGGCTGAGTTGATTTTGTGACCAACGACATGGCGCCGACGGAAGTTCCTTCGCCCAACGTCACGCCGGGAAAAATAACTGACCTTGCGCCAATAATACTATGCTTACCTATATTAACTGCCATTTTGGTTTCATTTTTATATTCCGCTGGGACAGTAGAGTTAGTCATTGTTACGCCACTATAATCGTCACTTTGGGTAAAAACATGCGTTGCGTAAGCTAATGTTGAAAAGTCTTCAAACACAATGCCTTCGGAACCGCCGGCGACATTACAGAATATTGTTATGTGAATATTCCTGCCAATCTTTACCCTGCCAGAAACAACGCAAAAGTCATCAATGCGTGAATTGTCGCCAATCTCCAGCAGCTCAGGATTATAGATTGCCGCGCGATCACTTATGAGCACGTTGCTTCCGACGGATTTTAGTCCGAGATTTTTTAATTGCTCCGAATTCAAATAGGGCAATTCACTTCTCCTTCCCGCCGCTATGGCGAAATGATTTTAGGTTGAATCGCCCCCCTCCGCCGTCATTGCGAGGAGCGAAGCGACGCGGCAATCCAGGGGCCACAAACTCAAGCTTTTATTGGTACATGCATCTTCATGCTCATGGGACTCTGGATTGCCACGCGGCTACGCCGCTCGCAATGACGATGAGGTTATGAACAGACCTAAAATCATACCGCTCCAATACACCGGAAAAACCTGGCTCAATCCTGGGGGGTGTCCGCGCTCGCAATCATTTTCACAACATAAGCCGGCTGTTCCATGGTTTTATAGTGAATACGGGCCAGATATTCGCCGAATATACCCAGCGAAAAGAGCTGCGCGCCGGAAAAGATGGCTATCATGGAGGCCAGTGTCGCAAAACCCGGTGCGGCGTTTCCGCCACTCGATAAATAGCCGATCAGCACCCAGACCAGAATCGCAAATCCAAACAGCAAAAACAGTGTGCCGGTAATGCTGGCGATTCGCAGCGGCAGCACGGTGAAGCTCGTCATCAGGCTGAACGCATGATTCAGCAGCCTGAAAAAATTATACCCCGACGCGCCATCCGCCCGGACCTGATGTTCGACCTGGATCGCGGACACCCTGTCGGTGCTCCAGCTCAGCAATGCGTCGATCGACACCACGGGGCTGTGATAGGTTGCGAATGCGTCCCGCAGCCGGGTGCGAAAGGCGCGGAACGCGCTGACATTCCTGGCGGCCGTCGCACCCATCAGATTTTGCAGGATCATTTTGGTCAGGATGGAGGCCCCGTTACGAAAAAGACCGTGCTTTTCCGCCATCGGCGCCCCGTAAACGACGTCGCAATCACCGCGCAGTTCCTGTAACAATTTCGGGATTTCTTCCGGCGGGTGCTGCAAATCATCGTCCATGGTGACGATCACCGGGTAGCGCGCCTCGCGGATGCCGCACAGCAGGGCGTTGTGCTGGCCAAAATTCCGGTTAAGTTTTATGCCCTTTATCCTGTTGTCCTGCTTCGCCAGCGCAGCGATGACGTTCCAGGAATCATCTGGGCCGCAATCTTCGACGAAAATCACTTCGAACTGGCTCGCATGTGTTTCCAGCACCGGGATCAGCCGCGCATGCAATTTTTCCAGGATCCTCGCGGAACCATAAACCGGGATGACAACTGAAATATCCATTCTGTCTTGCACCCTTATCCGATCCGGTCTTTGACCAGGTCTACAAGATACCGTCCATAATCCGACGATCCCATGGTCTGTGCCCGCTTCTTGATCGCGGCGGGCGTAAGCCAGCCTTTTTCGAGGGCTATTTCCTCCAGGCAGGCGACCTTCAGGCCCTGGCGGCGTTCGATGATCTGCACGAACTGGCCGGCCTCCAGCAGGCTTTCGTGGGTTCCGGTGTCGAGCCAGGCAAAGCCCCGCCCCAGCAATTGCACATTCAGCGCGCCGCGTTCCAGATAGATTTTGTTGACATCGGTAATCTCAAGCTCGCCCCGGGCCGACGGCGCCAGTGTTTGCGCAATGCCGACAACGTCATTGGGATAGAAATACAGGCCGGTCACCGCCCAGTCCGATCTGGGAGATTTGGGTTTCTCGGCGAGCGAGATCGCGCGCAGATTGGTGTCAAATTCAACCACGCCGAAGCGTTCCGGGTCGCGAACCTTATAAGCGAACACCGTTGCGCCCGGCTTGGGTGTGGCGGCGGCGGCCAGTTTCTCGACAAACCCCTGCCCATAAAAAATATTGTCGCCCAGTATCAGGCAGACACTGTCATCGCCGATAAACTCCGCGCCGATGGTGAAGGCCTGCGCGATGCCCTTCGGTTCCGGCTGTTCGGCATAGGACAGGGAAATGCCAAAATTATCACCGTTGCCCAACAATTCCCGGAACTGCGGCAAGTCGCGCGGGGTAGATATCACAAGCACATCGCGGATGCCGGCCAGCATCAGCACCGAGAGCGGATAGTAGACCATCGGTTTGTCATACACCGGAAGCAACTGCTTCGACAGGCACTGGGTAATGGGGTGTAAGCGCGTGCCCGCGCCGCCCGCCAGAACAATACCCTTCATGTTAATCCCTCCAGACGCCTGCTATATTGTTCCTCGTAGAAGCGAAGATATTCACCGCTTCTGATTGATTCGATCCAGGCCCTATTGGACAGGTACCAGTCCACCGTGTCACCCAGCGCTGCCTCGAACGCAAACCGGGGCGTCCAGCCCAGTTCGCGGCGGATCTTGGCGATGTCGATGGCGTAACGCCGGTCATGGCCAAGCCGGTCTGTAACATGGCGGATGAGCGCCCGGCTGGTATTTGGAGCCCGGCTTAGGCGCGCATCAACCAGATCGCAAACTAGATGGACAATGTTAAGATTGGGTTGCTCATTCGCGCCGCCGATGCAGTAAGTCTCGCCCGGCGCACCTTTTTTCAATACCAGGCGCAGCGCCTCGCAATGGTCCTGCACATGCAGCCAGTCGCGCACCTGCATCCCGTCGCCATAGACCGGCAGGGGTTTTTCTTCGACAGCGTTCAGGATCATCAGTGGAATCAGCTTTTCAGGAAATTGCCCCGGCCCGTAATTATTGGAACAGTTGGTGATAATCGCCGGAAACCCATAGGTATGATGCCAGGCGCGCACAAGATGATCAGACGCGGCTTTTGACGCGGAATAGGGGCTGTTTGGGGAATAGGCCGTTTGTTCATCAAAGGCCGGATCATCCGCAGTAAGTGTGCCATAGACCTCATCGGTTGAGACGTGCAGAAAACACTTTCCGGCTTCCTTGCCCAGCCATTTTGCGCGCGCCGCCATCAGCAGGTTCAGCGTGCCGGTGACATTGGTTTCGATGAACGCCCGTGGCCCCAGGATCGAACGGTCGACATGGCTTTCTGCCGCGAAATGAACCACCTGATCAATATCGTAGCGGTCAAAAGCGTCTTGCACCGCATCGGCATTGCAGATATCGCCGTGAATGAAAGTTACTTTTTCACCGTCGATCACATCTTCGATGCTGGCGATATTACCCGCATAGGTCAGGGCGTCGAACACAATCAGCCGGACATTGCGTTCACCACTGAGATGCCGCACGAAATTGCCGCCGATGAAACCGGCGCCGCCGGTTATTAGAATTGTGGTGATTGTCATACTGGGATCCCTAGGGCAGCCTTTGACTTCTATCAGTAATAGTTAGGATAAAATAGGAGAAACCGCTCATGATTATGAGGCCGGAGCCTTGGCTCCAATCTGATAGATCGTTATTTCACGCGGGCGGGATCTTTTGTGATCGACGACACTGAAGGTTGCTATTGGAACGCCAAGCGACCGCACCGCCTGGCGCAACAGATGCATCACTGGCAACTCGTTCAGAAAGTTCTCCTCAACGGCGATCACCGCCAACTGCTGATCCGCAATCTTTTTGGTTATCAACGCTAAATCATCGGAACCACTCTTAATATCATAACCCATCTGAGGCATTATATTGGTGTCGATAAATAGATTTTCTACGCGCATTACATGGTAGTCCCGGGATGGATAGCGGGACCGTATCTCCCACACAATGTCGCCGTTAAGATGGACCATGATACCCATTCGCCCGCCTGCCGGGGTGTGGGATGCGAGCGTGTCCGTCACGGCTTTGTAACCCGCGTGGCTTAAGGGCGCCGGGACAAAGAACGCCGATCCCAAGGGCCAGAGTAGGCCCAACACCAGTGTGCCGAGAACAAGCTTGGGCGATAAAGTACGCGTCAGTCCCCATACCGCCAGCCAGATCATCGGGGGCACAGCGAATAAACTAAACCGGCTGTCATTGACCTGCACAATGATTGACACAAAGGAATAGCCCGCAATTGCCCAGACGGCCATGAACAGCAGCGTCATTGACTCTTCTGAACTGAAATTCCCGCGCCTGCGCCAGACCTGTATGACGGCGGCAAGCAAACCAGCCGCAATTATGGCGGCCCCCACCGGTGTAAAGTCGTTTGCGGCCTGAGCGGGATAGTATAACAGTCTCTCCAGGGAAAAGCGGCCACTCTCGCCTAAGAATTTATCACTGTCGTTTCCAAGCGCTTCAAAATAATAGTTTCCGACCGCGAGCTGTATCGCGAGCAGCGGAAGTAACGAAACCAAGGCAAGCCCGCCAGCTATCCACAACCGTTTATCGGCAAAAACCTTCCATCCCCGGGAAAAGATAAGTGTGACAAGCGCGGGCACGATCAGGATTCCGGCCAGCTGCTTGGTATAGATACCCAAAACGAGCAGTACAATCGCCGCAATCAGGTCGCCAGTTCGATCATGCTTGATGAAACGCAGGAAAAATATCACGCCGAAAATCATCCAGGACAACATCGGCACATCGAGCATGATTTGCCGCCCCCATAGCACTAGTACAGGCGACATCATGAAAAACAGCGCGGCGGCTAGGGCCGCCATGGATTGGGTGGCGTGCCGGAAGAACAGGGCCAACCCTATAAACAGCGCTACCGCATGCGCCGAAACAACCGCCTGGGCCACATTCTCAGACATACCTAGCACGCTGTAGGCGGCCGCCAGTTCAACGTAGAACATAGGTGGATAGAGTCCAAAACTGAGCCCGGGATATTGATCAAAATAGTCCCAGGCCCAACCCATTGGATCAGCAATCGGAAAAGCGCGAACCGCGTCAAGGACAAACGCGCCGTTCATCGCGTGACGCGGGGCATCATAAAAAAACAGCGGATCGTCCGCACCCAAAAAATAAACTGCATATACTAACAAGGCGGCTAGGCTGCAACAAACCCAGAAGGTGCACGCATAAGCCTCCTGTCCTAACCCTCTACTTTCCACCCATTCCCCCTCCACAGTCCCAGCCATAAATCCATTTCAGTTACCGATACGGATTATTAGTAATTAATGAATATGAGCGGAATTATAATATTTTTCCATGTATTTCAATATGGTTAACCCGGCTGCGAATTCGGGCGATGCTGGCGATGTTGCCCGCATAGGTCAGGGCGTCGAACACAATCAGCCGGACATTGCGTTCACCACTGAGATGCCGCACGAAATTGCCGCCGATGAAACCGGCGCCGCCGGTTATTAGAATTGTGGTGTTGGGAGAGCTACTCATTATTGCGAACCGCCATTATTTTCCAAAAGCATAAACGATTGCCGGCAACGGAGTGGCATACGAACTAATTTTTGCGCTCAGCCGTTCTCCCAATTGTCCAGGCACAAGCGCGGCCGCCTGGGCGGTCATAAGCACAATGTTGCGGCCCAAGCCAAAACCGGCAGGCGTCAGCACCAGCTCCTCGCGCCAGCAACCGGCAAGGCGCGCTTGCGCCTGGGTGATATCCTGCATTGAATCGCTCCAATCCTTCGTTTCATTATCAATTACGACATAACGCGATGTTGTTCGCGCGTCGTCATTACACTGCGCATCCTTTATGGGACGCAGCCGATTTTGCGGCGCCGCCCGGTCGGGATCAACGATAGCGTAATAAGCATTGAGGTTCATGGCATTGAGTCCCGCAAAAACAACCGCCTCGGGCCTGCTAATGGCGAACGCCAGCGTAGCCTTTGAGTTGGAGGTGAAATTCCGGATCGCCTGCTGTTCCATGCCACTCAATAGAACGCCGCCGATTCCATAGACTAATATGACTAGCGCTGCGGTGCGCCCTGCCAATCCGGAAATAAAATATCCTCCGAGCAGGCATAAGGGGCCAACAAAAATAAGCATGTAATTCGTTTGCTTCATAACCAACTGAAATGGCGCAAGCGATACGACAAAGAAAGTATAAAGAAATATCAGCCCCCCGCCCCATACCAGGATAAAATTACCCGTCATATCCGATGCCGATGCTGGAGATGGCCGTTTTTTGATGACGACAGCGATGGCTCCAAATACGGCCAGATATCCCAGAAAAAGCGTGTGCCGCATATCGGCAAAGAGATAGTTGAAATAAAACCCGACCGATCTTTCTTTTATTGCATCAACGCCTATCGTCCGATCCGCCGCAAGCTCAATTACGGACGTAATGTACAGGAAATCTCCGGTCAAAACCTTGAACAACAACAAATTCGCGAATACGGCAATGGCGCCGCCGACCATGATATAGAGCCAGCGCATATCCCAGCGCCGCCAGATGAGTGGAAACAAAAGAAAAACGAGCGAAAAAGTGACCACGCTTTCTTTTATCCAAAAGACCGCGCCTATGGCGAATCCGGTAACCCAGTAAAGCCAGGTTTTTCCCGTCTGCTCCGCCTGGTAAAACAGATAAAAACTGGCGGTGATGAGCATTGCAAGCGGCGTGTCGGCCATCGCGCGCCCGGCAAGGTTAACATCCAAAGGAAGAAAGGCGAGCAGAAGACCGGCAAACAGACCAGCCCGTCTCCCCCACAAGGCCGCGCCAAGATGCGTGACAATGGCCACCTGGATGAGTGAAGCCACTAAAGGCCAGGCAATTGCGCTGATCTCATTGACGCCAAAAAGCCACATGAAACCCGCCACGGGCAGATTGACGCCGTAGCGAGTCGCGCCGATATAGGTGGATGCAGACCAGTCACCGGATAAAATCCGGACGGCGGAATCAATATAGGTTAAATCATCACTGCCAAATGGCCCGGTCACAAACAACAAGCGAACTGCTAGGGCCACGAATAGAACAATAAATAATTCACTTTTTTCTCTGAGCACAGACGAGGCATCAAAACGCATACAGCATCCCTTCCACTAGGCCATCCAAATCTATTCCATCTGAAAATATCAGCATTGGCGGCGAATAAACCCAAGCAGGTATATTCTATTTTACCATGTATTCCAATATGGTTAACTTGATTGCATCCTGATAGTCCGGGACCGGAATTATGCGCGGATTAATCATCCCACCTATTGGCAGATTACAAGTTAATCAAGTAATACCAACGGCCCTATGCCTGGACTCATCGTAATCCAGAACAAAACATTGTCATCCTGAACGAAGTGAAGGATCCCCGCCGCAGACAAGATCCTTCGCTTCGTTCAGGATGACAAACCGGGAACCTGGCACAGTGCATTACATAGGGCCGTTGGTATAACTTGGATATCTCCTTGCGCCCCTCTCCTTCTCACCGTCAGTGACCGGATGAAGAAGGATCTGGCAATCCGGGCGCTGGACATGGCCTCAGCTTTACGCAAACCGCTGGAAGGCTGCATCTTCCACAGTGACCGTGGCAGCCAATATTGCTCCTATGCGTATCAGAAGAGGT
>CAMTVX010000072.1:0-23905 GCA_947085295.1 uncultured Alphaproteobacteria bacterium | reverse complement strand
ATCGACAACAAATGTGGCGGTGGCGATGGCGGCCGCCAAAATAACGGCTGCCCTGTCCGTCAGCCAGCCGCCTTTTACAGACGCATGGGGCGCAGGGTCTGCCTTCATCTGTTTCCCCCTTAAAACAGCATAGCCCCAGGGCCGTTCAATACGCAATCGCCATGCGGTAAACATCCGTAACAGGACTATATCCAGCCTTGATTCATGGCTTTCTTTGTTAACTGAAGGCTACACTCACTGGTTAAGGCCGCGCAATGCTTTAATATGCGCCATCCATAAATAATATAGCGCGGCGTATGGCTGGCGGGATGCGTTCTTTCATGGCAGAATGCCATCATCGATAGTTTCAGGAGCCGCCAATGTCATCTGCTTATCCTCATCTGCTGCGCCCGCTTGATCTGGGCTTCACCACCCTGAAAAACCGTGTGCTGATGGGTTCCATGCATACCGGGCTGGAGGAAATGCCGGATGGCTATGACCGGCAGGCGGCGTTCTTTGCCGAACGTGCGCGCGGCGAGGTGGGCCTGATCATCACCGGCGGCTATGGGCCGAACCGGGCCGGAAGACTGGCCCCCAATTCCGATTATATTGCGCCGGATCAAAATCTGGATGGGCACCGTAAAATCACAGATGCGGTGCATCGCGAAGGCGGCAAGGTGGCGCTGCAATTGCTGCATGGCGGGCGTTATGCGCACCATAAGGACATCGTGTCCGCCTCCGCCGTGCCGACGCGCATCAACCCGGTTGTGGCGCGCGAGATGACCACAGAGGAATGCTATCAGACGATTGAGGATTTCGGGACGGCGGCGCAGTTGGCCCGGCAGATCGGCTATGATGGCGTGGAAATCATGGGATCGGAAGGCTACCTGCTGACCCAGTTCACCGCCGCGCGCGTTAATCAGCGTACAGATGAATTCGGCGGAACACCGGATAATCGCCGCCGCATGGCGGTTGAGGCAGTGCGCAATGCGCGTCACAAGGCAGGCAAGGATTTTGTCATCATATACCGCCTGTCGGCGCTTGATCTGGTGGAAGGCGGCAGCTCGCTGGAGGAAATCATTGCACTGGCGCAGGCCGTCGAACAGGCTGGCGCCAGCATCATTAATACCGGCATTGGCTGGCATGAGGCACGCATTCCCACCATCGCCCATATGGTGCCGCGCGGCGCTTTCACCTGGGCGGTGAAGCGCATTAAGCCGCATGTGACCATTCCGCTGGTCTATTCCAACCGCGTAAATAATCCGGCCCAGGCGGAAGCTATTCTGGCGGACGGCGTCAGCGACATGATTTCAATGGCGCGGCCATTGCTTGCGGATGCGGATTTCATGAAAAAAACCCGGGCAGGCAAGGCGGATGAAATTAATATCTGCATCGGCTGCAATCAGGGCTGCCTGGATAACGCCTTCACCGGAAAGCTGACCACCTGCATGGTCAATCCGCGCGCCTGCCGCGAGATGGATTTGAATTTTGCGCCGGCAAAATCTCCCAAACATTATGCTGTTGTGGGCGCGGGACCGGGCGGAATGGCGTTTGCTGCTACCGCTGCAGAACAGGGTCACAAGGTTACGCTGTTTGAGGCGGCGCACGAGTTGGGCGGCCAGTTCAATCTGGCGAAAATTATTCCGGGTAAGGAAGATTATGCCGAAACCATCGCTTATTATGGCGCGATGCTGCGGAAATATCAGGTCGATGTGCGCCTTAACAGCCGCGCGCGGGTTGAAGATCTAACCGGCAAGGGGTTTGACGCGGTTATTCTGGCCACCGGCATTACGCCGCGCACACCGGAAATTCCGGGCATTGATCACCCCAAAGTCCTGTCCTATCTGGATGTCCTTGCAGGGCGCAAACCCGTGGGCAAACGGGTGGCGATACTGGGTGCGGGCGGCATCGGCTTTGATGTGGCGGAATTTATCATGCACCCGCACGGGGCCAGCGATCCGGCCAATCCCGACATTGCGCGCTTTAACGAAGAATGGGGCATTGATGGCGATTACACAAATATCGCGGGCCTGTCGCCCAAAGGCATGCACATGCCCTGCGACAAACAGGTCTGGATGCTGCAACGCAAGCCGCATGTGAAATTTGGATCAACCCTGAGCAAGACGCGCGGCTGGGCGACTTTTGTGGAAATTATGATGCGCGGCGTTAGCATGATCGGTGATGCGGAATATGTGAAGGTGGATGATCGGGGTCTGCATTACCGCGTGGGTGGCAAGGATCAGGTGCTGGAGGTTGATACGATTATTACCTGCACCGGACAGGAACCGCTGCGTGATCTGGAGGCTGGGCTGCGCAAGGCGGGCATGACGGTTCATCTGATTGGCGGCGCGGACAAGGCGAACGAACTTGACGCCGTGCGCGCCATCGAACAGGCGGCTCGTCTGGTTGCGGCGGGCGCGTAAGACAGGATATTGAAATTACGGGTTCGGATTGCCTGGGAAGATGCTATCGGGCAATTCACTCGCATCGATAACAGCGGCGTAACCGACACCTAAGTCGATGAAACTTTCATCAAGAATTCTTATGCCTTCCAGGCCAGGAGTATGATGTGAAGCTGCGTCTGTGCCATCTGCATACATGACGGCGCCAAATATTTGCCTGAATCCCCCGGCAGTGTTTTCAACAGGCAGCATCAGATTTTCTGTGCGTTTCAATCGCCCATCGGCCAATGGCACGCCGGTATGCGTACAAGCCGCGTAGCCAAATTCAAAAATCAAACGAACGCGCGACTGCATTCTTTGTCGAAAATCGGGTGGGGTGATATCGAGCAGATTCACTCCCCTGACATCAACTCCATTAAAACGCTCATACAGGGCTTCGCCCAATTGTTTCACAATGTAACGATCATGTGCTTCAATATCGACTGTAAAAAGATAAGGCATCAAGTCAGCCAGTTCCTCCAGGCGAATATCGTCCTGGTCAGGCAGCCGTTTATCACCACGAAAGCGTTTCCAGTGTTTTAATAATTGCCGTGTTTCATCTCGTTCAGGTCCAGCCATTTTTTCTCGCCGTTAATTTCTGCAGGGTCAACCACCATAAAAAAACCAGCCCGGGAATGGCTGCCAGTGTACTTAGCATAAAAAATCCCGGCCAGCCTACTGCTTCAACCACATAGCCCGTGATAGACGACAATACGGTTCGGCCAACCGCCGCCAGGGAGGTCAGCAACGCAAACTGGGTGGCGGTATAGGCGCGCTCCTGACATAGCGCCCCCAGATAAGCCACAAACACGACGGTGCCAAATCCACCGGTGAAATTTTCAACGCCGATGGTGGCGATCAGCAGATTAAGGTCCGCGCCGGTGTTCGCCAGCCAGACAAACATCGCGTTCGATAACATCTGGGTGACGCCACCAATCCATAATGCATTAATGGTTCCCATGCTGCGCGCCGCCATGCCGCCGGCAAAACCACCCGCCAGAACCGCAATCAGGCCGATGCCTTTCACAACGCGGCCATAAGTGGTCATCTCAAAGCCCAGATCCAGCACGAACGGCGCGGTCATCACACCAGCCGCCGCATCGCCCAGTTTGAACAGTAGCACAAACACCAGAATGGCAATCCATCCCTCGCGTTGCGAAAACTCCGTAAACGGACGAAGTGCAGTTTGCCACAGACCCACAGTCCCGCGCGATTCCAAAACTGGCCCATCGGGTTCTTTTGACAGCAGCACCGCCGCCATGCCCACCAGCATCAGCATGGCCAGCGCAATATACACCACAGCCCATCCCGATGGGCCGGAAATACCAATACCACCCAGAATGGCGTACAGCTCAATCGCGCCTGCGGTAGAAACCAGCAGCGCAATCCGGTATGCGGCCACAAAATTCGCCATGCCCGCCGCTTGCGCGTCCACCTCCAGGCTTTCCACACGGAAGGCGTCAATCACAATGTCCTGGGTCGCAGAAAAAAACGCTACCAGCAGCGCCAGCCCCGCCAGCACCAGCGGAACCTTCAACGGGTCGGCCTGTCCCATGGCAATCACCGCCGCCATCAATCCTGCCTGCGATGCAATCAGCCATGCGCGTCGGCGCCCCAGGCGGCGCGTCAGAAACGGAATGGGCAGCGCATCCACCAGCGGCGCCCACAGAAACTTCAGCACATAAGGAATACCCACCAGGGCATACAGCCCGATGGCCGAAAGCGAGACCCCTGCATCCTTCATCCAAACCTGCAAGGTCGCGCCAGTAAGCGCCAGTGGCAGACCGGAGGCAAAACCAAGAAACAGCATCGCCGCAACACGCGGTTGCAGATAGACACTGAGGCCGCCAAGCCGGCCTGTTTCACCTGGCGAATTTAATACATTCATCGGGACCTTATAAATTTCATTGCATTCCAATGCATCAAGTTTTGGTAGCGCCGGAAATTATAGAGTGCATTGCCAGACCCCATATTCAGGGCTTATGCTGATAACGCGTTCAAGGCCAGAAGATCATAACGATGTGGCAAAAGCCACACGGAGAGGGGAAAGCAGATGACAGCACTCAGAATGATCGATATGTCAACGGCCCGCAAGGTTGGCGCCGGGGCCAAACGTCCCGAGGATGTCGTCGTTGGCAGGGATGGCGCGGTCTGGCTATCGGATCAGAATAGCGCCTGCGCCCGCGCCAATCCGGATGGTGGACTGCAACGCTGCGGCAAGGCGGGCGGCGCACCGAACGGCATCAACATGGATCTTGAAGAGCGCATCATTATCGCCAATTTCGGTGGGCCGGACGATGGGCTTGGTCCGTTGCAGCGTCTTGATACACGCACCGGCGTGGTTGAAACACTGGTCAGCGAAATCGGTGGACGAAAACTCTATGGCGCGAATTATCCGCTGGTCGATAGTCGGGGACGCATCTGGTGTTCGCATTCGACCTGGGGGCCTGTTGATGCGGCATTCAGCGGTCAGGATGATGGATTGATCTTTCGTTATGAACTGGATGGCCGGGTTACGGTGCTTGCAGAAAATATCAAAATGGCCAACGGCATTGCCTTTGACCACGACGAAAAAAATCTGTTCGTCTGCCAAACCACCGGTTGCGATGTTTTGCGTTATCCGATCAACACGGATGGCAGCCTGGGAAAGCCGGTGCGTTATGGGCCTGTGCTGGGCCTGTCAGGTGCAGAGGTACAGGACCGCCGCCCACTGACGCCGGAACTGCGCAGCCAACTGGGTGCTACCGATGGCTGCGGATTTGATCAGGAAGGCAATTTGTGGGTGACGCTGGTGATGGCGAACAAGGTTGTTGCCATCACCCCCGCTGGCGAGGTGGTCAGCATGCTGTCCGATCCGACAGGCAAGATGATGCGCATGCCCACCAATGTCAGTTGGGGCGGCCCGGATATGCGTGATCTCTACATCGGTAGCGTGGTGAGCGATTACGTGGTGCATGTGCCAAGCCCGGTCCCCGGAATGCCACTGGTGCATCAGCGTTAAGCTGGGGTTGAAAACAATCCGGCAAAATAGGAGAGAGCGAAATGGAATACAGGGCGCTGGGAAATTCCGGACTGAAGATTTCGACTGTCAGCCTGGGCACCAACAATTTTGGTGGAAATTGTGACATGGCGCAATGCCAGGCGGTGGTGGATGCGGCCATTGAGGTTGGTGTCACTATGTTCGACACCGCCGATGTCTATCCGCCGGGGCCGGGCCTGATGGGCAAGTCCGAAGAATGCCTGGGCAAGGCGCTGGGCGCCCGCCGCAAAGACGTGATCGTCGCCACAAAATGGGGCATGGCCATGGGCAAAGGCCCCTATCTTACCGGCGGCTCGCGGCGTTATATTTTCAATGCGGTTGAGGCCAGCATGAAACGTCTTGGTACGGATTATATTGATCTGTATCAGATGCATTTTCCCGACCCCTCGACGCCGATAGAAGAAACTCTGATGGCGCTGGGCGATCTGATTACGCAAGGCAAGGTGCGCTATATAGGGGCCAGCAATTTCAGGGGCTATCAGATTGTTGATGCTGCGCACAAAGCCAGGACGCTGGGTGTTCCGCCATTCATCTCTGTACAGAATTATTACAATATTCTGCGCCGTGATATAGAAGATGAACGTCTGCCGGGCGCGATTTTGTCAGGCGTTGGGTTGTTGCCATATTTTCCGCTCGCCAATGGCCTGCTGACCGGAAAATACAAACGTGGTGAAAAACCTGCGGCTGGAACCCGCTTTGGTGAGGGCAGCAGCATGTCTGGCCTCAGCGGTCTGGAAATGACCGAGCGTAATTTCGATCTGGTTGAGAAGCTTGAGAAATTTGGCAAGGAACGCAATCTGAGCCTGCTCGAAATCGCCGTGGCGTGGCTGCTTGCCCAGCCGGGCGTTGCCAGTTGCATGACTGGTGCGACCAGGCCGGAACAGATTGTGCAGAACGCCGCCGCAGCGAGCGCGAAGCTTTCGGAAGATGATGTGAAAACACTGAACGAAATCACCAAACCCCCGGGCGGCCTGCCATTCTGATTTTGTGCGTGGAAAGCTTGCGGGGCAATCCCGCAAACCCGCAATCTTCGCGATTTTCCCCCGTCAGGACGGTTCGATGAGCAGGATGCCTTTGTAATTTTCGATCTCGCCTGGGATTTTTACGGGCAGCGCTCTGGGTAGCCGCAACGAGCATTATGAAAGATTTTATCTGGGTTCTGGCGCGCGCAATATGCAGTTTTGTCATATACCGGCAGATTGCACCCGCGCCGACGGCTTGGTCGATCATTTTTTGATGGAGAATTCTCAATGACGGAAAATACTGTGAAAGTGGCAGGCGTCGATGTATCGACCGATCACTGGATAAACGGACGCCGCGTCACATCGCAGCGCAAGTTCGCAAACTTCTCGCCGGTGGACGGCTCGCATCTTGCTGAGGTATCAGCCGGGGGCAAGGCTGAGGTGGATCAGGCGGTGGCTGCCGCCCGCAAGGCATTTCCGGCCTGGGCGGCGCTTGGTCCCAAAGGTCGCCTGCCAATTCTCAAACGGTTTGCCGAAGGTATCACGGCGCGCGCAAATGATCTTGCTGCGGTGGAAACCATGGATAATGGCTCGCTGCTGCTGGGCAATGTGCATCGGATGGTTCCGCGCGCGTCACATAATATCCAGTTTTTTGCGGAATGGGCGCTGACACTTGATGGCCATACGATTGACTCGCCCGAGGTTGTCAATCATGTGCGTTATGATCCGTGCGGCGTGGCTGTCCTGATTACCCCGTGGAATGCGCCGCTGATGTTGACGACATGGAAGGTTGGCCCGGCGCTGGCTGCGGGTAATACGCTGGTAGTGAAGCCGCCGGAATGGGCACCGTTGACCTGTTCGTTGCTGGCTGACATTGCCCATGCGGCGGGACTTCCGCCCGGTGTCATGAATATTGTGCAGGGCATAGGAGCGGAAGCAGGTGACGCGCTGGTCAATCATCCTGATATTGACCGCATCAGTTTCACCGGCTCGACCGATACGGCAAAAGTTATTGGTCAGGCGGCAGCGCGTTCCATTACACCGCTTAGCGCGGAACTGGGCGGAAAGTCGCCATTTATTGTTTGCGCAGACGCCGATCTTGATAGCGCGGCGCATACCGTGGCGATGCAATATATGAATGCGGGTCAGATCTGCCTTGCAGGCACCCGCGTCATGGTTGAGAGATCCATCGAGGAAAACTTTCTCGACAAGGTGCGAGACGCCATGACCCACATGACGCTTGGCGATCCGCGCGACAAGGATACGCGCATCGGACCGCTGATTACCAAAAAACATTTTGACCGGGTTGCCGGATTTGTCGAACGGGCAAAACAGGCGGGTGCCGTGCCGTTATGGGGCGGCTCAAAAGCCAATTTCGGCGAACTGTATTTTGAACCTACTTTGTTCAACAATGTGACGCCGGAGCTTGAGATTTCACAACGCGAAGTGTTTGGTCCGGTGCTGACCTGGCAAAGTTTTGGTTCAGATGATGAGGTTATCGCAATCGCCAACAACACACGCTACGGCCTTGCGGCAACCCTGTTCAGCCGCAACGAGCAGCGCGCCACGCACATTGCCTCGCGTGTGACGGCGGGCACTGTCTGGGTCAATTGTTACTTTATCCGTGATCTGGCGGCACCGTTTGGTGGTAGCCGCGATAGCGGTATCGGGCGCGAAGGCGGCAACTGGAGTTTCGATTTTTATTCCGACATCAAAAACATTTCGATCCTCAAAGGTTCGTTCGTTTAAGCAGGAGGTATGCATGTCTGTACTTACAGGACCGCGTGAAGAATGGCGGCGCATTCTGAGCATTAATGTGTCAGGCAGCCTGGCTTACCAGGCATCCACCATCGGGCGCTTTTTGCCGGCGCGCGTGGGTGGTGTCGGGCTGTTGCGCAGGCCCTGCATAATCCACTTGCGGGTGTCGGCCGGATCGATCACATCGTCGATCTCCATATAATTGGCGGCATTCATGGCCTTGCCATTGGTGTACATTTTATCCACCAGTTTTTGATACAGGGCTTGTCTGGCCTCGGGATCTTCGATGGCGGCCAGTTCGTTGCGAAACGCCAGATGCACCGCGCCCTCCAATCCCATCGGTCCAACTTCGCCGGTTGGCCAGGACACCACGAAATTACCGATATTCATGTAGCCGCCCGCCATGGCGATGGCACCCAGCCCATAGGCCTTGCGCAAGACCACAGTGAACAATGGTACATCTATTGTGCTGGCAGTAATAAACATGCGCGAAAAATGCCGCACGGTTGCGGTTTTTTCGCTTTCCGGTCCCACCATAAAACCTGGCGTGTCACACAACATCAGCAACGGAATGTCAAAAGCATCGCATAGCTGCATGAAGCGCGATGCCTTGTCCGCACCCGGAGCATCCACTGCACCCCCCAGATGCAGAGGGTTATTCGCAATGACCCCGATCGGCCTTCCTTCTACGCGCGCGAAAGCGGTCAGCATGCCGACGCCAAAATTCCTGCGCAATTCCAGTACCGATCCTGTATCTGCCAATGTATTCAGAACGGCGCGGTAATCATAGGCGCGCAGCCGGTTTTCCGGCACCAGCGGTCGTAACAGGCGTTGATCCGCGCATGTCCAATCAGCAATGCGTCCCTGAAAATAGGACAGATATTTTTTGGCGACGACAACCGCCTCCGCCTCATCCTCGACCAGGATATCAATCACCCCATTGGGTTCCTGAACGGATACGGGGCCAATATCTTCGGGCGTGAACACCCCCAGACCACCCCCTTCGATCATTGCGGGACCGGCCATGCCGATGTTGGAATTTTTGGTGGCGATGATCACGTCGCAGCATCCCAGCAAAGCGGCATTGCCGGCAAAACACCGCCCTGAATTAATGCCGATCATCGGCACCAGTCCGCTTAAACGGGCAAAGTGCCAGAAACTGCGCAGCTCCAATGCGCCGGATCCAACATAATCATTATCGCCAGGGCGTCCACCGCCACCTTCGCTGAAAAGGATAAGTGGCACGCGCAGTTTATAGGCCAACTCGAACATCCGGTCCTTTTTGCGGTGCGCCATAAAACCCTGGGTGCCTGCAAACACGGAATAGTCGTAGGCCAGCACCATGGCGCGGGCTTTCTCGTCATCGAAAAATTCACCATTGACGCGGGCCATGCCGGAAACAAAACCATCCGCAGGACTCACCTTTATTAATTCCTCGACACTGCGCCGTGAGCGTTGCATCGCAAGAATCAACCCGCCATATTCGACGAAGCTGTCCGGGTCCACCAGATCATCAATGTTTTCCCGCGCGGTGCGACTATTGGTTTTGCGGCGGCGCGCTACCGCTTCGGGGCGCGCGTCATCCATTAATATTGCGTGGCGGGCAATCACCTCGGCCAGATCAGGACGAATTTCATCCAGATCCACTTCGGCAATGGCATCGTCTTCGGACCCTGCAAGAACAATCGGCGCGATAAACAGCAGGGGATGACCATCGAAAATCTGCTCACCAGCAACAGCCACGATCTGCTGCACGACGCCCGCAACATGCGCGTTAATGACCAGTTCGGCTTTCATCGCCTCAATCACTGCGACCTGCTGGCCACGTCTGACCTGTTGTCCAGGCGTTACGTCGACACTAACAATTCGCGCGGACATTGGCGCGGCGATAGCCACCGTTCCGGATGGCGCTGTGATAGCGGCATTATGCGTTTGAGAAGCACTGGCCGTATTCGCAAAAAACAGATCACGATGTGGCGCATCATTAACGGTGAACAGCTCACTGATGCGATCTTCAATAAAAGTTGTGGTAACCTGATTGGCGATCACGTCAGGATGGCGCAACAGATTGCACAAAAATCCGATATTTGTCGCCACGCCTTCAATGCGAAATTCACACAAAGCGCGATAGGCTTTTGCCACAGTATCGGAAAAATTTGGCGACACCAGATGCACAACCAGTTTGGCCAGTAGGGAATCAAAGCTCGCGCTGGTGGCATATCCTGCGTAACCGAAACTATCCACTCGGATGCCGCGCCCGGACGGCGGCTCAAAAACGCGTAAAATTCCACCTGTGGGCTGAGCCTGTCCGGTGGGGCTCATGGTTTCCATGTTGACGCGCAACTGCATCGCATAACCGGCGGGCAGGGGAATGCGTTCCTGCGTCAATCCCAAAGCGGCAAGGGTTTTTCCCGATACGATCTGCAATTGCGCTACCACCAGATCAATGCCGGTGACTTCTTCGGTTACGGTATGTTCGACTTGCAGGCGGGCATTACATTCAATAAAAATAAATTCATTCCCTTCAACCAGAAATTCGAACGTGCCCAGTCCGCGATAGCGCACCCGCGCTGCCATGCGGACCGCCGCATCCAGAATTCGCATACGCATATCCGGCGCAAGACCGGGGCTGGGGGCAATTTCGACCAGCTTCTGATGGCGGCGTTGCAACGTGCATTCACGTTCCCACACATGGCTGACGGCGCCACTGCCATCACCGATGATCTGTACTTCGATGTGACGCGGCGCACGCAATAGACGTTCGGCATAGACATCGGCACTGCCAAAAAACGCCAGCGCCTCGGATTGGCATCGCGCATGCGCGTCCGCAATTTCAGAAGCTGTTGTAACGACCCGCATGCCGCGCCCGCCGCCACCGGCGACGGCCTTGATCATCACCGCGCCTTCTGGCCCTAGACCGGTCAAATATGCTGCAATGTCAGTTACGCTGGCGGGGCCGCTGACGCCATCGGCTATCGGCACCCCACAATCGCGCGCCAGTTTTTTTGCGCCGGATTTATCGCCAAACAATTGCAGCGTGTCTGGATGTGGCCCTACAAAAATCAATCCCGCGACATGGCATGCGCGCGCAAATGCCGCGTTCTCGCTCAGAAAGCCATAGCCGGGATGGATCGCGTCGCAGCCGGTTTGCTGTGCGGCAGCAATAATGCCCGCAATGTTCAGATAAGCCGCCGGCCCAGAAGCGCCAAGCGCAACGCTGGCATCGGTTTTGCGCACATGCAGGGATTGCGCATCATCGATGGAATAAACAGAGACAGTGTGGATACCCAGTTCCGCAGCGGCGCGCGCGATACGGATCGCGATCTCGCCGCGATTGGCAATCAGAAGGGATTTCATGAAAACTGCTTCCTGTTTCAAGGGAATAATAAATGGCGTTACCCATTGATGATATCCCTATCCCGAAACGGTGCAAGAAAATGCAGCAGCATCCCGGGCGGATAATCGCCGGGCCAGATTGTCGGCGTCGTCATTGTCCAGAAGGCCAGCGGGACCAAAGGTGAGAAACTGGCTATCCAGAATTTTCTGCTGAATATCTTGTGGCATGTCTATTTCAACTCCTATTGCGCGCGACGGCCAATACCAATACCGCCGTCACTCATAAACACTGTGCCCGTGGTGTAGGCGCCATCGCGCCGGGACGCGAGCAGTACGTAATGACCGGTATGATTTTCCGGTTTGGAGATAAAGCCAAGCGGCGTTGTCTTGGCGATCATCACATCGATACCCGGCATCGCGGATAATTGCATATTGCCTTGCCCGCCAACTGCGCTGCCGGTCAGTGGTGTCATGGTGCCGCCTGGCCCAACGCCATTCACCCGTATGTCGGGGGTCAATTCATGCGCCAGCTGTCGGATCAATCCCAGCACCGCATGTTTTGCTGCCACATAAATTGGCCCGCCACCGCCGGTATAAAAGCTGGAGGTCGATGCGGTAAAAACCATGCAGCCTTTGGTCTTGCGCAACTCAGGCAGCGCGGCGCACGCGCCCAGCAAATAGCCTTTTACATTGATGGAAAATATTTCATCACACATGTCAGCAAGCTTTTCGCGTGGTGTGTCTGAAAGAGACGCCATAAAATCCCAGATGCCGGCATTGCCAACAAACACATCCAGCTTGCCATGCGCGGCAACCGTGGCCGCAACCGCCTTTTCATTATCTGCAAGCAGACGCACGTCACCAATCGTTACGGCGACGCCCTTGTGCGCCCTGACAACGGCGTCGGCCTGCGCCTGATCGCGCACCATTACGCCCAGTTTCGCGCCTTCTTCCAGATAGCGCGCCACTACAGCCGCGCCTATTCCTGATCCACCACCTGTAACGAGTGCGACCTGTCCATCAAGCTGTCCCATCGAAATCTCCTTTGAATAAAAACGCGAGGACCGCAGTCAACGCCACTGCGGCCCGTGATTAGAATAAAAGCCTATTGCGCGTACATGCCAACCAGGCCGTCTTCCATGTTGATCACAACAGACTTGGTCTGGGTGTAGTGATTGAGAACTTCATACCCGAACTCACGCCCACGGCATAAAATGTTGCATGGTGTGGAACGCATTGCAACGATAGCGCGGTGCTGTTGTATATACTACTCAGTAGGCTGTTAGAATGGCAAATTTCGGGCTCAGCGGAACGAGGTTTAAGATGGGTGGTCCATACGCGCGGCCGCATAATAGTCAAAATCTATCGGCAGCAATCTGATACGGCCCTTGGTCAGCATCAGATCAAGCAGCAGTGCATTGAGGCCGATATATTTCGCCGTTACGATCTGTGAAATCTCTGCGACCTGCGCCCAGAAAGGACGTGGAAATTCATATCAGCTTTAGGCCGATTCTCCAGACGCACGAAACACACTCCAGGTTCAGTTTTCTTATGGCGATTTTATTGCGATATGCCCGTTCTCAATCACAACCGGGTAGATAGTCACAGCAACCTGACATGGAAACGCTTTGGACGCGCCGGTGCGAATATCAAAGCTGCCGCCATGAAACGGACATTCGATAATATCGCCTTCCTGATAGCCATCCGAGAGCATTGCATTTCCGTGGGTGCACATATTATCGGTGACGAAATAATCGTCACCGATCTGATACACAGCTAATGGCGGTAAATCAGCTACATTAACAGCAACCGGCTTACCCTCAGACACTTCTGTGGTCTGACAAAGTTTAATCAACATGCCTGCTCCTTCAGCCAAGATCTATGTCAAGGCCGTACCCCTTGGCTTCTGTGCCCACGACTTCGCCGGCATATGTCCTCCATGCCTGCGCATCACTGACCGAAATTCCCAAATAACCAAGTTCTGTGACCTGTGCCATATGCTTTTCTCCCTATCCAAAGTGGATCTTCGATTTAACAGGAATGTATCGCTAGTCAGCGGTCAGTGAAAGAGATTTATTGCGCTATGCGAAACGTGTTGCATCTAATGACTGCGGCCTGTTAATCTTTGGTCAAAGAAGAGGTTGCACCAAAAACCTACATAGAACAGGGTCCATACATGATGAATGGACAAATTCAGGAAGGAATCGGACATGGCCGATACCACGCTCACAGCGGATAAATTACATCATCTGAAGGATCGGATTTCAGGTTTGATTGTCAACGATCCCGTCAAAAATGAATACAAGCTCGATCGTGATGTGTTTCTCGATGAGACGATTTTTGAACTGGAGATGAAATATATTTTTGAGGGCAACTGGATATTTGTCGCTCACGAAAGCCAGATTGCTAACCCGCATGACTTTCTAACCACCAATATCGGCCGACAGCCGGTGGTGTTAACCCGTAACGCCAATGGCGAGATCGGTGGTTTTTTGAATGTCTGTTCGCATCGCGGCGCCAGGGTGTGTCGTGAAAAATCGGGCAATAAAAAAATCTTCGCCTGCGGCTTTCATGGCTGGTGTTATGACAGCAAGGGCGCGCTGGTAAATGTAACCGATGAAAAGGATGGCGCTTACCCGGATGATTTTGACCGCAAGAATTTTGGCCTGCGCCCGGTCGCGCGGGTCGAATCTTATCGCGGCTTTATTTTCGCCAGTCTCAACCCTGACGTTCTGCCTCTGAACGAATATCTGGCCGGATCAAAGACATTTATTGATCTGTTTGTGGATCAATCACCGACCGGAAAACATGAAATACTGCGTGGGGTTACCAGGTACACCTACAAGGGCAACTGGAAATTGCAGGCTGAAAACGGCCTTGATGGCTATCACGTTGGCGCCGTGCACGGCAATTATATGATGACGGTGATGCGCCGCGCTGCGGGCGATTCTATAAACGATACCAAGGTAATTGATCTGACGACCCTCAACAGAGGCGGCGGCGGATTCTTTGCCTTTGATCACGGCCATACGGTTTTGTGGCTTGATTACAGCAATTACAAGGATCGCCCGAATTACGAATTCTACGAGGACTATCAGAAAAAATATGGGCCACAGCGCACCTATTGGATGTGCAATCGATTGCGCAACATGCTGCTGTTTCCCAATGTGTTTTTGATGGATCAGACCAGTACGCAAATTCGCATCATCCGTCCGATCTCTGTGGATGAAACCGAAATCATCACCTATTGTATCGCGCCGGTTGGCGAAAGCGACCGTGCGCGTGCACTGCGTATTCGGCAATATGAGGATTTCTTCAACGCCAGTGGCATGGCCACCCCCGACGATCTGACAGAGTTTAATAATTGCCAGATCGGATTCAAAGGGCGTACCGCGCGTTATAGCGACATGTCGCGCGGAGCTGGCCGCTGGATCAAGGGCGTCAATGAAGATGGCCAGATTCTGGGGTTTGACGCTGTAATGACCGGCGTTGAGAAAGCCGATGAGGGCCTGTACCTTACCATTCATGAAGACTGGCTTGAGCGGATGAATGGCGCGCTGGCCCGGGAACTTGCGGGGATATGAGCATGAATAGTGATCAATGGAGTTCAATTTCCAGATTTTTGGGGCTGGAGGCGCTATATCTGGACACCAAAAACTGGGACGCCTGGATTGATCTGTATACGGAAGATACAGAGTATTGGGTGCCAGCCTGGGATGATGACGATAAACCAACAATCGACCCACAGCGCGAAATATCCCTGATATATTATCCCAATCGCGGCGGGCTTGAGGATCGCGTATTCCGTATTCGCACCGGGCGATCCGCATCCGCGTCAGACGCGCCTGCGCGCACCTCACATGTGTTGCAATTGTTGCAGATTGAGGCGCGTGGCGATTGCATGTATGCGCGAACCAACTGGACGGTGAATTCCTATAAGGAAAACACCACCATCACCTATTACGGCTGGGCGGAATATGAGTTGAAACCGAATGGCGATAGCTGGCGCATTTCGAAACGTAAAACCTATGTTTTGAATGACATCGCAAATACGGTTCTTGATTTTTATATGATCTGATATCCGTCCCGGGAACGGAGCAGTCGATCCAACAAACGGAGACTAACATGTCAAGCAAGCCCAATATTCGTCCCATCATTGCTACCAGCATCGGCGAACCGGCTGGTGTTGGACCTGAAATTGTTGCCAAAGCCTGGGCGACTGGCGAGGTGCACAAGCTATCGCGTCCGGTTCTGATCGGCAGTCAGCACGCCATGCAACGGGGCATTGAAATTGCGGGTGTTAAGGCAAGGCTGCGTGTCATCACCAGCCTGGATGAAATGAGCGATACGCCCGAAATTATCGACATCATGGATTCGGGCGCGATCAAGCCCGAAGATATCATCATGGGCAAGGATACAGAGGCAGGCGGTCTGGCCAGTGCCGCCTGGATGAGAGAGGCCAATGCGCTGGCGCAAAGCGGCAAAGCGGCAGCTTCGGTATTTGCGCCTATCAGTTCCATTTCGCTGAAAATGGCCAAAAAACTGGATGCCGTTATCCCGATTAATCCTGGTGAAAGCTATCTGTTTTTGATGTCCGGGCCGCTACGGGTAATGCATCTGACGGATCATATGCCGCTGCGTAAAGTATGTGAGGTCATCACAGAAGATCTGGCGCTATCAGCGATACAAACGCTTGACGCCACCTTGCGCAAATGGGGCATCACCCAGCCGCGCATCATTGTGGCGGGCCTTAACCCCCACGCCATGGGCGAAGAAGATACCAGAGCACTGGTGCCTGCCGTCAGCCGCGCAAAATCAGCAGGGATTAATGTGGAAGGCCCGACCAGTCCTGATGCCGTGTTCCGTCAGTGCGTTGAGGGCAAATATGATGTGGTGCTGGCCATGTATCATGATCAGGGCCATATCGCCATCAAGACCTGGGGATTTTCCGGCAATTGCGCCATCATCATTGGACCGCCATATCTCAACATGACAGTGGCGCATGGCACCGCGTATGACATTGTGGGCAAAGGTATTGCCGATCCCGCGATGATGTTGAGCGCCATGTGCACAGCGGGTTCACTGGGCGCAGGTTTGGGCTTCCTGAAGGAGACAGCCTGATGCCCGACACCGGCCAAATTTCACTGCCTGGCTCCACAGATGTTAGGACCGAGAGCTATAAAAGCCCAGGTTTGATCGTCTGTGTACGGTGTATGATTTCGATCAGGTCAATCAGGCGGTGCATGATACAGAAAAAACCATCAAGGCCATCAAGGCCGTATTGCGCATGGCATAAGGCCGCTTAAATATTCAGGAGAATTAAACATGGAACAACCCGAAATTGGAAAAAACATCGTCGCGGGCGGCGTCAAGACGAATTACCACGATGTAGGGGCGGGCGCGCCACTGGTGCTGATCCACGGTTCCGGGCCTGGTGTTTCGGCCTATGCAAACTGGCGGCTGAACATGCCGGTGCTTGGTGAAAGCTTTCGCGTGCTGGCGCCGGACATGCTGGGCTTTGGCTATACCGAATGGCCAAAGGAACCGATCCGCGATGTCGGCGTATGGGTTCGCCATCTGGCCGGATTTCTGGATGCGTTGAAGCTGGACAAGGTATCCTTCGTCGGCAATTCGTTTGGCGGTGCATTGACCCTGGCGTTTATGATTGCGCATCCTGACAGGGTGGACCGCGCGGTTCTGATGGGGGCGGCGGGACTTTCGTTTCCCATCACCGAGGCGCTGGATTATGTCTGGGGCTATACGCCCTCATTCGAGAACATGAAGCGTTCGGTGCAGTATCTTGCCAACGATCAGTCGCGCCTTACCGATGATCTGATCAAATCGCGCTACGAGGCCAGTATACGACCCGGTGTGTTTGAGGCCTATTCCGCCATGTTTGGCGAGACGCCACGTCAGAAACACATTACCATGCTGGCCAGCGATCCGGCGAAAGTTGCCGCCCTGCCACACGAAGTGCTGATCCTGCACGGCAAGGAAGATCAGGTCATTCCGCTGGATGTTTCCGTTCAGTTGAACAGGCTGATCAAACGCGCCGACGCGGTTCACTTTGGCGATTGCGGCCACTGGGTTCAGATCGAACGCATGGCTACATTCAATCGTCTGGTTGCGGCCTTTATTAAAAACGGTCTGGCCGGTTGACACATAAAGACGGGAGATAAAACATGGCGGTGACTGGCTGCAATCACTGCCATGCGATACTGAAAACATTGGAAACTGAAAATATGTGTGTGAAACCATGACAACAAAACTCGACCCCAGTGTGATTGAAAAAGCGGCCGGGATTTTGCGCCGTGCGCAGGAAACTGCGACCCCCTGTCCACCCATCCGCGATATGATTTCTGCGGGGGGTGTGGATGGCGCTTATGCGGTGCAGAACACCAACACCGAATACTGGCTGTCTCAGGGCCGCCGCCTGGTTGGACGCAAGGCAGGGCTGACCTCGATTTCGGTGCAAAAACAATTGGGCGTTGATCAACCGGATTATGGCATGCTGTTTGCCGATATGGATGTTCCCGAAGGGCAACCGATCAGCCTGAAAAAAGTTTTGCAGCCAAAGGTAGAAGCTGAAATTGCCATGATCATTGGCCGCGATCTGGACCGCCCGGACATCACGATGGCCGAGATGCTGGTTGCCATAGAGTATGCGGTCCCCGCCATAGAGGTGGTGGCCAGCCGTATCGCCAACTGGGATATTCGCGTCTGGGATACGATTGCCGATAATGCATCGGGGGGCGTATTTGTGCTGGGCGCCGAACCCCGCAAACTTGAAAATATTGATCTGCGCTATTGCGGCATGGTGATGGAGTGTCAGGGAGAACAGCTTTCGGTGGGCGCTGGCGTTGCCTGTCTGGGCAATCCCGTGAGTGCAGCACTGTGGCTGGCGCAGGTGATGGCGCGCGAAGGGCGGCCGTTCCGCGAGGGCGATGTCATTTTAACCGGCGCCCTGGGGCCGATGGCAACTGTAAAAGCCGGTGACGTAATGGAAGCACGTATCAATGGGCTCGGTTCTGTGCGGGCAATTTTTGAAGCTGGAGAATAGTACGTTATGAATGTGCTGCATGCAGGCCTTGCGGAACGTCTTGATAATGCGATGCTCAATCGGACGGCGACGCCACAAATTACGATTGAGCATCCCGCGTTGAGTTTGGCGGACGCCTATGCCATCCAGTCCTTGCTGGTGCATCGCCGCCTGCAACGTGGCGAACGGCGCATCGGCATGAAAATGGGGCTGACCAGCCGCGCGAAAATGTTGCAGGTCGGCGTCAATGAAATGTCCTGGGGACGCCTGACCGATGCCATGGTGCTGGAGGAAGGTGGCTTGCTTGTCCGCGACGCCTATATTCATCCGCGTCTTGAGCCGGAACTGGCCTTCCTGATCGGCAAACCCTTGTCGGGAAAAGTCACGGCGGCACAGGCGATGGCGGCGGTGGATGGCGTGGCGCCCGCGATGGAACTGATCGACAGCCGGTACAAGGATTTCAAATTCACCCTCAATGATGTTGTGGCGGACAATTCGTCGGCTACCGGATTGGTGGTTGGAACATGGTGCCGCCCGACACAGGATCTCACCAATCTTGGCGTCGTGCTGGAGGTGAATGGCAAGGTCATTGAAACCGCATCGACCGCTGCTATTCTGGGTAATCCGGTGCGCGCGCTCGTCGCTGCTGCGTGGCTGGCAGCGCAAGCTGGTGAAACACTGCATCCCGGCGATATTGTCATGTCCGGCGGGATCACGGCGGCGCACACGCTTTCACCCGGTGAAACCGTGCGCGCAACGCTGCAAAATCTTGGATTTGTCAGTATATCCGTAACCTAGGGAGCCGAATATGCCGATTATTGATGTTACCTTGCTGGAGGGTCGTACGCCAGCCGATAAAAACCGGCTTATTACCGAACTGACTGACGGGGCAGAGCGCGCCCTGAATGCACCACGCGATTCTATCCGCGTGATTATTCGCGAGGTTCCGGCTGCTCATTTTGCCGTTGCAGGGGTTACCAAAGCGCAATCGGCGGCGGCTGCAAAAGCGGCAGAATGACATTGCCGCGTCAGAATACTGCAAGGTGAATATAAAACCGGCAGGATGAGCGATGCGTATCTTACTGCCCAGGATGTGTCACAGGATTATGCCCTGGCCTGCCGGCTATACCCCCTCTCGGACCTGATGCTGGTGACAGCGGGTAATCCGACTTCTACGGATTGAAATTAGGTATAATTTTATTCAGACAGATTGTATTAATTGGCCCAATCTCTGTGGGCGGATCAAAAAAGCACTCAAAGTGGAACAGATTTATGCAAGATATGCCAGTATTGCACGCTGAGGACGACACAGAGCCAAAAGAAAAGCTGCGAAAAAGCATCCAGTCTGTCGAAGCAGGCGTTGAGGTGCTCAAGGCGCTTGTCGAGGCGCAGGGCAGTATCGCTCTTCGTGATGTTTCTGCCGCCACCGGCATGTCACGCAGTCAGGCCTATCGCTATCTGCTGGCCTATGTGAATACCGGCTTTGTGCGTCAGGACCCAGTTACTTCGAAATACAGTCTTGGCCCAATGGCCCTGCGGGTTGGACTGGCGGCGCTTGGGCAAATTGATGTAACGGCGCGCGCCACCGAAGGGTTGGATCTGCTGGTCGAGACAACGGGGCGCACAGGCCTGATGACGGTATGGGCGGACGGCGGACCAACGATTATCCGCTGGGTGAATGGTCGCCAAAGAATTGTTACCTCACTTGGCCTAGGATCAGTGTTGCCGCTTCTGGTCTCGGCGGCAGGTCATATTTACCTATCCTATATGCCAGTTCGTGTTACCGAAGAAATGGCAAAGCGGGAATGGATTAATCTGCCACATCAACCGGGCGAAACCCTGGAATCCATGCGCCACGACATTCGAAAAAAAATACGCGCCAGGGGTTTTGCAGGTGTTTCTGGCACAGTGATTCCCGGATTGTGTGCGATTGGCGCGCCGGTACTGGACAGTCAGGGAGAAGCAGCAGGGGTGATCAGTCTGATTGCCCGGGCGGGCGAACCACTGGAAACAGATGCCGCCTGCGTGCGCGCCATACTGGAAACAGCAGAAAAAATCAGCCACAACCTTGGTTGGTTTGGTCCCATCGCAATGGCGGATGAAGAACGCTAAAGTGGGACGACATTAGGGTTGTCCATCCTTCATCGTCATCGCGAGCGAAGCATCGCATATGAAATTTTTTTCGCGCATAAATGCGCGCACCCCTCACGCGCCACGCAGGCGCTGGCGCAGCGGGTCCTGGCCTTCTCTCACAAGGGGAGAAGGAAAAGAAAAACATTCATATGCAATAGCCCTGCCATCTTCCTATGGTCTGCTGGTTTATTTAAGTTTTACACTGAAGCAGGGACGATTCTTGAATCACCGATGATGTTAAGGGCGGTACGAAGATCAACAAATTGTGTAATATTTGTTTCAATGCGAGAAGCTGTCTAAAATCTCGGGAATCAGTCACCAAAAGGGAAATCAAACCCGTATGTTTGAACAGCCGGTGAATTTTTGCGCGGAAAGCGACGCCCTCTACGAAATATTGGCACCATTAAGTGATTCAGACTTTGATCAGCCGGGCCAATTCAAGGGCTGGACGATCAATGACATCCTTGGCCATCTGCATACCTGGAATGTCGCGGCGGATGCGGGACTGAACGATGTGCCGACATTTAATACCATGCGCACACAGCTTGAGGCCGCCTTGCGTGCAGGCCAAACCATATTGGCGTTCGAAAAAGCCTGGCGGCGCGGGGTAGCCGGGCGCGCATTGCTGCAAGCATGGCATGGGTTTTATACCGAAATGTCCGCGCGCTTTGCGATGGCCGATCCCAAACATCGTGTGAAATGGGTGGGGCCGGACATGAGCGTGCGATCCAGCATCACGGCGCGGCATATGGAAACATGGGCGCATAGCCAGGCCATATATGACATGCTGGGCCTGCAACGGAGTGACGCCGACCGGATAAAGGATATCGCGATGCTTGGCATTAATACGTTTGGCTGGTGCTTTTCAATTCGCGGCCTGCGGGTTCCAGATGCGCCACCCCATGTCCGTCTAACTTTGCCGTCGGGCGCAATCTGGCAGTGGTTTGCGGAATCCGAAGAAAATCTGATTGAAGGCAGCGCAACAGAATTCTGTCAGGTGACAACACAGGTGCGCAACATTTCCGACACTAACCTGAAATTACATGGACCGACCGCAACGCAATGGATGGCAATCGCACAATGCTTTGCTGGCCCGCCCGAAAACCCGCCCGCTTCCGGCAGCCGGTTTATGCAGACGGTATGAATGACAATAGGTTGTTGGGATAGCCTAAATTGAGTGCTTTCCCTTTATCTGCCACTTAATACGCCTAAATTCAGAAGCGCCGATTGGTCTATGTCGCCTTCTTCGCACCCAACTCGCCCAGTGCGGCGCGTAATTCTGCGATTCCATCGCCTTTTTCGGACGAGGTGACGTGTACATCGGGGTGCGCGGCGACATGCGTGCGCAACAGGGCTTTTGTGCGTTCCAGGCAGTTGGCCAGATCGGCGGTTTTTACCTTGTCGGCCTTGGTCAGGACGATTTGATAGGACACCGCCGCCGCGTCCAGCATTTTCATGACTTCGACATCGGATTCCTTGACGCCGTGACGCGCATCGATCAGCACGCAGGCACGCCGCAATGTGGGACGACCACGCAGATAAGTGTTCACCAGCCGGGTCCAGACTTCGACCTGCGCCTTGGGCACGCGGGCATAGCCATAGCCGGGTAGGTCGGCCAGCATCAGGCGGCCCGCCAGATCAAAGAAATTGATCTCGCGCGTGCGGCCCGGTGTGTTGGAGGTGCGCGCCAGCGTCTTGCGGTTGGTCAGTGCGTTGATCAGGCTGGACTTGCCAACATTGGAACGCCCGGCAAAGGCGACTTCCGGCATGTCCGTATCGGGCATCTGGTCAATCGCCACGACGCCACGCACAAATGTGCATTCGCCCGCGAACAGCACCCGGCCTGCCTCGATCACATCAGGTTCAAATTCCGGCGTTTGATTCGTTGTAAATAACGGCTCCGTCACCAACGGAAGCTAACCTCCGCGCCTTCGCGTTTCATAATCAGCGCCTGCTGAATAATCGACAGAACGTTATTGACGGTCCAGTAAATCACCAGCCCCGCCGGGAACGTGCCCAGCAAAAACGTGAAAAATACCGGCATCCACATAAAGACTTTTTCCTGCACCGGATCGGTGGGTGCGGGGTTCAGACGTTGCTGCATCCACATGCTGATGCCCATCAGAATTGGCCACAGGCCGATCAGCAGGAACGCCGGCGGCGTCCAGGGGATAAGCCCGAACAGGTTGAACAGACTGGTGGGATCGGGCGCGGCCAGATCGTGGATCCAGCCGAAAAATGGCGCGTGGCGCATCTCAATCGTGACGAACAACACCTTGTACAGTGCGAAAAACACCGGTATCTGCACCAGCATCGGCAGGCAACCCGACAGCGGGTTGGCCTTTTCGCGCTTGTAAAGATCCATCATTTCCTGTTGCTGGCGCACTTTGTCATCGGGGAATTTTTCCCGGATTTCCAGCATCAGCGGTTGCAGCTTTTTCATCTTGCTCATGGCCACATAGGATTTATTGGCCAGCGGGAAAAACGCCGCCTTGACAGTAATGGTCAGCAGAATGATGGCAATGCCAAAGTTCCCGGTAAGTGTGTAGAACCAGTCAATCACCACAAACAACGGTTTGGTCAGAAAATAAAACCAGCCCCAGTCAATGGAGCGGTCAAACAGCGTGATGGAAAATTGGTCTTCATACGCATCAATCAGGCTGACCTTTTTGGCGCCCGCAAACAGCCGATTGGTAATCTCGGTGCTGCTGCCCGGCGCAATCGTAATTGCCGCGCGCAGATAATCGGCCTGATAGCGGTCGCGCCCTCCGATCGGATTATAGGAAAAGCTGCCCGCGAAATCTGCGGCCTGATCGGGGATAAGCGACACCAGCCAGTATTTATCGGTGATGCCCAGCCAGCCGCCGGTACCCTGGATTTTTGCGGACGGAGTTTCGCGGATATCTTCATAGGTAATTTCATTCAGCGCACCACCCAGCACACCCAGCAGGCCTTCATGCAGAATATAATAGCCCGCAACAGTTGGCGTGTAATGACGCGACACCAAACCATAGGGCATCAGGCTGACAGGCGCAGCGCCGCTGTTTTCAACTTTCTCGGTGACGGTAAATAGATAATGTTGATCCACTGCGATCACGCGCGTGAATTTCAGGCCTTCGCCATTATCCCATTGCAGGGTAATCGGGTTGCCGGGGCTCAATGTCTGTTTCACATCGCCTGACCACACGGTCTGATGATTGGGCAGAGGGATTTTGCT